>JAKVCB010000020.1 GCA_022448345.1 Pirellulales bacterium
GTGCTGGCACCATCGGAGTCATCGGGTCATCTCCGCAACGGTTTCATGAATCGGAGCTGGTGCTCCGATTAAACGAGGTGGCTAGCTGGGAATCATAGATTCTGCCAAACCGGTTGGCCAGGAAACTGTCAAAGTCAACCTGTTCCTGGGCCACAAAACCCTGGGGAGGGGGCTTGCCGGCCACGTGCAAATCGACGACCGTCGAAAGGCCCGCAGCGGTGGTTAGCTGGATCGCACTCCAGCGATCGCCATCGATTTCCTGGTGATAGATTTTGCGGGCATCGCTGATCTGAACAAACTGATCTTCCCGCCATCCGGTCACGGTGCAGAACGTGATGACAACATCCTGAAAAGTGATCGGCAGCGACTTTTCTAAAATGTCTTTCATCACCTCGCGTCGCTCCCCAAGTCGTAGTTCCCGAACCAGCATCAATGCGAGATCACGATGTCCTACGTAGCGGACCGTTTTGTAGTTCAGTTCGCGGACTTTGTTATCGAGCGATTCGCAAAGAGTTCCCAACCCACCGCTGGTGTTGAATGCCTCGTAGCGGACTCCATCGAGAGAGAAGTGTTCAAGACCCTCCAGCGCCAGCACGTCAATACGTTGCCCGTCGTGAATTGCTTCACACGGATTGCAATATTCGTTGATCAGGCCGTCGGTAGACCAGGTCAGATTGTATTTGAGGGCGCCAGTCGGGAATTGGGGCAACGCCCCAACGCGCATTCGCACACTATCGAGTCGCTCAAATTTTTTAGTCAGATGGTTGGCGACGATCGAGATGAAACCGGGTGCCAGGCCACATTGGGGCATAAAGATTTGCCCAGGTTTTGCCTTTTCGGCAAAAGCGCGCACGCGGCGAGTGGTCGTCACGTCTTCGGTCAAATCAAAATAACTGAGACCGGCGGTCAAAGCCGTTTCGGCGATCAGCGGGTTATGTCGGTAGCTCAGCGCGGAAATAACCGTATCGCGGTGCTCCATTGCCTGGGCCAACTCCCCAGCATTGGTGGCATCGATGGTTTGCACACCGATATCGAGTTGTTTGCCCAGTCGTTCGACGACCTCCTGGTTCGCGTCGGCAACAAGCAACTCGTATTCCCCTGTGCCACACAATTGGTGGGCGATCATCCGCCCGATTTTTCCGGCGCCTAATAGCAAAACTCGATGCATGAAATGGTTGCCTTCCTATTGAAATGGGAGGGGCGTTTTCGAGGGCGCCCTTCTCTGCTGTGAGCCGATCAGCCAACGAAAAAAATGTAGAACCGGTCTCAACATTGTGGGCACCATTCAAACCGACTGCCATGGGGCTGGGAAGATTTTCCCGGTCGCTTCTCCCCCCGTTAGGTGGCACCTGGATCGGTGGTGGACGTCACAAAAATCTTCCAAAAATTCTTGGCGAGGATAAACTGGCACAATTCTATCGATTTTGCCGATATTTCCGAGAAGGGGGGATCTTGTCGGGCTGACAGCACTGCTGCCGGCTTGACCTCGCCGAGGTAAATGGTTGCTCGGCTTCAGCTGGCCAAGTCGTTATGCTTGAATCGGAACGAGGGTTGTTTTGCGTTTGTTTTGGCAGTTTCTTGTGCGTGGGCTTGTTGTACGGCCGTTTTCCGTACGGCAAACCGTACAGTGCTGGCTTGCGATAACGTTTGCCAGTGGCACGGTTTTATGGGCCCAGTCGCCGCTGCCAGCACTGCCAGAGAAGGTGCGGGCAGCCGTTGGCTTCCTCCGATAGCAGACCGTATTGGCCGCCTGAAATTCGCCGCTTGCCACCGGTGCAGGCAGAGGTCAGGGTGGCTCGTGCCGAGAGTCAATTCCTTACCTACGAACAAGTCAGCCAGCTCGAAAAACCAAGCCTTGTTGCCGCAACCGATTGGAGTTCCGATTGCCAGGCCCGCAAGGTTTGTTTTCCTCAGGCACCGAAGCCTCTGGATTTGGCAGGTCGCCAGGTTGAGATTGGGGTAACGGGCTCTATTTGGTTTGACAGCCTGCACGATTTTAACGCTTTAGGGTTGGATCCTGAGGAACCGATCTACCGGGAACTGGTCACGTCGTCAATTCCTGTAACTGGGGTCGCTACTGAGCGGGATAACCGTACCGGCTTCAGTCCGAATCAAACGAACTTCGAGAGTTGGTTCAAAACCCCCACTGAATTTGGACAGTTGCGCGGCTATACCAAATTGAACCTGGCCAGGTATGCCACCAATACGGAATTCCAAGTTTACAAGGCCTTTGCGGAGTGGGGCTGGTTGAAGGCAGGTCTCGACTTTACGCTTTGGTTCAACCAGGATGCAGCACCCAATAATCTGGATTACGAAGGTCCCAACGCGATTCCGTATGTTCGTTACCCGCAAGTCCGCTTGAAGATACCGCTGGAAGCATTTTCATGGCCCGAGGATCATTTTGTGCTGTTAGGAATGGAAACCCCTCCAGCCGACTTGACCCTGCCAGCGGCTAACCAAACAGTCAGGCTCTTAAGGCTTCCTCCTCAATATGCCATGGTGCTTAATAACGGTCCGCTTGATGCGACCAACGGTGATGATCCTTCGTATACTTCGGACAGGTATGCTTCTGATGAACGGCTCCCTACGTTCGTTAGCAAGTGGATTTACGAGCCCGACTGGGCCCACATTGAACTGGCCGGTCTTTATCGCCGGATTGGTGCCGTGGGCAGGCCTAAGAGCGGCGGCAATTACGATTCGTCAGTGAATGGTTGGGGAGTTGCCCTCAGTGGTAAGGTTGATACCTGGGGTAACGATAGCATCATCCTGGCTGGGCAAATTGGCGAGGCCCTGGGCGCTTACAGCCAGGACACAGCCGGTCTTAGGCTTGATGCGGCTCCCATTCGTTACGACGATCCAACGGCACCATTGAAGGCAATCAGGGCTGTCGGTGCCTGGGCTGCCTACGAGCATTGGTGGACCAACGTGCTTCGCTCGACGGTCACCTACGGTTACCTGGCATTCGATTCAGGATTTGCGCAACAGCATAACTCGGTAGGTACATACCTCTACAGCCACTACGCAAGCGCCAATATCATCTGGAGCCCGACCCCGTCGGTCGATATGGGCATGGCCTACCTGTTCGGAAGTCGCCGAATTACTGCTGAATCATATGGAAACCTACCCCCCCCTGGTCCGTCTTTTCGCCAGGCATACGACCATCGGATCCAGGTGACGATTCGCTGGAACTTCGGTTACCAGAGCCCCAAGATCAACTAGGGCATATCACGGACCGATACTTTTTCGGTCAACCGCGACCTTTCTTGCGAATCCAAAAGCGGGGCCGCCTGAGCTTTTTGTGGCGATCCTCTTACGAGCATCCAAGAGTGGGCCGGGTTGGACTTGGCTCGCCAGGAGCGAAAGTCCAAGAACTGGGATGACTCGACTAAAGTCGTCTGGCCAGTTGTGTTTTGCGCAACCATTTGCCTTCTTCAAGAGGAGAATCAGGCACCCAACCTTTGCGGTTGGGTGCCTGATTGATTCCTTGCTTGGCGGGTCTGAAACAGAGCCGCCAATTGAAACATGGGGTTTAAATCGCCCAGCGCCGACCTAACGTCAACATTGCCAATCCACCTACCAGCAGTATTCCAGTTGCTGGTTCCGGAATCGGCGTGATTACAAAGTTAAGGGTCGCCGCCGCTGCGTTGGGTCCCGTTTCCTGAGCCCAGAACGTGTAGGTACCTGCACCGAGGGGACCACTAAACCCTTGGCTCCCAGGACCTGCACCCATAATTTGGAGAATGTCCAAACCGACATCTGCAACGCCGAAATGGTGATACCCCAACATCACAGCAGGGTTCGGTCCCGGACTGGTTGGAGGTGTGGGAAAGGGGTTCCCTGAGGCCACAGCCAGAAATGATTTGTCATCGGTGGATGTCCAGTTGTCGACAATGATTGCCGCTAGTTGGTCACCTGCATCAACATCGAAGGTGAAATACTCCCGGTCTGCAGAGACAGAGCTGTAAAGAACCTGGTTGTTGACTCCGATGGGTATGAGGGCAGTGGGACTCTGGTAATCGCCAGAGAGATCGCCGTCAATACTCTCGTCCCACATGACGGATGCCATGACGGGAACCGTAGTAGAAGTTGCGATTATCGCACTCAATAAATAAAGTTGGATCAGGTTAAGGCGAACCACAGGATTTTCCTTTCTCGAGGAACAAATGAACGGTTAAGCAAAGCAAAATTTGGTCCAAACGTTTGGGTGCTCCCACGCGACGTGTAAGGCGCTCCGGTCAACCTGCTTTCCAGAGGTGGTGTTGAAGGTTGGACCGGGAGTGGTTTTGAGCTCGAAATTTCTAAGCAGGTTTGCGTTTGCTGCGCCACCACGTCAGAAGGGCTATGGTTCCACTGCACAAGATCCAACCTGCAGTTGGTTCAGGAATTGGAGTGGTGACCACGAAATTCAGATCCCACGTTGCAGCGTCGGCACCGCCCTGGCGGACCCAGAAACTGTAGTCACCCGGACCCAGTGGAGGCGTGAATCCTTGTGACCCCGGACCCTGGCCCATGCTTGGTAGGATATCCTGGTTGACATCAAGTTCACCGTAATGCACATAGCCGAGTAAATCGGTCACATTCGGGTTAGCCGGGTCAACAGTGAACGTGTCTCCAGTGACGATACCCAGAAAGCCAAGGTCGTCGGCTGAATCCCAATCTTCTACGATTAGCGCCGAGAGTTCTTCGTTGGCGCCAATGTTGAATGTGAAAAACTTGCTGATACCGCTCACGGTAGTTCCTATCGCGTCGTTACTACCAACGGACAGCGAACCAAAGTCGGTCGGTGTTTGTCGGTCGGTTGACAGTGAACCATCGATGGCCTCATCCCAGACGACGGCAGCTACTAGCAGACCTGGCAGTGCGAGCGGACACATAACCAGCGACAAACAGATCATTTTCTTCAAATTCATTATGCTTCCCTTTCAACCCTTTCGACTTCGTGACGACAACAACACAGTCCGCGCACGGACCACCGATGGGATCAATTCTCAACACGGGTTCAAATCCAACAATTCCCAAGAAGGGGGGGAAGGCATTCACTCTGTGGTGGGAGTGGTGGTGTAAAGACAATCTGCAAACTGGGATTTCTGTTTCGCATTAATTCTTGCCGACCTGGTGCCCTTGAAAAATTTTTGGTCGTCGTTTCAGGACCAAAATTTTCTCCAGCTGTCGGGTCGTTGTTGTAAATGCTGAGTTCCCCCTCGGCAGCACACGACGACACGGCTCCATAAAAATTCAACTCGTTTTTAGCGTGCCTCCCCGCGAGTGGCCAGGAAAATGCCCTCGCCTTGAATCTGCTTTGCAAGAACCAGAAGGGTATCTGCGCCAGGCAGTGATCTTTGCAGAATTCCTTTGGGGTTTCTGTTGCGATGAATGGTCCATTACCCACTTCAAGTCAAACCTGCATTCCGAGGAGACAACACAATGACTCACTACAGCACGTCGAAATTAAAAATCAACGCCATACTGGTTGCCGGATTGTTAGTGGTCACCACTGCCCTAAACGTTCATGCGGCGGGAATCATCAATACGCTTGTTGCGACCCCCGGAACCACTCACGAAACGATAGGTTTACAACCTTCCGATCCAGGAATGCCCGTTCTTGGCACGGATATGAACGCAGGGCTTCAGATCAATGTGCAATTCATCAATGGGATGATGGAGTCGGTCAACTGGGACCAGTCCACGGGCACCGCCAGTGGTACGGGTTGGCAGTTGGGTACGACTGGCGACACGTTGGGAAACCCCTGGATTCTCCGTCAGGTTGGGAATTTTCCAACGGGAGCTCCCGGAATTGATAGTATGCGTCTGGAGTTCAGTGCCGGGGCAGCGAATGCTGTTTGGGATACTGGTTTCGGGGGAAACACACCCAATTCGGGTGCTGGTAGCACGTTTGCCCTTGCCGGTGGCCAACTCGGTAGTTGGGATGTCGATGTAACCTATCGGGACGAGATAGCACTGCAAGGCAACACAGCTCAGGGCGATATTTTTCGCGAACTGAAAATTGACTTTGTGGGTAACTCGTCGATCGGAGTGTTTGACATTGGTGACCAAATGGCCTTTGTGGCCGACACCGACCTGCTCGTTGCGGGCGCTGTTCTTGGTGCGCAGGCGGTTCCGGAGCCAACCGGGCTCGTTTTGGCCCTCTCCGCATTGGTTGCACTCGGATGGAATTTCTGTCGCCGGCAGCGGACAGTTTGAAAGGCATGTTTGGACCTCGAATGGTTTTTCCAAAAACGGCAAACTTTTAGCCGAAGATTAGAAACACAAAAAACACAGGTGTCTGGTCGGACACTTGTGTTTTTTTGCGCTGCATAGGGCCGATTGGTGTTTCAACCAAACGAACGGTTCCTTTGGTCCCTTGGTAGAGTTGCCACAGGCTGTTTCCTGCGAGGGTCGGATGTTTTCCAAGGTTAAACGGACCATACCGACCCTTGTCGGCCTTCGCCGGAAGTGGGACGATAGCGAACATGGCTGGAGAGTTTGGGAATCGTGCTCAACGACTCTGGTGGAAAAATCGCAGTAATCTTAGAAGGCAAACTTTGCAAGCGTGTTCCGGTAGGACAGGTCGTCGAAGGTGGGTTTCAGGCCGTCAGCGGCGGGCTCGAACGATAGCTGATTTCTGGTTTGTAGGTTGAGTTCGCCGGAAGAGTAGGCCCTTGGATTTTCCCAGAGACCGACGACCGTGGTTGGGCCGATGACGATCATCAGAAAGCAACCCGAGGGATCCAACGGTCCAGAAAAGTACCTATCCGATGAATTCACCATACCAATCACCCGACAGGTCGACTTTCAAGCGGGACCTGGCCGATTTGGAAGCCCGCTTTGAAGATCTCCAGCCAGAGTTGGAACTAGTCGTGCGCGATCCGGCTCTGGGCCTGAAAGGCTACGTGGTGGTCTGGAGCACACTCAATGCGGTAGGGGGTCCCTTGGGGCGATGCGGCAAGGGGGGCACGCGGATCACCCCGAGTTTGTCGCTCCAGGAGGTTCGCATGTTGGCCAGGACCCAGTCGCTCAAAAACGCCGCTGCCGGTTTGCCATTGGGAGGTGCCAAGTCGGGCTTGGCGGCCGATCCTCGAAGTGCGGGATTCGAGACCCTCTATCGACGGTTCGTGCGGCTGGTGGCCCCGGCACTCCGGCAAAACGGTGGTCCCTGGGGCGGGTTTGGCTTTGATCTTGGAGCGGATCCGATCCATGCCGAGTGGGCGTGCGATGAACTCAATTCTACGAGTTGCTTTACCGGAAAACCGGTTTCGCAGGGCGGAACTGATTACGATGCGGAGGGGATTGCTGGACTGGGTGTGGTGGTGGCAGCCACCACACTCCTGAAGTACCAACAGCGGCCAGTTGATTCGACCCATTGTGCCGTGCAGGGGTTGGGAGCGATGGGAGCGGCCGTCTGTCATTATGCCAGCCAGGAAGGGATGGAGGTGCGGTTCATCGCCGATCCACGCGTAGGCGGATGTTGGCGTTTGGAATCGGCTTTGACGGGCGAACTACGGGATGCGGTCATTCACGGTCATTTTGAAAAGGCCCGTTCGCTACTCGAGTTAGGGCCGCATCTGCGGATGGATCTCGACGACGTCCTCACACAACAGGTCGAGGTTCTGTTTCCTTGTGCTGTCCAGTACGTGATTCGGGAAGAAAATGTCGACCAGGTATCAGCACGTGCTGTGGTTGAGGGCGCGAATAATCCGTTAACCCCCGAGGCCAGGACACGACTTTATGAACGTGGTGTGACCGTGATTCCTGACATCATTGCCAATCCAGGCGGGGCGATTGCCGCCTTTGTGGAGTTGACTTCTAAGATCGGCAACGAAGAAAACATTCGTACTCGTGCCAAAGTCGAAGAAGCAAAAGAGTTCACGCGGCATAAGGTGGCGGCCAACGTCCGCGAAGTGCTGGCCCTGGCCGATGCGGTTGGGGTCGACCCTGTGCAGGCTGCTTTCTACCTGGCCTACTGCCGTGTCTTCGGCGAGGTCGAACAAGGTTGAGGCCATCGGTCGATAGGCATGGTCGCATTGCCCTGGTCGACACCGTGAGTCGGGTAAGGTCTCACAGTGCCCCCCCCCAATTTTGTAAATGCAAAATTGGATGTCCACTAGAGTGTGACACACAAAAAACAGCTCAGCTTTTAAGGATTTGCTTCTTTCTGTTACCAGGTTGACTTTGCCGGTGTTAGAATGAGACGCTGTAGTAGTGTGGATCCCCACTGAAATCCAACAGTATGTTAAGGATGTTTTAGCCTCATGAAAATTCGAAGATTGTTTGCAGCTGGAGCGATCCTTGTTTTGCTTTGGGGGATGACCCCTCTTGTTAGCGCAAATCCGTATGCGGTCTTTGTGGTCCACTGCGAACCCAAAAACGCCGATCCGGCAAGTTTTCTTCAGTTGCGCGACATGGTCGTGAAGGCCGATCAGCACCAGGTCAAGTTAACCATTGATTTCACTCCGCAATGGGCAGAGATGATTTTGGAGCATCCGGTATTTTCTGATTTGGTGACCAACTGGCATGAGGCGGGTCATGAACTGGGTGCGCATCATCATCCTTATTGGGTTTCCAAAACGCGTGGAACCAATTGGGATGGTTATACGAACACTCCGCAAGAAAACTTGTTAGGCAGTGATGGGGAGAATTATCTTGGGGACATGGATGATTACCTGGCCCTGTTGAACGAACTGCCGGGCACGCGGACCTCAGGGACTCTGGGTCTGGGCGAACCTCCAGACGCCATCGATTGGCCACAGGATCTGTTGTACTCGGCCGCAGGGCACGCGTTTGAAGACATCGTCAGTCGCCCCCAGAAGGTTGAGTATGCGGGTCATGTCGTGTGGCAGATGAAGCATGGTTTATTATCGAATGGATTGCCCGAACAAGTCGAAAATGCCTATGCTGCGGCGGTGCCGGGTGACATCGTTGCCGTGGTGACCCATGTTTCTAATTACGAGGATTTTCCCCAGGCAGTGGAAAACTATTTTGCTTTCCTTGGTTCTCAAGATCCATCTGGGAACACGTTGGTGACCGTGACCGAAGCCATGAATCTGGCAGTTCCCGAGCCCTCAACAATCTGGCTGGCCCTGCTCGTGGGTTGGATGTTGATCGGCCGTCACCGGCGACAGAGGCGGGCTTGATTGCCAGAAAACCGTAGGCTTGCGAATGGATCGCCAGCCACGAGGATTACCAGCCAGGCTAGTTCGTATCATGGCTGCCCGTATTTCTTGGATTTCCAGTAATAGTTCTGGTAAGCGGGCTGTGGGTCCACAAGTCTTGCACTGGTGATTTCAAATCTGGTCTTTGAGGCTGTCGACAACCACGACCGGAGTTGTGAAGAAGAAACACGTTGAGTTTAATAAGGTCTTGGATTTCAGGCTGGCGTCAAAGGTCATGATTGAACCTGGCAACAGCAACGACCGTTTGCAATCCAAGGTCCGCCGACGGTTTCCTTTTGCGGTTGGAACGTGGACCATGACATTCTCACCCCCAAACAGGATCGGCTGATTGATGGCCAAGCAAGTTCTGGTAATTGGAGGTGGGTTTGCCGGTTTCAATGTGGCCAGGCAACTGGGTGGCGTTAGCGATGTCGAAGTCACCTTGGTTGACCGCCAGAATCATCACCTCTTTCAGCCATTGTTGTATCAGGTTGCAACGGCTGGCCTCAGCCCGGCCGATATTGCTTCTCCCATTCGAAAAATGCTGTCGCGGTTCCACAATATTCGTGTCTTCCAGGGAGATGCAAAATCGATAAATCTCGACGACCGGGAAGTTACATTCGATTTCGGCAAACTTGTTTACGACTATCTGGCGGTCGCTTGTGGAGCAACACACTGCTATTTTGGGCATGATGAATGGGAAAAGTATGCTCCCGGTTTGAAGACAATCACCGAGGCAACAGAAATCCGCCGTCGCGTTTTGTCAGCCTTTGAGCAGGCCGAACGCATTGAACATCCGGAAGAACAAAAAAGACAACTCACTTTTGTGATCATTGGTGGAGGGCCAACCGGGGTTGAGTTGGCGGGTGCCATTGGTGAAATGAGCCGGTTCACTCTCGCCCAGGACTTTCGCCGTATCAATCCACGGTTGACACGTGTCATTCTCATTGAAGCGGGTCCTCGCATCCTGCCAATGTTTTCTGAAAAACAGGCTGGGAGGGCTGCCCGTGACCTGGAGAATCTAGGGGTTCAAGTCTGGAGTTCTACCCCGGTTACCAATGTCGATGCCGACGGTGTTGAGATGGGAGAAGAGAAAATCCGGGCGGCTACCGTGTTGTGGGCGGCTGGAACAGAAGCTTCCCGTTTAAAGTGGGTTCCCGAGATCGATGTCGACAAGCGGGGGCGAGTGTTCGTCGAACCTGACTTAAGTATCCCCGATCATCCGGAGGTCTTCATTGCCGGAGATCAGGCAAATTTTTCTCATCAAACTGGCAAACCGCTCCCCGGTACGGCACCCGTTGCATTCCAGCAAGGACATGCGATTGGTGGTAACATTCTTCACGAATTGCGTGGTAAGCGAAGAAAAAATTTTCACTTTGTCGACAAAGGGCAAATGGCCACGATCGGTCGCAGTCGGGCTATTGTGGAGATTGGACGATTTGCCTTTGCGGGTGGTTTTGCATGGCTGACCTGGCTCTTTATCCATATCTACTATTTGACAGGTTTCAAGAATCGGCTGTTGGTCATTTTAAAATGGGGATGGTCCTACAGGAACTTTGACCGTGGAGCACGACTGATTGTCGAAAAAAATCCCGATCATACCCTGGAATTTCCTTCGGCCGAATCAGAATGAATCTGCCATTTGTGGCCGCAACCTGCCCGTTGCCAGCCTTTAACGGAAGGACCCTCGGAAGTCCAAAGTCGAGTTGCCATGTGAAATAGGGGCTGCAACAATCTGGCCAAGAACCGACCTTCTCATGCGTGTTTCATCCCGCTATCGAAGATTACCTCTGTTTTCCCGTTGTCAGTTGGCCTGACGCAAACCACAATGATCAGGTTGAGTTTTCCAAAGTTGCATAGGTTGTACCACTTCGAACCTCTAGTCCTTACCCCCCGGATCGTATATGCCCAGCTGTGTTCTTGCCTATTCTGGCGGCCTTGATACGTCAGTTATTTTGAATTGGCTCCAGGATGAAGGTTATGACGTTCATTGCGTTTACGTTGATCTTGGACAACCGTGTGAAGATCAACAGGCAATTCATGAAAAAGCCCGAAAATTCGGCGCAGCGACTTCCTGTGTGGTCGACGTCCGCGAGGAGTTATGTCGCGACTTTGCTTTTCCCGTCTTGCAATGGCAGGCAAAATACGAAGGGATTTATTTGCTGGGAACCTCGATTGCCCGGCCGTTGATCTCCAAGGCCTGTTTACAAGTTGCTCGCGAAAAAGGGGCCGAGGCGTTTGCACACGGTGCGACGGGTAAAGGAAATGACCAATGCCGGTTTCAGCTGGCAGCTGAAGCATTAGATCCGGACGTGCGGGTCATCGCTCCCTGGCGGATCACGAAGTTTCGCGATCAGTTTCCTGGCCGTACAGAGATGATTGCCTACTGCCAGGAGCGGGGAATACCGATCAAGGCTTCCACTGAAAAACCGTATAGCTCCGACGAGAATTGTTTGCACATCAGCTATGAGGCAGGTCGGTTGGAAGATCCGGCGGTCCACGGAATAGCAATGGTTGATTTTGGCATGACAGTCTCGCCACAGGAGGCACCCGACGACGTCGAGGAAGTGACCGTGGGGTTTGAACGTGGCCTACCTGTTACTATCGACGGGCAGGAGGTCAGTCCCCTTGCGATGGTTGAACAGATGAATGAGCGGGCTGGCCGCAACGGGATTGGTCGTATTGACATGGTCGAAAACCGATTTGTGGGAATGAAGAGTCGCGGTGTTTACGAGGCTCCTGGAATGACCGCTCTTTACGCGGCTCACCTGGCCATGGAACAACTTACGCTTGATCGAGACCTGGTCCACTTGCGCGATCGTATCGCGCCGGAGGTTGCTGAGATGGTGTACTATGGTTTTTGGTACACGCCAAAAATGGATGCCCTGATGGCGTTTATTCGCGAGTCCCAACAGCCGGTCACCGGCGAGGTGACGTTGGGCTTTTACAAGGGGAACGTCGATATTCATGGTCGTTCCAGTCCCCGCAGTCTGTACGATGCCGAGGTTGCGAGTATGGAAGGGGGCGGTTCCTACGATCAGAATGACGCCGAAGGATTTCTCCGTTTGCACGGTTTGCCAGGCAGAGTCATGGGCCGAGTTTGGCCACGCGAGTATTGAGGTGTGAGGCGTGAAGGGGACGAGCAGAGGATGATTCCCGTGCGTGTTTTCAATCGGTTTTCGATTGCGAGTTGAGGCTTGCCGTCCAACAGATGTACGTATTTGAGAATCCTGTTTTGCAGCGAGAGCTGCTCAGTAACCTGCGGCAGACACGTGCTTTCTTACTGTTGTTTGCCTATATCGCTCTGCTAGGATTCATTGTCTTGCTGGCTTGGCCGCAGGAGCAGCGCCTCGACATGGTCCAGGCAGCAGCCGGGGGCCGCCTGGTCAACCTCTTCTTTCTGGGCCAGTACGTACTGGTGTCACTCTTGGCACCCAGTTTTGCAGCTGGCGCAATCACTGGTGAAAAAGAGCGCAAGAGTTATGAGATGCTAATGGCGAGTCCATTAAGACCGGGAGCCATTGTTCTCGGTAAGGTGTTTGCATCGCTGGTACCGCTGGGACTCTTGATGATTTGTTCGCTGCCGATCGTCATGCTCTGCTTGCCTTTAGGAGGTGTATCTCCCTACGAAGTTTTCGCAGCCTATTTTGCGATGATTTCCGCGGTTTGTTTGTTTGGCATGATCAGCTTGTGGGCAAGCAGCTTTTTTCGTCGCACATCTGCTTCACTGGTTGTTTCGTATTTGCTGATTTTGCCATTGGCTTTGGTGGGAGTTTTCATGTGGAACCAGCTCAGCCAACTAGGCGGGGCACGATTGCTCGTGGCGGTAACTGTCGTACCGATAACTTGTTTGATGCTGTCGTTCTTGTTATGGATCGCCGCATGTCGAAGGCTACTGGTCTCAGCCGATCTGGGGAGCGAAGGAAAAGAGGTCGTTGATTTGGAGACTGAAGCTCAGGAAGCGATAGGCTTGTACCTCAAGCGGGATGAATTTCCAGATCGTCTTTTTGCTCCCCCTAAGCGAACGACTTTTTTGGACGACAGGACCAACCCTATCTATGACAAGGAGATGCGCAGTGAAATTTTCAGCCAAGGTACGCTGATGTTACGGCTGGTGATTCAAGTCAGCATGTTGCTGGCACTACCAATCATGGCTGTCTGTTTGTACATCCACCGGATTTGGGCTCCCTGGTACATAAGCTATGTGTTGCTTTTCAACATGCTTGTGGGCCCGGTTTTCTCGGCGGGCAGCGTGACCAGTGAGCGCGAGCGGCAAACACTCGATTTGCTGCTGACAACCTTGGTGACTCCATCGCAAATGTTGTGGGGTAAACTGCTATCGGGCTTAAGGGTTTCGAGTGTATTGACCTCGTTTTTGCTGTGGCCGGTCTTGTTGGCATGTGTGATGCCCGTCGGTTATTGGGGAAGTTTGTCGACGATGCTGGGTTACCTGCTGATTGTGGTTCTCACTTGTGTGACGACCGCGGTGACCGCACTATTTTGCTCCACCATTTTTCAGAAGACGTCGACCAGTCTGACCACCACCTACCTGGTGACCGTTTCTTTATTTACAGGTCCGGTTGCCATCGGGTTTTTCGCCGATACCTTTTTCCCATCTTCACAGGGAGCGACGGTCGTACAGTTTTGCGGGATGCTATCTCCGTTTGCCGCAACGTTTGCCCTACCGTTAGAGATACACGACGAGGTCCAGGGAGGCGTCGCATTGCCCTTGTTCTTTGGTTTCATTGCCTGGTCTGCTGTGTGGAATAGTACCCTGTTTGTATTAATGACTCGGCTATTTGAGGCGCGTTGGCGGGTTTCGCAATGATTGGTAGTCCTGGACTTTCGGCATGATGGCAGTCGGTGATCAATGCTTCGAATACAAGGTTGGCTACAATCCCTTGACGGTTCGATTCGCGGTATGCGATAACCGGGTTATGGGACCCATTGGTTCGTTTTCGCGCCCGTATTTTTACCAGTAAGGTACCTTTGCCGACATGCTTCCTGTTATGAAATCGATGACCCAAGATGAGCGTGATTTACTTCAGTACGAATCACGTTTGCAGCGACCGATTCGTGTGAAGGTGCCCGACCTTCAACGGGATGATCGTCTCAGACATGTCATCTTTTCAGGGCAGTTTTCTGAACAGCTTTTGGAGCAACTTGGAGGCACGGCGGATATGATTCGCCAGATATCCAAAAGTCGTGATGGACAGGACTTTTTGATTAATCTCTTGCCCCACAAGCGGGCAATGCTTTATTTCACACAGCCTTCCACGCGAACTTTTCTCTCATTTATGGCGGCATGTCAGATCCTTGGCATGACCTGTAACGAGGTCCGAGATTCCTCGACATCCTCCGAAGCCAAGGGGGAGACACGATTTGACTCAATTCGCATGTTTAGCAGCTATTTCGATGTCATCATCATGCGAAGCAAACTTGCCCAGTTGGCAGAGTCGTGTGCCTATTTGATGAATGATCTCGAAGAGACCGGAAATCGAAGTGTTCCTATCGTAAATGCGGGTTCGGGGGCAGACGAACATCCTACTCAGGCTTTGCTGGATATCTATACCCTCCAAAGAACGTTTCAGTTTACCGATCCAAAGGATTCACCGGCATTAAACCGGTTTGATTCCTTGAAAGAGAGGCACGGCTATGCCGATCTTACACGCGGTTTGGCAAACAAGACGTATGGTTTTTGTGGTGATATCGGTCGTGGACGAACGGTTCGGTCACTCGCGATGCTGTTAGCTGGTTATGAAAATGTGCGCATCATCTTTATTGCGCCACCTCATCCTAAGCTTCAGCTGAGTCCCGATTTGCGAGACCGGCTCCGCGATCGAAACGTAGTTTTGCATGAAGTCGACTCGTTCGATGCGGTACTCGATGGGGCGCCGGTCATTGAGCAGATTGATGCGCTTTACATGACACGAATCCAAAAAGAACACAATGTTCCTGGAGATGCGGCTGACTTTGAGGCGATTGACTTTTCCCGCTATTGTTTAACGAGTGAGTTGGTCGATCGGATGAAGCAATACGCGCCAATTCTCCATCCTTTTCCACGTGATCAGCATTTCGGCGAAATCCCGCCGGAAATCGACAATGACTCCCGCGTCATGTATTTCCGGCAGGCGCGTAACGGGATGTGGATTCGCGCAGCACTCTTGGCCCATCTGTTTGATGTTGACCACCTGATCTCGCGGCATTTTCAAAAGGAGTATCGCGAATGGCACCACTACAACGAAGGCGTATTGTGAGCCAACCGGTAAGCCAAACGGGGACGTGTTAGGGCTGACACGATCGTGAACCAGGCAAACGGGTGTTTGCCTCCGCCGCAGGCCCAGTCGTAACACAGATCTGGAGGATCCTTTCCCGGATAGCAAGGCGGGATTCAAGGAGCCCGAGGGCCAATCCATAATTCCTTTGCAGAGTGTGATTTTAGCGCCGCTATGGCTATTTTGATTGATGGTTATAACTTGCTGCATGCCACGGGTATTGTTGGTCGTGGCGATGGGCCGGGTGGGCTACACCGTTCGCGACAAGCACTTCTGAATTTTCTCGTTGCGTCGCTCGACGAGAAGGAACTTGCACAGGCCGTGATTGTGTTTGATGCCTCGGGGGCACCCCCTGGTTTGCCAGTGACCGTCGATCACCAAGGTCTTACGGTTCACTACGCACGGGACTATCCTGATGCCGATACGATGCTGGAATTTCTGATTGCCAGGCACCCAACGCCGCGCAAACTTACGGTCGTATCGAGTGATCATCGAGTTCAGCGCGCCGCAAAACGACGGAGGTCGATCGCGACCGACAGCGATTTATGGTACGCGGAATTGATTCGCCGTCGGCGACGAGATACTTCACAGGATGATTTGCCTGTTGCCAAGCCCGGAGGGGAAATCGATCCAACTGAAGTTATGTATTGGACAGAACAGTTTGCTCAAATGCCTGCAGACAACAACCCAGCCGAGGAAGAAAAGAAACCAGCCGAGCCAACCTCCCAGCAGGACACGAAAGCGGATGACTTGGCAAATCCGTTTCCACCAGGTTATGCCGAGGATCTTCTGGAAGATAACGATTTGTGACGCGAGAATGCTTTCTGAACAGGCTGTGGGGGATTCCAGCAGTGGTTCACTACCAATCGACTATCGAAGTGGCGCGTTCCGGTCACCGGGCGTGACGTTAGACGGCTGGCTTGTTGCGCGCGTTTGCTGGGCCGAACCACCTTGCTGGTGGTACAACGGTTTTTCCCGTTCGATTACCGCTTTGCCATGTCTTCCGCGAAGTCTGCCAGGCGACCACGTGCTTGCCAGAGGTTTTCCTGGAGTTTCCAGAGGTCGGTGGCAGCCGCCGGGCGACGGGTGACTCCTCCCAGCAACGCACCAGCGCGGCCTGCCCAACTTTTTTGTTTAAACAAGTGATCGGCCTCGGCAGGCAACTGGTCGTTGAGTTGGCGGGTGATGACGTACACCGCCATCATCGGTACCTGACGCCGACCACAGGCTACCGCGACCGGTAGTGCGATTCGACCAGCGGAAAGTGCCTCGTGTGATTTTGCGAGCTCGGTTCGTTCGTGTGGTGAGTTGGGCAAGTCGATGATGCTCAAAAGTGTTCCCGTATGGCATCCTTTGGTCGTGATCTCGGTAACATCGATCGTAACGCCATTTGTTGCAGTGTCGATAATGCGATTGGCCACGACCAGATCGTTCGCGGCGGCACTAGGGATGAGCGCATCGGCGAAGCCCATGGCCAAAACAAGCTTGGGGTTATGGCCAGTGATGACCGCCTCGGTGGCCTGTGTCACATCACCATCGACAGGACAAACTGCGACCACGATCGATTTTCCGGCGAGGAGACCGGAACTGAGTTGAAAACCGGCGGCCTGTATCGACCTGACGTTGCGCATCCGGTCAATCAGGCCCATGACTTCGCGTTCGGCGGCACAAATCACCGCAAACTCGCAAGTTGGTGGAACGTAGGGCGGAGAAGGTTCTCCTGTATCACCGGTTGCGGCTGGGGTGGCGGCGACTGTTTTCGCAAATTGTTTGCGAATCACAGAGTGCAGTAAGTGACTGGCAATCTGGCGAAACACGTAATTCAACTTTCGACAATGGCGAAACTACCAATCCGCATCGGTTGCGGACATGGCTCCCACGAGCTGCAAGCGAGGTGGTTCATCTTGGTCTGCCTGTTGCCCAAAAGCAACTACCCAATGAGCGAGAGTCCGAAGTGGATTTACTGTGGTTGCCAGATCGTAAGCGTTCCCACAACAAGCAGCCGGGCTGCCAGATTGAAAGAAGAGCTTGTGCCAACTGCCGTCTGACTGCTGCTGTTCCAGCATAAAGTGGATTCCACGAAGGACCTGATTGCTGGAGTATTCGTCCGCAGCTAATAGAGCCAACATCGCGTCAGCGGATTGAGTTGCCATGGTCGGTTCAGGAAAACCGGGCTCTTTGGAGAGTGAAAAATCTCCCCAACCACCATCGGGGCTTTGCTGGGCCAAAAGCCAGTTTACACCGGCCGTAATCACCTCGTGCTCAGTGGTGGTGCCAGTAGCCAGCAGTCCTTGTATGGCTAACGACGTGGCGTGAATCGAGGGTCCTTCCAGAACGTGGTTCCAACTCCCGTTGGCCAGTTGGGTATGCAGCAAAAATGTGTTGGCCTGACGGATTGAGGGGTCGTCTTTTGCCAATCCATAACGGCTTAATGCCATCACGACGGTACCGGTCGTAGCGACTTTGCTGGAAGCTTTGTTATTTTCAGAACGAGACTGTGTGATGGGAGTCCAACTCCCATCACGGTTTTGACCACCAACCAGCGCGTTGACTAAACGAGTCCCCAGCCTCTCCATGGAGTCAAAGCCTGTTTTGATTTCCGACTGGTCGTATAACCTGAGATCGTCAACCTCATCGTGAATCGAGAGGTGAGGTGGCAATTCATTTGAGTTAGTTTGGTCTCCCGACTTCAGCATGGTCAGCGCCGTCAGCAAACTGGCCAGCGTAGTTGCGTCAACTTGCGCGCGATTTTCCAAGACCTTGTTGCCATAGTCGATGAATCTACCTGCTGCTTCGAAGACAACATCGTGGTGCGGGTTCAGCCCACTTTCCAGAAGGGCTGTCAATACGTTTGCGGTATGTGTGTCGGTCGATGGCGGAGAAATCAATTTGACGTCATGGTTGTCGTTGGTATTTGGTGCCAATGGACTCAGTTGGGTTGAGTCGGACAGCAGCGCATTGGATTGGTGGTGCCCCAGTGTGGCCAGAGCGATTTGAGCCAAGAGAGTTTGCCCCCTTTTGGGGGACGCTGACTCGGTTGGCTGGGGGCGCTCGAGCAGACATTTTTCAAGCCGCAGCAAAGCATGACGACGCAGTGGGACCCAACCGCGATGTTCCAGCCATTGGGTTGCGCGATCCACTGCCCTTTGCCACCAACTCCCGGTTTGACGCCTTAGGCAGGGAGTTTCCACGGCACTGGGCGGTGGCCAGCGAGATGGTTTATCGACAAACAATTCTCGTACACCCCATTTCGGTGTGACTTTGTAGACTGGGCGGTGGGCCCAAAGAACCGATAACGCTGCGTTCATTTCTGCGGTCGCAGCCAGTTCGTCCGAAGCTGCTGCGAGGTTGGGATGCCGGGAAAGAAATATCTTCTCTGGAGGAAAGGGAGGGCAATCTTCAAAAGAGATTTGCCCCAAAAGGGCCAGCCAATATCGGGTTGTCGTATTGCACTGGTCAGCCCCTCCGGCGTTGAGAATCGCAGAGCGGGCGGCTCGCATAACCGGAGATGTAGGGTCGGTTCCTTTTGTTTTTAGAGCAAGATAGGCAAGCACACTGACACTTACGTCGATTGTACTTCCAGTCAAGCGATTCCACCCTCCTTGCGGTAACGATTGTTCGACAAGCGTGTTTACGAGTTCTTCGGACGATTGCTCGCCGTCGATTTTGCTTCCCAGGATCTCGTGGGCGAGCAGCGACTGGCTTACATGGGCAGCATCATGACCCATACGGGTGTACCACTGGCCATTATCCTGTTGTGCGGTGAATAAAAACTGACGAGCACAGAGAATAGCCTGTCGAACAGGACCGATTAGTGCATTGGGGTGATGTGCAAAGCCTTGGGGTTTATCCACTGTCGTTTTGCAGAGCGTGACCTGTTCAAGCTGTACCCAATGGTTCGAGTTCATCCTTGCAATCCATCTTTGGTTGTCTTCCATGACTCACCGAGCCGGTGCGCACCGGCAAGAAAGAATTAGCTTAGCCAATCGGGTCATCCGTTGACAAGAAAGAGTGGGCACGATTCGTTGCTGGTTGACAGCACTGCTAGCATCCCATGCGGAATCAGGCAGCGCTACGGACCACATCGTTTGCGGGTAGTACAAGCGTAATCGCAGTTCCCGAGCGAAGATTTGGGGCGACAGTTATGTTACCGCCGTGCTCGGAGACGATTCGCCAGCATTTGGATAGCCCAAACCCAAGTCCTCTTCCCGCCTCCCGGCCGCTAAAGAAGGGGTCGAACATGTGACGTCGGAGTTCATCAGTAAGACCAGGCCCGTTGTCACGAACCACGATTTGTACTTCCGGTCCTTGATCCGGTTCCAGTTGTACTTCCACATCACCACTTTGTCCCACCGCTTCTATGGCGTTGACGACGACCGCTCGTACTGCGACCGCAAGTTGGGTTTTATCTCCCGTAACGAACGCCTGATCGTTATCGGTTTGCAAGGTGAGCGAGATTTTCCGGTCCTCAGCTTGTTTTTGTAACTCGGTAACAACCTGCCTTGCCAGCGATACTAAATCACACGGTCCAAGTTCAAGGGCGGGTGGCCGGGCAAATTGCATCAAGTCGGCAATCATTTCGTGCGCTCGCATCGCCTGATCATAAATTGCAGATAGCTTCCGACGGCGCATCTCATCGGATTCATCGCGCAAGAGAGATTGAGCCCGAGCGGTGATGTTGGCGAGTGGATTGTTGATTTCGTGGCTTGCCCCGTAGGCAAACTCTTTGAGAGACGCAAGTTTTTCTTGTTCCAATCGCTGTTCGTACGTGACAACCATGTTTTCAGCTTTGGCGAGCCGCGCGACTAGCGACGGCAAACGGGCCGCAATCCCGGGTACGCGACGGAGAAAAAAGCCACTATTATCAGCCGATTTTTTCGCGTTGCCTGTCGGCGTAGCGGACAAATTGCGGGGAGCGGCTGGGGGCAACAAAGGTAATTTGCGAGGACGTCCCAAGGGGTCACTCGGGCATTGGGATAGGAGTATTTTTAATTCACCAAGCCATAATTGCCAGACAGCGCCGGAGGGTTGGTCTGGAAAAATCCCCGAGGATGCTCCGACCACTGTTAGTGTGTGATCTGCAAGTTGAGCGTAATGACGCTCATCGATCGGAGTGACTTCGTTCACGGTTTCTACAGGAGAGGCGAGTAGGGTCTGGAACTTACTCGCCAACCCATCGCTAAGCCAATCAGCGAGTGCTGATAGGCTAGCCAGGCTGTCGGTGGCTGGCCCAGTGGACGGAAAAAATTCCTCTCGTACGGAACAAGCTGCGGCGGCCAGAAAAGGATCCCGTTTTAAGGCCCAGAGGACTTCCTGCTGGCACGGTATCCGCTTTTGGGCCAGTAGCGCTCGTTCAATTGCTGCGGCCGTCTGGTCAGCGATCGGTACCCATTGGTGAACCGAATCGGAACGAAAAAGTCGTAGATAGAGCATGACGCCAAACCTCGTTTCAACCTTCCCTGGTCGAGGTGTGCAACTAGCACGGGAGGGAACCGATGTGCGGTTCCACCCTCTGAGACGCCATAGCATAGCGGATTTCAAAAATCTGCGAAGCGCGTGATTAGTACGGTTGCACCTTGGTCAGGCTCCCCTGCTTGAGGGGCCAAACAGGTCTTGACCGGTACTAGCTTGAGGCAGCTGCCTCGACATCAAGCAATTGGCAAATGCGATCCATCAGGTTCTCGACATCAAACGGCTTTTGCATGAAGTCATTTGCTCCTGCGTCACGCAAGGCCTGAATCTTATCAGGCTCTCCCATTCCGGAGATGCAAATGATGCGGACTTCGTCCATCGAGGGCTCACTCCGGACCAGTTGGCAAACTTCTTTGCCGTTAATGTCTGGTAGCATGACATCCAGCACGACCAGGTCAGGACGGAATTCCTTGATCTGCATGCCGGCACCAAAGCCGTTATTGACACTCCGCACTTCGAATCGGTTGCCCCGATTCAGATGCTCTACGATCAGTTCCACGAGATCCGGGTCATCGTCGACAACCAGAATCTTGCGTTTCCCACTATCTAGTGCATCGGTTGGGATACCGTTATCGCGCATAAACGTATACAGCTGGTCGCGAGGGATCCGCCGAAACCGACTCCCTGGGACGCGAAATCCCTTGAGTTGGCCAGAGTCAAAGCAGCGAATAATGGTTTGCTGGCTGACTTTACATATCTTGGCGGCTTCGCCGGTTGTAAAGACCGTTTTCATAGTCTCAACCACCCCTCTCCATAGCTAAAAGTGAAGTTGGCTACCTCAAGTGCACCAAATTGCCCGAAGTAGCCCGCGGAATTGTTCGGAAGTGGGCCATGGGCTGGCCCTCAGAGGCAGGTTCCTCAAAGTCCCTCTCGAACACCAACTGTCCGCAGAATCCTTAATATCCTTAGTTAACTCTTGTTACCGCAATTGTACCGGGCGTTTCAATCAGCAGTATTAACCGTGTCTTCCAGGTTTGCCTGGTTTGCCATGTGTTTGCGAATTATATCGAACCCCCAGACTGCGTCAATATCGGTCTGTTTTTTGTAAGTTGTTTAAATTCAATGGGTTGTGGATCACAATAATGGCTTCCCAAGATTTTCTGAAAAACCATTTTGCTTTAGCAGCCTGGTTTGGTGATTGGCCCGGTTTGGTGCGACACCTGCTAGTTGGTTGGCCCAGTGAACGACCGGCAAGCGGGGTTTTAGCCTTTCAGATAGACCAGCAGTAACGCGATGTCGGCTGGTGTGATGCCGCTGATTCGACTTGCCTGCGCCAGGTTCACCGGGCGAATGCGGGCAAGTTTTTCCCGCGCCTCATTCCGCATTTGGGTCATTGTGTCGTAAGCGAATGATTCGGGAATTCGTTTTTCAGCGAGCCGCTGTTGGCGATCGACATCCACTTGTTGGCGAGCGACGTAGCCAGCGTACTTGACGTCGTACAGGACTCCGTTGGCAACCGTGATTGGCACTTCTGCCAGGGCGGGCGCAACTCGAACGGCGTCGGCCCAGCTGGCTTCCGGGCGGCGGAGAAACTTGGTCAGTGGTGTGCCGTCGACGGATGTCGTTTCAAGGACAGTTTGAACGCGATTAATCGCCGCTATTTTTTCCTGTAAACGGTGCCACCTCGGTTCGTCAGCCAGGCCATGTTCCCAGGCTATCGGCGTCAAGCGGCGGTCGGCGTTGTCGTGTCGCAGCAGGATTCGAAATTCGGCCCGGCTCGTAAACATGCGGTAAGGTTCGTCGACACTACAGGTCACCAGATCATCGATTAAGACACCAATGTAGGCGGTGTCGCGGCTTAGCAAGAGAGGATTCTTTTGGGCGAGGGCCAGAGCTGCGTTGGCACCGGCTATCAAACCTTGTGCGGCTGCTTCTTCGTATCCGGTAGTGCCATTAATCTGACCCGCGAAGTAAAGCCCTTCAACGCCCTTGGTTTCCAGCGTGGGATGGAGTTGGTGAGGCGGTGCATAATCGTATTCGACGGCATAGCCATAGCGCATGATCTGAGCCTGCTCTAACCCCTGGATGAGTGGAAACATTGCATCTTGAACATCGCGCGGCAAACTGGTCGAAATTCCGTTGACATAGACCTCAAAGGTGTTTTTCCCCTCGGGTTCGAGAAAAATTTGATGCTGATCTTTGTCAGCAAACCGAATTACCTTGTCCTCGATTGACGGGCAGTAGCGCGGCCCACTCGACTCGATTTGCCCGCTGTACATCGGGGCACGTTCCAGGTTGGCACGAATCAAGTCGTGCACCGAGGGGTTCGTATAGGTGATGTGGCAGGGAATTTGAGTTTGGGTCAGCTTGTCGGTCAGGAATGAGAAAGGTTGAGGCTCTTCATCTGGAGGCTGTACTTCGACCTTGTCGAGATTAATGGTCCTTCCGTTCAGTCGAGGTGGTGTACCGGTCTTAAATCGCGCCAGCTGAAATCCAAGACGTGAGAGGGCATTGCTAATTCCTGAGGAAGTTCCTTCGCCGGCGCGACCGCCCGGAGTCTGCGTCTCGCCCGTGTGCATGCGTGCCTGCAAAAAGGTCCCAGTGGTGAGCACAACAACGGGTGCTTGATAGGTGACCTCTCCAAGCACTCTGACTCCGAGGATACGCTTTTTTCCAGAGGAAGAATCGGTCAGCAGATCGGTGACCACTTCCTGGCGGAGTTCGAGGTTGGGTGCAGACTCGACCAGCCGCTTGATCTCGGCCTGGTACGCCTTTTTGTCGGCTTGGGCCCGCGGGCTGTGCATAGCCGGGCCCTTGCGGCGATTGAGCAGGCGGAACTGAATTCCGGTTGCGTCAATCGCACGGCCCATGGCACCTCCCAGGGCGTCGATTTCGCGGACGATTTGCCCTTTACCAATGCCACCAATGGCCGGGTTACAGCTCATCTGCCCGACGGTGTCGCAGTTGGTCGTCAATAGGGCCGTTTTTGCCCCCAGGCGTGCAGCCGCCAGTGCGGCCTCGGTTCCGGCGTGGCCGGCCCCAACCACCAGGATGTCGTAATCGTAAGTTGTTTCCTTCATGCCCTCCAGGGTAACCGACTGGCGGATGAACGCAACGGCTCGCATGGCGGGCCGACTTGCTTTTTGGCGCCGTGGAAGTCCTCCACACCAAAGTGGCCGGCGGCAACCCTTCGGAGCTTGTGGTGGTCTTGAGAAAAGTGTCGTCAGTCAGACGCTTGCTGTTTTACCAAAAAATTGAGCAGCTTGATCAAATCGACCAACTGCAGTTCAGACAGAAGGTCCCGTCAGTGACGTTTCTTCCAACAAAGAACATCACAGATTCTTGCTCAATGGATTTGCGCAGGCAAAGCGCGTCCAGAGGCTACATGGCCGCACGTAAAAGTGTGATGCAGGCATCGATTTGTTCATCGGTGCCCACCGAAATCCGTAGCCCATCTTCCCAGTTTGGATAGTTCATGTAACGTACCAGCACGCCACTTTCTTTGAGTTTGTGGTAAAGTGGTTCGACAGCGATGGTAGGGTGCGGATTCCAGATGAAGTTTGCCTGGGAGGCAACGCTTGCAAAACCAAGTTCCTGCATCTGTGCGAAGAGCCGTTGACGTGTTGCCCGAATCGTCGCCTGATTCTGGGTCAGCCAGGCCTGATCGTCCATGGCTGCCGTTGCACCAGCAATCGACAGGGCGTCGCAGTTGTAGGAGTCTTTGATCTTGCTGAGTTGCTCGATCATATGTGGCTGGCCAACGAGGAATCCAAACCTGAGGCCAGCTAATGCATAAGACTTGCTGAGCGAACGGGTGACGAGAACCTTTTCGTTTTCGGCGACCAGGCTTATGCAATGATTGTCCGCAAAATCGACATAGGCTTCGTCGACGACCAACGGGCAGGGAAGGGCGTCCGCAATTTCGGCGACCTGTTGCGGCGCAAGTGCTGTACCTGAGGGACTGTTGGGATTTGCGAGGTAGGCCAGCTTCAATCGCGCATCTCCTGCTGTGAATGCTGGCCCCAGGCTCCAATCGGGCTGATACGAAACAACATCGCACTGGCCGCCCTGAATTTCTGCAAGCGTGCGATACAAAACATAGCTTGGATTGGCGAACCGCACGCGATCACCCGGCTCCACAAAAGCACGTGTTGCGATCGTGAGCAGGTCGTCACTCCCGTTGCCGCAGAGGATCCAATCGGGATCACACCCGAGTACTTCGCCGGCTCGAATGCGAAACGCGGTGGCCAACGGATCGGGGTATTTTTGCAGTCCCCGCTGGATCATGTGGCCAATCGCCGCTTTGACCTTGGGAGAGCAGGAGTAAGGATTCTCATTGGTGTTGAGCTTGATGAACTTATCACCTTGGGGCTGTTCTCCGGGGACGTAACCCCCCATTTGCTCAATATTGCTGCGAAAAAAGGACATGTGGTTCAGGGTATGTGGAAAATCAGGGGGTGGGGAATAACGCGACAACGCACCAGTGGCAATTTTGGCGATCGAGTTTGCCAACTACGAGCAAGGCGTTTTCGTGGACTGACTTGAACTCCTGATGTTTTTACGTCTTGCTTCGCCGGAGTGCAACACTTTGCCAGTGACCGGGGAGTCCTTCTATTTCTGCCAGCTGGCGAACCTGTTCGGCCACTTCATCCAGACCGGTTTGACTGTAATGGATCACACTGTTGGATCGCAGGAAATCATTACAGGACAATCCACTGGCAAAACGGGCAGTTGCCCCCGTAGGAAGCACGTGGGAGGGTCCAGCGACATAGTCTCCAAGTGCAACCGGACTTAGCGGGCCCATGAAAACGGCTCCGGCATACCGGATCTGTTCGAGCAGTTCGTCGGCATCCTCGCACGATAAATGCAAATGTTCAGTAGCAAGCGTATTGGCCAAATCGGCAGCTTCACTCCGGTCTTTGACCAGAATGAGTGCCCCGAATGCTTCCAGCGATTCCTGCGCCAGTTTTCCTCGTGCCAGGCTTGCCAATTGGGTTTCCAACTCCCCTGCCACCTCGTCAAGCAAGGATTCGACCCAGGTTATCAAGATTGCCGAGCCAGGTGCATGTTCGGCCTGGGCGATTAAATCGGCCGCAGTCCAGTCAGCTCGGGCGGTCTGGTCGGCGATGACAATCACTTCACTGGGGCCCGCAATCGAATCGATGTCAACTTCACCGAAGACGTGCTGTTTGGCCAGGGCCACGAAAAGATTACCTGGCCCCACGATTTTGTCGACCTGCGGCAGGATAAAACCATTCGGTGGATGTGCCTCCTTGGTTTCTTCCAATCCGTATGCAAGTGCGGCAACGCCTTGGGCTCCACCGATGCGATAAACCTCACGAATTCCCAGCGCATGGCAGGTGGCGAGCAAATCCTGGTTATACGATCCAAATTCGGTGGGAGGGGCGACAACCGCGATTTCGGCAACTCCGGCTGTTTGAGCAGGTACGGCGGTCATCAGCACAGTTGATGGGTAGGCCGCGGCTCCTCCGGGAACGCAAATGCCCACCCGCTTCATCGGCAGGTACCGTTGCCGGAGGGAACCTTTTCCAACCGTTTCGACCGACACATCTTTGTGCAGAATTTGGGTCTGGAATTCCTGGATTCGATTCTGAATCTGGCCAATCGTGGCCAGAAATTCGGGCGTTGCAGCCTCATGGGCGGCAGCCAACTCATCTTCGCTAACCCGCAGGGTCTGCGCGGTCAACGACACTCCGTCGAGTTTGGCTGAATAGTCAAGGGCTGCGGTGAGGCCCCGCTGGCGCACATCGTGACAAATTCGCTCCACGACCTCGCTCGGCGAGAGCGGTTCCCCAAAAACATCGATGGTTTTTGCCCGACCTGCGGCGCTGACGACATTGCCTTCCGGTGCCAGTTGACCGCGTAGTTGAGCGATCGCAACCGGGGCATCCGGGGCTCGAGTATCAATACGTTGTATGGAAAGCGGCATCTTTAACAGGGGGAGTCAATTCGCTTGAACTTGAGCCACAAGACGATGATAATCAAAGGGCTCGCCTAATTTCCTATTCTCACCCGAAGTGAGAGAAAAGAAAACCCGTGCAAATCAAGCCAATTGACCTGCGAAGTGACACCGTGACCCGTCCCACCGAGGAGATGCGTGCCGCAATCGCGACCGCAGAAGTTGGTGACGATGTTTTTGGCGACGATCCGACGGTCAATCTCCTCCAGGAGCAGGTGGCGGCCCTGTTAGGTAAAGAAGCGGCCATTTTTGTCCCTTCCGGGACGATGAGCAACCAGATTGGGGTGCGGCTCCACTGTGGCGCGGGAGACGAATTTCTCTGTGACTCGGAGTGCCACATCTTCAATTACGAGCAGGGAGCCTTTGCGCAGTTTTTCGGGATTTCCGTGAACCCTCTGCCAGGGAAAAACGGCTGTTTAACATCGCAGCAAGTAGCGGACAATATCCGCCCGCCAGATGAGCACCAGTGTCGTACCCAGTTGCTTTGCCTGGAAAATACCCTGAATCGGGGAGGGGGACGAATCCTTCCCTTGGACATGACAAGCGAGCTGTGCCAGGTGGCTCATCAGAGGGGATTGGCGACACATCTCGACGGGGCACGGCTTTTTAATGCGGTTGTGGCCACTGGAATTTCAGCTGCCCAGTGGGCTGGCCATTTCGACACAGTAAGTGTCTGTTTCAGCAAGGGGCTGGGAGCCCCCATCGGTTCGGCACTTTGTGGCCCGGCAGATTTGATCCGTCAGGCAAGGCGGCATCGTAAAGCTTTGGGAGGAGGAACGCGGCAGATGGGAGTCGTTGCCGCCGCCGCGCTATATTCCCTTGAAAACCATGTGGAGCGGTTGGCCGAGGATCATAAAAAAGCGAGCTTGCTGGGCAAAGCCGTGCGAGCGATGCCTGGGCTCTCGTTACAGCCCGACCAGATTGATACCAACATCGTTATTTTCGACATCGAGCCACATCTGGGAACGGCTGAGCTATTTTGCCAGCGGCTTGGGGAAATGGGTGTATTGATGAATCCATCTGCGGAAAGACGTGTCCGTGCCGTGACACACCTGGATGTATCGCTGGAACAAATTGATCGCGTGATCGAGGCGGTCGGTTCTGTGGTCACAGCTGCTGTTGCCCAGCCTGCCGTGCTGGAAAACGCCGGCTGATCATTTTATTCCTCATGGTTTAGCCGAGCGGATGGCAAAGTTTCCGATTCATGTCGATGTTGGCCAGCCCCGTGTTCCCCGATCACGACGGAAGCAGCATCAGCGGATGACGGTCGTGGCAGTCCTGGGTGTGCTTGCCCTGGCTTTGTTGTGGATAGGGCGCAGCCTGCTTCGCTCCGGGGCGGAAGATCGTGCCCAGTCGGTGTCGGCTCATGCCACAAATCCTGTGGATAGTCAGGTGACCGGGAGACCATCGGAAACTTCCGGCCTCTCGCCCCCAAATCAGCCGCTTTCAGAGCGCCAGGCCGTACCGCAGACTATTGCCGATGATGGTCAAACGTTGTGGATATCTCCAACTTCTGGCAAGCCTGTGGACCTCGCTTTTTTACCGCCGGGGTGCCAGATTTTCTTCGCGCTTCGTCCCGCAGATCTCCTCAGACACCCGGAGGGTGAAAAAGTGCTTGCCGCCGTTGGGCCATTGGCTGAGCCGGCGACCGGATTCATCACTCAGACCGCTGGAATTCAACTCGCCCAGATGGCCCAACTGGTCATTGGACTAAGAGTTCTTCCTGGCGGTGACTGGGATGCGACCATGGTCATTCATCCAGTTGAAGTGAGCGGACTGAAGGAAGTGGTTTCAAGTTTCTCTGGTGGCATGGTCCAAAAGCATGCCGGAGAAAGTTATGCCGTGCGGGATCGGTGGGCCTGTTACGTACCCGCGACTGGCAAAGCCGACAGAATTGTCATGACGGCGGCAAAAAATATGGCCGAAGTTTTGGATTTGGAGGGGCAACCACCTCCTTTGCGGCGCGATCTGGAACAACTTGTCGAGGCAACCGATTCCGATCGTATGATGACGTTGGTCGTTGCTCCCAATTACCTGTGGAGTGAGGGCAAGAGTTTGTTCAGTGGACCGTTGGCAAGACTTGAAAAACCCTTGATCTGGTTTACAGGAGAAGGACTCACCGCTCTTGGAATCAGTTTGCATTGGGACGAAAATTTTTTTATGGAACTCTTTGCAGCGGCTACGATTGATACTGCCGAGCACATCCTGGCCAAACGGTTCAGCGAACGAATTGCACAACTTCCTGCGGGAATTGAAGATTACGTGTTTCAACTCGAACTCCAGCCGTATGGTCGACGATTACTTGCCCGTTTGCCAGAAATGGTGCGGGCCCTCACCCGCTACACCCGATCTGGCCACGAAGAAGGGTATGCCTTGGTTCGCTGTTACTTGCCACCGGAAGCGGGACAAAATCTCCTGCTTGCCACCGAGTTGTCGCTGGTTGAACCACTTCGCCAGGTGACAGCAATTGCTGCTCCAAAAGCATCGGCCACCGGCTCACTCGAAGCGAGGTTCAATCAGGTGACTTCCCTGAGTTTTTCTCAGGACACCCTCGAGGCAGCGCTGGAAACGCTAAGTCAGGAAATCGGAGTTGAAATTGTCATTCTGGGAACCGATTTGCAGCTTGCAGGAATCACCAAAAATCAATCCTTTGGGCTCGACGAGCAAAACCGGCCAGGAGGCGAAATTCTGCTGGAAATACTGAAGCTGGCCAATCCCGACAAATCATCAACCAGTCTGACTGATCCTCGTCAGAAACTTGTTTATGTGGTCAAACCACTGCAATCAGGTGGGACACCAGGGATTGCTGTGACAACCCGAGAGGCAGCCACCCGCCGGGGTGATCGACTTCCGGATGTGTTCCATGGCGAACCATAACAGGCAGGACAATCGTGTTGATCCACCCGATTGTGACCGCGGTAACTGGGTAAATTAGACACGGTGGTTTGATGCTCTGTGATATGCTTGAGAAAGCAGGCAATAGATTGGACCGCGTCAGACGAACCCATTACGTGGTTTGGGGCGATTTTCGATACTTTGGGGCGACTTGGGATACCTTGTGCAAAGGCCGTGAGTTTGGATTCTTTTCCCGTTATCTGCGAAACCTGCAATGCCCGGTTGCGTGTCAAAGACTCGGCAGCTGTGGGCCAAATCCGCGCCTGCCCAAAATGTGGCAGCATGGTCCATTTGGTACCACCGGTCAGCATGGCTTTGGAGGGGGCCGGATCAGATTTAACACCATCACCTACGGACCCAACTGCCGAACCAAATTTCGCGCCGCGCTTCGACACGCTGTCGGTCGACGAATTGACCTGTCCGGTTGACTCCAGTGGTGTTGGAAAAAGCGAGCTTGTCAGCCCCCCACGGGATGTCGTTACTGAAAATGTTGCGACCCAGGCTGCTGAAAACAGGGTGCCTCAAACCGCACCCGGCACTATGCGTTGGGGAACCCACCAGGTTCCGTTTTTGTGGGTATCCGTAGCCGGGGCAGGATTGCTGTTGATCGGTGGTGTGGCCACCGCACTATGGATGCAGGTTGGGCATGAAGATGCTACCGCCACCTCCTTGGCGGGTCACGCGGTCCCGGAAGCAAAGGCAGTCCCCAAACCTGATCTGCCGTCGGTGGCCAACGTCCAAGACGATGTTGCCCTCGACACACCGCCAGACCAACCAACGGATCTTGAATCAATTCCTCAAACGGCAAGTCGTTCCGCTGCAACGACTCTTCCAGAAGAGGTTCCCACAGCAGAGTTGATCAAGCCGTCTCCAGGAAGAACAAGGCGGGAGAATTTGCTCAGGAACGACCCTGAGTTTTCCGAAGTGGTATCCCCCGTGGTTGCCGAGCGTCCATTGACAACGCAAGACAAATCCCCAACCGCTCCAGTCAGCGGCGGTAAAGCAGCGACCGAAACAACGGTAATGCAGAACAGGGGGGGCTTGGTGTCCGGCTCTGATTCAGTGGATACAGAGAAGGTAGCTGCAGGCAAGACGAAGCAGCCAGTGGCCTCCTTTGAGCCAATTCCCAAGCAGACAGTCTCTCCAGACCAACCACCATCGATCGGTGCGAGCGAGCCTTTGGCCAACGACCAAGTGACGGCCATTGAGCCGCCTGGCTTGCCGATTGGTGGGGACTTGCTGCAGGATCGTGGTCCCGACGGTCTGCCTGCAGTTCGTCGTGGACCGGTCGATCATCAGCCAGGCCATGGCCGTGATCTGTCAGTACAGTTGGCGATTCCGATTGCGTCGACGGAGATTTTGGCAATGCCGCTCGCGGGATGGCTGGATTTCGTGTCGGATTTGATGGCGGTGCCCATCACGCTTGATCCCAACGCGCTCCTAGTGGCGGGACTGGCCGCCGATCGACCAATTACCATTTCTACTGGAGATACAACGAGCGGCGAATTGCTAGAGCAAGCATTGGTAAAATATCGGCTCCACTTTGTCGAAAAAAGCGGCCAACTGTCGGTGATTTCCCAGGAGTCGGAGCGGCCACGCACAAGCAGTTATGATGTGAAAGAATTGTTGTCGTCGGGAACCACCGATGCGACTTCTATTGCTGCCTGGGTTCGACAACTTGTAGCACCAAACTCGTGGTCAAGGCAGGGCGGTACTGGAAGTATCCAAGTGCAGGGTTCTACTTTAGAGGTGGAACATCAGCATGGAGTCCAGGTCCAGGTGCTCGTGTTGTTGGAGCGGATGCTCTTGGCCCGTGGGCTGCCTAACAAGAGCCGTTATCCGATTGACCGACTCTCGATTGAGCCGACGTATCTGGTGCTCCAGCCGAAACTCCAGCAAGCGAGAACCGTCAACTTTCTGCCTTGGGCTGAGTTGCGAAATGTCCTTCGCTACGTTCAGCAGGCATGGGATGTGACGGTGATCGTCGACTGGCAATCCCTGGCCGATGTGCAACTGGAACCGACCTCTTTGGTGGCCTGTTCGGTTGGCGAGCAAACGTGGGATGGGTTCTTCCAGCAGGTTCTCGAACCGCTCGGGTTGACTTGGCGCCCCCTTGATGAAGAGACCCTTCAGATCACTTCCCAGGCGACTGCCCGAATGGCACGGTGGATTGAGTTCTATCCCGTTAACGATCTCGTGCGCGAACGTTACTCAGACACCAAGAGTCTGGTGGAGGCTATTGCCGGCGACCTCCATGAAGCTGAGTTGGCAAAGTGTGAGTTTGTTTACGATTCGGGCAGCGAGCATTTACTCGTATTGGCCAATGCAGCGGCCCACCATGCCCTGACGGTCAGGCTTGCTGCTTTGTGATTTTCGGTAGGCAACGTCAGAGAGCGGCCCGTTGGGTCGATTCTGCTGACGTGTGTTCAAGCCGTCGGGCAGGGAGCTGTGGTGTCTGCCATCGTTTTTCCAACAGCCTGGGCGACATTCCGACAGCCGGCCATCGTCTGCTCGAACTCGGAAAACGACAGAGACTGGTAACCGTCACTGAGCGCCTGTTCGGGCTGTGGATGAACCTCGATAATCAACCCATCCGCTCCGGCAGCCACGGCAGCGCGGGCCATGGCCGGGACCAGTTCCGTGTGGCCCGTTCCGTGGCTGGGATCGATCACGACCGGGAGGTGGGTTCTTGCTTGCAGGTAAGGCACGGTTGCCAAAGGCAACGTGAACCGCGTATGCGCTTCGAACGTGCGGATACCCCGCTCGCAGAGCATGACTTGGGAATTGCCGGCGTCCAGAACATATTCAGCCGCCAACAAGAATTCGTCGACCGTTGCACTAGGCCCACGCTTGAGCAATACGGCCCGTTGCACTTTGCCAATAGCTTCGAGAAGCCGGTAATTTTGCATGTTGCGGGCACCGACTTGTAAAACGTCGGCATATTCGGCAACTAAACCGACGTCTTCTGGCGCCACAACCTCAGTCACAATGGCCAGGCCTGTTTCGGCGCGCGCCACTGCCAGGAGTTTCAAGCCCTCTTCTTTGAGCCCCTGGAAGCTGTAGGGACTTGTGCGGGGCTTGAAGGCGCCGCCCCGCAGTGCTGTGGCACCGGCTGCCCGGACTGCCTGAGCCGATGCGACAATTTGTTCTTCATCTTCGACAGAGCAAGGCCCAGCCATAACACCAAGGTCGCTGCCGCCAACTTTCAGCGAACCGGCTGTCACGACCGTTGGTGTGGGTTGTACTTCCAGGCTGGCCAGTTTGTACGGTGCCAGTACTTTCAAGACCTCGTCCACACCAGGGTCACTCTCTAAAGCTCCGATGTTCGCAGCAGCCCGCTCGTCACCGACTACTGCGACCACGGTTCGTTCCGTGCCTTGGATGATGGTCGGTTTCAGTCCCAATGATTCAACATGGGAGACCATTTTCTGGAGTTGTTGTTTGGTGGCACTACGTTTCATGACGACGATCATAGGTTAGGTCTCCGTAAGTGGGGCCTTGGCTGGGAGCCGATGGCAGTTGGTCTGATCGGTGTGGTTCGAAAAAAAACAATTTGTGAATCTGTCCCTCGCACGAAAAATACCCGCAAAAAAAAAGCCCCGAGAACCAGGGGGCTGGGTCTCGAGGCTGCTGACGTCATTTTTAAGTCAGATGAGGCTACAAATGTCCTCCGGCCCCGCTACCCAGGCGGGTAAAGCTAAACCAGAAAAAGTATGGGTGTGCAGCCATCATACCCCCATTGTGGATTGCCATCAGAATAAACGCAAGGGAAATTTCAGCTTTTCGACCCAAGTAGCTGGCATCCTGTGGATACACCCTCTAATTCGATTGCCGGGACTGTTCGGCGGCAAGTGCTTCACTCAGGCCCGGTACGCCGTCAGCACCGCTGGGTACGGAGATGGAGGCGTCGACGAAATCTTGATCGACAGCTTGGAACCGGCCTCCCAAGTGTTCGGCTAGAAACGCTTCGGTGACGGCGTTGAAGGATTTGCGATTTTCGGGTCGTCGAAAGCCATGCCCTTCATCGGGGTAGAGTACGTAAGTTACGGGGATTTCCTTTTGGTTCATCGAAGCGACGATTTGATCGGCTTCCAGTTGAGTCACTCGCGGATCATTCGCTCCCTGGGCAATGAGTAGTGGACGTGCGATTTGGTCGACTCGAGTCAAGGGCGAGCGCTGCAGCAATGCGGCTTTCCCCTCCTCGGTTTCCCAATCTCCGACACGGCGTTTCATGACAGGCATGAAGGGGGCCCAGTAAGCGGGGGCGTTTTCCATGAGGGTGACCAGGTTGGAGGGGCCGACAATGTCCACGCCACAGGAGAAGACCTCGGGTGTGAAGGTTAGCCCGACGAGGGTTGCGTAACCTCCGTAGCTGCCACCGTAGATGCATATTTTTTCGGGGATCGCAATTTTCTCAGCCGTTGCCCATTCAACGGCATCCAGTAAATCGTCGTGCATCTTTCCAGCCCACTCGCCGTCAGCTGCGTTGAGAAATTCTTTGCCGAAGCCTGTCGAGCCCCGGTAGTTCACACTTAAGACTGCATACCCTCGATTTGCGAACCATTGATGGTACGGATTCAGTCCCCAGCCATCGCGGGACCAGGGCCCTCCATGGACATCAAGGATCAATGGGACGGGTGCGTTGGGACGGCCGTCACCATCGGGATCGGTGCCGGGAGGGAGTGAGAGGTAGCAGACCAGGTCTAACCCGTCACGGCTCGAAATGACCGGCGCGTGCATTTTGACTAGTGGATAATCATCCAGGTCATCGCGATTGCTGAACAAGTAGGTGGCTTTCCGCTGGGGTGTTCGCTCGTACCGGTAGAATTTCACTGGGCCGTCGTCCAGAATGTATGCGACGGTCCATTGGCTGTCGTCCAGCGTGCGACTGGTGATCAAGAATTCGCCGTCTTCGAGGTCTTGGAGATAAGCAAAATCATCAGCAATGGAGTCATCAAGCACCTTCCACTTACGGCGGTCAAATGTGAACGAAACCGCCTGGATATGCTTTTTAGTTGGATGAATCAGCACACTTCCCACGTCGGCTTTGGGATCTTCGGCGACCAGTTGAGGTGAGCCATCCTCCAGTTGGAGCGTGAAGAGACCGGCCGTATTGCGATCACGACTATCTTCGTAGTAAAGCGTCTTTCCCGACTTGTCAAAGCCGGCTGGTCCGCTGGTCATCGCATCCTCAGGCCCGAAGGTCATAAATTCCTTCCATTGCCGATTCTCACCATCTCCCTCGAGAATCTGCCAGACTTGACCGCCTGAAGGTGTGTAGTTGATATTCATCCGCACCCGGAAATCGTCATCGGTGACATAGCCGGCCACTCCTTCATTCTGCTGGAGGAGTTCTTTTTCACCGGTCTTGATGTTCACCCGCCAGATATCGTGCAGTTGAGGATTGCGATCATTCAATCCGACCAGGATTTCATCCGGATATTGTTCACTGGTCTCCTGAATGCGGGCGTGCACTCCCTCGATCGGAGTGAGGTCTTTGGTTTTCTTGGTTTCGACGTCTGTCGCATAGATATGCCAGTTTTCGTTTCCGTCCTTGTCTTGCGAGTAGAGGACGTGCTGACCGTCGAAAGCCCATCGGTGATTGCGTATCCCTTGATCGGTGTCATTGGTCACCGGCCGTGCACTGGCAGGATCCTCAACGGGTCCGGCCCAAATGTTGAGGACTCCGTCCACAGGTGCCAGAAAACTGAGCCAGTGGCCGTCAGGGCTGATGCGGGCCTGGGCCCGCTCCGGATTGCCGAACAAGACGTTACGAGGGATTAATGGGATGTCAGACATGTTTGATTCTTTCAAAGTAGTCGATCCAGCAGTGAGATCGTCATGAGTATTCTTGGAGGCGACCTCCGACGTGCATCCGGCACACAAAAAAAGCAGTACCAGAATCCAGAGGCCAAATTCTGAAAATGTGGCAAGTGACCGCGTGAACATGGTCATCCCTCCAGGAGATGGGGTTGGGATTCAAAGGATGAAGGCCTTGACCGTGACGTGTGATACCCCCCAGCGGCAGGATAGCTATCGTCAACATTCGGCCCACGGAGGTGGGATTGGCGGGCCATCTTACTCCGGTACGCACCCACGCACCATCCGGTTCTGCGCAGCAGCCGTTTGAAGTTGGAGAGCATTCGGTAAGGAGCCAACGGCAAACTACCCAGTTTACTGGCTGCATTGGTCACAAATGTTACAATCAGAGCCGCTGGGTAGTAGCCGAGTTTTTCTTTTTTTGTTTGCTTCTTCCTTTGTCGACGGGTCTTTCCATGGTGGCCAGTCCTCATAAGATGGCACCGCCCGCCGAAACAAGTCGGTGCATTTCCCCTTGGACTTACCAGCCCCTGGTGGTGGCACTGCTAGCATTCTGTGTAGGGATTCTAGTCGACCGCTACGCCCTGTTTTCGCGGCTTGGGGGGATCCATCCCTCTCCCTTTGCTTGTTGGTGGTTGACTGCGATGGTCTGCTGGTGTTGCTGGTTGGTGGGGTGGCGCCGAAAGTGGCTGGCGGGGGCTGTACCGATGCTGCTGCTGTCGGTCGCGGCAACCGGCGGGGCATGGCACCATTTGCAGTGGCATACCTTTGCGCGAGCAGACATTTCCAGGTTTGCGGACCAACATTTCAGGCCTGCCTGCCTGAAAGTTTTGGCGTTGGAAAGTCCCTCTCTACTGCCGGCGCCTCCGCAATCACCCTATCGCGCGATTCCCAGTCAGTGTCGCAGTCGGTTGTGGGTTCGCGCAGTTGCACTGCGAGATGGTACGGGATGGTCTCCGGTGAGTGGAGTTTGTCAACTGACCGTTGGTGGCCAGCTCGTCAAGGTTTCCGCTGGCGACCGTTTGCGAGTCTTTGGCCAGTTACAAAAAACCGCAACTCCAAAGAATCCAGGAGAGTTTGACTTTGCCAGCCACGCCCGAGCTCACCGTTGCTTAAGTCGCCTGGTAAGCAACTCGCCTGATTGCGTAAAAACGTTGCCGGCTTCAGAAGTCTTTTCAATCGGGCGGTGGTTGGACTCCGTTCGCGCATCGGGTGAAGAGCAGTTGCGCCGCTATCTGAATCCCCATCGTGTCCCCTTGGCAAACGCAATCTTGCTTGGCCAGCGCGACGCGGTGTCACGGGAGACCGTGAACCGCTACATCACGACTGGAACTGTCCATCTGCTCGTCGTTTCGGGATTGCATTTGGGAATTCTGGTTTTAGGGTTGCTTGGCATTAAGAATCTGGGGCTCCTTCCGAGGCGAACCGCCCTGGCGGTGATTGTTGTGCTGGTTGTGTTTTATGCCCTGGTCGCTGGAGCTCGCCCTCCAGTCGTCCGGGCTGCCGTGCTGGCAGTATTGATTTGTCTCGCTGCGGGAACGGGACGACGCGTGGTTGCTGTTAACTCGCTCGCTGCAGCTGGTTTGGTTGTGCTGGCGTTTAACCCAAGCGATCTTTTTGGGGTTGGCCCGCAACTCAGTTTTTTGGCAGTGGCAACCCTGATCGTGTTTGGTAGCTGGTTTTCTAATCAGCAAAAACAGCGCGCCAAAGACCCGGTGAGACGGCTTGTACATGCCTCGCGCCCCTGGCCAGTGCGGGTGGCTGTGCAGTTGGTACGCTGGAACGGGTGTTTACTTTTGGCCACTTTGTCGGTCTGGCTTGTCGCGTTGCCCCTGGTCATGCAGCAGTTTCATGTCGTCACGCCAGTTGCGATTTTGATCAGCCCATTTGTGTGGCCTTTGATCACCGCAGTTTTGTTGAGCGGTTTTGCGTTATTTCTTTGCAGTCTTTTGTTGCCCCCTCTGGCAGGTCTTTGTGGCTGGGTTTGCGATCATGCGATATTTGCTTTAGAGAGCGTCATTGATTTTGCCGAAGCGGTGCCCGGAGGTCATTTTTGGGTCATGGGGCCCGCAACTTGGTGGACGACCGGATTTTATCTTGGGTTGTTGATTTGCGTGGTCGTTTCCAGCAAGAAATGGTTGCCCCTGCGGTGGCAACTGGGTGCGTTTTGTCTGTGGGTGACGCTAGGGGCAACTCTCGCATCGTTCCACTGCCGTACCGGGGGAAAACTTGAATGTGGTTTTGTGTCGGTTGGGCATGGCGGTTGTGTTTGCTTGAGAATGCCCAGTGGTGCAACAATTCTCTACGACGCAGGGTCGCTGGGATCGCCGGAGTACGCTGCCCAGACGATCGCGACTTATCTCTGGGAAACCGGGATCCGACGTGTGGACGGGATTATTTTGTCACACGCCGATGTGGACCACTTCAATGCGGTACCAGATTTGTTGAGGCGGTTTCCTGTGGGAGCAGTTTATGTTTCCCCTGTCATGTTCTGTGCGGTTACCAACCGGCGTGATGACACCCCGGCCCCGGATCAACTAAGGGAACTCCTGGCTGAACATCGCATTCCTGTCCGGGAGGTTGCATCGGGAGATCGTCTCACCGTCGGTCCCGGGGTCCAAGTGGAGGTCATGCATCCACCCCCCGAAGGGGTGGTCGGGAGTGACAATGCCAATAGTATTACCCTGGCGATTGAATTTGCAGGTCGTCGCCTGTTGCTGCCAGGTGATTTGGAGGCCTCTGGCTTGGAGACCGTGATTGCCACTCCACCCTATGATTGTAATCTGTTGTTGGCCCCCCATCATGGCAGTCGGCACAGTGCACCAGCCCGATTTGCAGCCTGGTGTACCCCTGAATGGGTCGTGATTAGCGGTGGTAGCCACCGTGGTACCGAACCCACCGTTGCTATTTACGAGCAATCTGGGGCGGAGGTGTTCCAGACCGACCAGGAGGGTGCGATTGAAGTCGTGGTCGAGCCCGATGGAGCCATCCAGATGTCCTGTTGGCATGGTGCAAAATCGCACATGGGTGGGGAATTCGCCAACCCAAACCGTTAATAAGTGATGAATTTGCGGATTCTGACGAAGGGCGTCGAATTTATCGGCAGACCCCGCGTGGGCTAGCCAGCCTCTGACAATCCCCCTATGCTTAACGGAGAGCAAGATGCAGACTTCCCCCCCCCCGCTGTTAGGCAGGTTTCGAACCCTTTGGCGGAACCAGAGTGGCCGCGATAAACTGAACGGTTAAAACACATTAACCTTTGGTTTGTCATTTCATACCCGATGGAACATTTCTGAGCGGGTCGAGGTCGACACACAGATTCGTTCCGCGGTGATTCCCATCCATTGAAAGAGGCAGTCGTTTTCTATGAGCACTGATGTTCAATCTCCGGTAACAAACAGGAATCGAAGTTTGGACAGGCCATCCGTACCGGCCGTTGATCCTGACTCGACAACACCGAACACCATCGAAGAATTGGCCCCATTGCTTCGTGCCAATTCCAGACAGTTGTGGGGTCGGGGACTGAATTGGCCAGTCGTTCTGTGGATTGGTTTGGTTCACGTTTTTGCAGTGATTGCCCCATTCTATTACAGTTGGCAGGCCCTGGTGGTTTGCTTGATTCTGATTCCAATGACGGGGATGTTTGGGGTTTGCATGGGCTATCATCGCCTGTTGACCCACGGTAGTTTCAAAACATTTCCCATCATTCGTTGGATCCTGGCTTTTTTGGGGGGCTTGTCGGGTGAGGGGTCTGCTTTAACTTGGGTTGCCCACCATCGCCAGCATCATGTTTATAGTGATAAAGAGGGAGATCCTCACTCGCCGCGGGACGGAAAATGGTGGAGCCACATGTTTTGGTTCATGCCAAATTTTGGCCGCAAGTGGGACCATCTGGTCATTGAAAAGTACGCTCCTGATCTTCGCAAAGACAAAGTGATGATGATCATTCATCATCTCTTTTTGCCTTCCCATATCATTTTGGGATTGGCCCTTTACTGTGTTGGTTATTTTAGCCCATCCATTTTGGGCGGAGGGTGGGAAGGTGGCCTTTCGATGCTCCTGTGGGGCACAGGGTTTCGTATGGTTTATGTTCTTCACATTACCTGGTTCGTCAATTCGGCAACCCATCTATGGGGTTCTCGCCGTTACGAGACGACCGATGATAGTCGCAACAATTGGTGGGTCGGTTTTTTGGCGTTCGGCGAGGGGTGGCACAATAACCACCATGCCTACCAACACGTTGCTAGCCAGGCGCACCGCTGGTGGGAGTTCGATCCGACCTATTACGCGATCTGGGTGATGGAAAGGTTTGGCCTGGTCTGGGATGTGGTACGCCTGCGAGACATTCCCCACGGTACAAAACCGGCCTAGCAGGTTCTGCGCGACGTTGCTCGGGGTGGAGGGTCGTTTAACCGATAATGCCGGAAAAAACTGGCCTCAGCCATCGTTGGAGAATAGTATTTTCCCCGAGATCGGTTCAAGCGGATAGGCAAAGTCTGCCCGTTGGTCGGGCGGGCAAGGCCCCCAGGGGGCGGTGGGCTGAAAATTACGGCCCGAGGCAAGGGATTTGCGGTTGCAGGCGAGTCCAAACCCCGTACACTGAGAAAGTTGTAACAGCGGCAGACTAGATGTGAGAAGTGTCGTTTTTTTGTAGGTTATGTTGGTAAGAGTTTTGACTGTAGTAATTTAGGAGATGTAGTAATTTAGGAGATTGGTGCTCGCCCCGTTGCGAAACCAACGAAGCGGGGTCGAAGGCACTGGGTAAGAGGATCCAAATGGCATTAACCAAAGAACGAAAAGAGCAGCTAGTTGGTGAATTTGGGCGTGCAACGTCCGATACAGGTTCACCAGAAGTTCAAATTGCGCTGCTTACGAGTCGAATCAGCCGGATGACGGAACACATGCGGGAATGTCCCAAGGACTATGCCAGTCGGCGTGGTTTGCTGAGAATGGTGAGTCGGCGTCGCAGGTTGCTCGACTATGTCAAACGGATTAATCCCACCCTGTATCTCGACCTCTTAAAACGTTTAGAGATTCGAAAGTAGGCTATTGTTCGCTGGCGGTGCAGTGCATGTAGGCGGGTCGGTTGTCAAAAAGAACAAACCCGATTTCTTGCCATAGTTCTGCAAAGGCCTCTTCGGCGGCTGCGTTCTGAGCTGGCGAATCCAAGTGGACCTGCTAAGGGTCTCTTTCGTGGGCGGAGTGGGTCGTACCTGTTAACGCCTTATTGGGCTGCTTCGGCGCCATGGTTGCGGTATTTCGTGCCGCTCTTCCTGGCCAGCAGATCGGAATTTGGCCAGGTGGTTGTGCAATCGGCATAGCTTGTCATGGTCTTCCGTATGGTCTGCGATCGAGTGGTCAGCATCTCCAGCTTTCGTAGTCAAACTCGCATTGAAGGAAAGAATTCCCTTGA
>JAKVCB010000200.1 GCA_022448345.1 Pirellulales bacterium
CGGTGTAGCAATCCGTTTTAACCGTGCGGTCCAATTCTTTTGACGAACTTTTTCCACCGCGTCACCCCTCGCCTCAGGAAAGGCCAGCAGAACATGTTCCGGCAAATCAAAAATTTCCTGAAGCATGAAGATGGGCCAACAGCCGTCGAATATGCCGTGATGCTGGCGCTGATTATCGTAGCGGTGCTAGGCTCCCTACGTCTTGTGGGCAACCAGGCCGCCCTGAGCTTCACCACGTCCGCCACGGAGCTCTCAAGTGCTTTTGCCCCATAACCGGGCATCTTTTCGAACTGGCGGTTGACGTTATTTAGATTGCAGACGCGACAGGCGTACTCACAAAATCAGCATCGCATCGCCGTAGCTAAAAAACCGGTATTCTTCGCGGACTGCCTCTTCGTAGGCACGGCGAATCAGGTCGCGCCCCCCAAACGTCTGCACTAAAACCAGCAGGGTTGTGCCGGGATAGTGAAAATTGGTCATCATCGCGTCAATGGCACCAAATTGATAAGGGGGGCGAATGAAGAGGTCTGTTTTTCCCGACCAGGCCGCCAGATTGCGCGACGTGGCACCGCCATCGGAAAGCGCCTCGTCAACCTGTGCGAATGCCGTTTCCAAAACACGCACAACCGTCGTTCCTACAGCAACAATGCGGCCTCCGGCTTCGCGGGTCGCATTGATCTCTTTGACGGCAGCCTCCGTAAGCTCCCCCCTCTCTTCGTGCATTTGATGATCTTCGAGTGACTCTGACTGAATCGGTCGAAAAGTTCCCAAGCCAACGTGAAGTGTAACGGCGGTAAACGCTACACCATGGGACTCAATTGACTCGAGCAACGGCTTGGTAAAATGAAGGCCGGCGGTCGGAGCGGCAACGGCCCCTGGCTCACGGGCATAAATGGTCTGATAGTTGACCTCGTCAGAATCGACCATCCGCCCGCCACGAATGTAGTGTGGCAAGGGAACTCGGCCAACTTGGGTAAGAAGGTCGCTGCAGGTTGCCTGGGAGTCTGGTTGGGCAAGCCATTGTCCGCCGTCAAGCCGTTCGATGAGTTGCAGCTGGACAGCCGGGCGCATGTGGCGGTCCAAAAGCGAGATTTGCTCACCAGCTTTAAGGTGTCCCCGGGTCTTACAAATGATTTTCCACTGGCCTTGTGGGGTAACCTCTAAAAAGAGCCCTTGCCAATTTCCCCCAGTCGAAGTCCGTACACCCTGCAAAGACGCAGGGATGACTTTCGTGTTGTTGAACACCAGTCGGTCCCCAGAAGCGAGCAACTGTGGAATATCGCGTACATAATGGTGTTCAATCCGGTCAGCCTGACGATCGACCAGCATCAAACGGGCATCCACACGATTTTCGAGCGGTTGCTGTGCTATCAGCCGCTTCGGCAGGTCATAATCGAAGGTAAAGTCGTCTTTGTTCATCGGGACTGGACAGGGGAGCTGGAACCAGCGACTATCGTCGCCATTGTTCCGCTAACTGTCCATTGGTTAATCCATACGCTCGAAAAATGGGACCATGTCTCACCGTATTGCTTTTTGTATCACCACACTTGCGCCAGGCGGTGCCGAACGACAACTGGTCGAATTGGCCTGTCGTCTGCCCCACAACCGGTATCAAACCGCTATTTTTGTCTTGGGGCCACCTCCTTCACCACCACAGAATGAACTTATCCTGAAAACCCTGTCTGAAAAAGTACCTGTAACTTTCTTTCATGCCAGGAGTCTTTGGACTGCGGGCCGTGTAATCCGCCAGTTAACGGACTCTCTCTGCAATTTTCGCCCCGCCCTCCTCCAATGCTTCCTGGCACACGCCAACGTGGCAGGTGCCATTGCGGCCCGCAGGGCCCGAGTCCCCCAATGCGTTACCGGAATTCGGGTCGCTGATCCCCGCTGGAATTTTCATGGACTGGCCAGTCGAATGACCGATCCCCTCGTTTCCAAGCATATATGTGTAAGCCAGTCGGTGGCCACCTTTGCCGTCGAGCAGATGCATTTAACTGCCAGCAAAGTCGCAGTTATTCCCAACGGAGTCAACCTCCAGCGGTTTAAACCAGCTCACCCCATCACTCACGCTGAACTGGGACTTCCCGCGGGTCGAAAACTGCTGCTTTTTATCGGAAGGTTGGACCGGCAAAAACATCCCGAGTGGCTGCTGGCGCGCCTGCCGGAACTACAACAGCAACTTCCCAACCACGACCTGGTCATCGTGGGCGACGGAGCCTTGCGAGGCAGACTGGAGCGTTTGGCAAACCAACTTTCGCTGGATAACCGTGTCCATTTTCTGGGTTGGCGAAGCGACGTTCCTCGGCTTTTGGCGGCCTCAGAGATGTTGCTGCATTGCTCCTCCTGGGAAGGCATGCCGGGGGTTGTACTGGAGGCCATGGCGGCCAGTAAACCGGTTGTCACGATCAAAGTCCACGGAACCGCCGAACTACTGGGGGCAGCATGTGAGCCGCAAACGGTGATGGATCACGATGCGGCTGCATTTCTTAAAAAAATCACCCACCTTGCCCAGACACCTGACCAAGCCGCCGAACTTGGTCACCAGAACCGAATCCGCGCCGAAGGGGAGTTTTCTCTAGAGGCAATGACAGCGCGTTACATGGAGGTCTACGACGAACTTTTGCAATCCACTCCTCCATCCAACTGAAAAGTTTATTGGAATTCATTTATTTCCTTCCGGGCAACAAACATTCCCATCCTCCAAGGAGATACGTCAACCGAACTGAACAGACGACAACTGCTAGCAAACAAAAAGCCAGATTGACCCATTTTCTTCACTCCGTATGTTTGAGACTTCTCTGGCAAAAGGAGACCTTCCCTGACCTGGCATGGCCAAGCCTGAAGCTGAAGAAGGAACAATTTTGGCCCCGTTTTTGGCCCCCCCCGTTTGAACAAGGCGTGAAATCCCGCAAGGTCGCCCGGCAGAGGTTTCCATCGAGGATGGTCGGCAAAAAACTCGGTTTGGAGTGTTTGTCGTCCTCTGTCGCGACCAGGACATGGAAGTCCGAATTTGTGTGGTTGGTGGCTGGTCCACCAACGTCGCCCAGGCCCGGGTGCATGGATGCACTCGGGCCAGGGCGTTTTCCACAGCGGCTGGCAGCAATGGCCAGTGGCAACTGCCGATGCCAGGTATGAGTGGTATGCTAGAGCAGGCAGCTCACACCATTCGTTGACGAACGTCTTTTGCTATGACTCAATCGTCTTCCCAACATATTCCGGTGTTGCTTGAAGAGGTTTTACAGTGGCTCCGCCCGTCGGCCGGAAAAACCTATGTCGATGGGACGCTGGGAGGAGGAAGTCATGCCCGCAAACTGGCCGAAGCTGTTGGGGGCAACGGTCTCGTGATCGCCGTTGACCGTGACCACACAGTCGTGGAACGGGCCCGCGCGGAACTGGCCAACTTACCGATCCAGGTAGAGCATGCCAACTACGCCAACCTGCCCGATCTGCTGGCAGAAAATGACCTGGGGCTCGTGGATGGGATTCTGCTTGACCTGGGCCTCTCAAGCGATCAACTTGCCGATCACGATCGCGGGTTCAGTTTTCAAGGGGATGGGCCGCTCGATCTGCGATTCGATCGTTCCACTGGCGAACCTGCCTGGAAACTCATTGATCGCCTAAGCGCTGACCACTTGGCCGACCTCATTTATCAGTTTGGCGAAGAGCGAATGAGCCGGAGAATTGCCCGCGCCATCGTCCAACGGCGACGGTCTCAACCGATTCGGACGACAGGCGAACTGGCCAAGTTGGTTTCAAAGTGTGTACCCCGCGGCAAGGGCAACCGCATTGATCCGGCGACACGCACATTTCAAGCATTACGAATTGCAGTGAACGACGAACTCGATTGGCTTGATGTGGCCTTGCGTCGCTTTCCTGATTGTCTCCGACCAGGCGGTCGATTGGCAATCATCAGTTTTCATTCGCTAGAAGACCGCCCTGTAAAACATGGATTCCGCAACGATCCACGGCTGGAAGTGCTCACGCGGCGGCCGATTCGGGCAACTGCCGAAGAAGTTGCCCGAAACCCGCGGGCGCGAAGTGCAAAACTACGCGTTGCCGAGCGGATTTTGCACGACCCAACAAAAGCTTCCATCCCCTACCTTCGGCTTGGTAGCTGAGTCTTCCCCCCTCTGGCAACCGGCAACCTACGCTCGTTTTCGCTAGACCGTCCAGGGGCGATCGTTCCGCTGATATTGCCCTGCGGGACTACGAACAAAAAATTGGTCGACAAGCGGGTGATTCACTTCCTCGTTACTTGGATCGGGCAACAGATTTGACTCTGCCGCATAGGTCGTCGAAACCGAGTCATGAACCAGGACGTGGTACCAGGCTTGATTTTGGTTGGGCTGGGTTTGATTCGCCAAGTACCACCGCTCACCAGCTGTGCAACGCTGATCGAAGCTGACGATCAGACCACGATAGCCGTATCGGCGGTGTATGACCAACGCACCTGGCACGAATTTCGGTGCTGTTTCTGCGAATTTGAACACCCCATACTCCGGTAGGCAAACCACTTGGACCGCCACTGCACATCACCTACCAGAATACGCCGTCGCAGGAAACAAGTCTACTTGAACGGTCTGACGACTCCACCCCGCCTCGAAGAGTCACGGCAACCAGGATCGGTCAAAGACCGTTGATGCTTCCTCCGCATGAAACTCCCAGTCAACGGTACTGCGGGTTCCTAACGCGCGGCCCAGAGTTTACCGGTGGCAACAAACGTAGACCGGCAACCCGTCTTTGCTGCCAAGCTGCCGAATCTGTAGACGACACCGATTGAGTAACCGATGCACCTGATCCGTTGATTGTGGCCTGACGTTCCATCGAGTTGCCACCGTTTCCAACGGCAGTCCCAAGACCTGACTGCTCAACAGCCAGAGTCGCCACAGGAAATTGGGTCTGAGTAACCCTGGCATCTGGCCGAGTTACAGTCGCCAGATGTGCGGCCCCGCCTTGGGTGCGACCACGGCGAGCCAGCAAGTGCCCAAGGTTAAAATGAGCAATCGCGGGACCATGTACCGCGGTCAGCTGCTGCAAGGCCTCCTCGTCTCGGTACATTTCCACAAAAACAGTCGCCAGGTTGTTGCGATAACGTTGTTTTGCTGGCTGCAAGGCAACTGCGATATGAATGGCTTCGGCCGACTCTTCAAGACGCCCTTGGCGGGCAAGACAAAGCCCGAGATCGTTAAAAGCAGTTGGGTCCTTGGAGTTCGCTTCGACCAATCGTCGGTAAAGTTGTTCAGCAATGCGCAAACGCCCCTGCCGGTCTTCCATGTGTGCTGCAGCCAGCAACGCGCCTGTGTGGTTAGGATGTGAGGCCAAAACGTCTTGATACTGACGACGCGCCTGTTCAATTTCACCACTTCTTTCGCTCACTTCGGCAGCCGCCACAAGCAAATCCACCGAAGGAGGGCCCGTTGGGTTTGCTAATGCAATACGATCCTGGTGACTGGTCACGGCCTGCTTTGCAGAATCGGCTTTCTGCTTTCGCCCACGCCACTTTGACCAGCCCCAGTTGATTGGATTCCTGGCCAGCAAGCCGCGAGCCCGATCGGACAACGACGGTTTCTGCGGTCCGTTTTGCCACGCTGCCACGGGTGCCTCACTGCCTGATTCCGCTCCCCCCCCCGCGTTGAGGTTGGCCACCTGGGCATGTCCATAAAGCGTCTGATTGGCTGCTAAAACCAAAAAAAGGGCCCCTCGGACAAAGATTCGTGACGTCGCGTGCATCGGGTATCCTTCCTTTGCCGCCTGAAACAAGTATTCAGTCCCTTAGTAACAAAAGGGAAATGATGACCAGAACTCCTGTT
>JAKVCB010000201.1 GCA_022448345.1 Pirellulales bacterium
CATGCCGTCGGCATTATTATCTCCGCCAGCTTTGTCGATCCATGTGACAACACTCCCTGAAAAATTACCGGAAGCCGCATTGTCACCCTCAGCGTCGAGGATCGTGCTAGGATCGGCGCCGTCAAACCAAACGATCTGGGCACCCCACACCGGCTTCGCTAGGAGCAGCCCCAGACAGCAGAATGTTGCGAGCAATGAACGCGTGTAATTCATCATATGGCACCCTTTGTCTACCTTAAACATCATCATGCCTGATCGGCTCCTCAGTCGATCACGATGTCAAACCCTAGTGATAATCGCGGACGGAAACCAAGTCAAGGAAATATCTTTCACGGGCCTTCGTTGAAGGCCCAACAACCCGCCTAGCAAGAAAAACCCCGGCCCCCCGCTGCCATCCTGGAGGCGTATTCGCAACATTCGCCGACGGCAGCGTGCACGTCGTTAGCGAAAATATCGTTTGCACCACCTGGCAACACCTGGCCTGGATGGCCGACGGCAGGTTCCGGTCGAGCACTAATTCTGAGAAGCAGTCTCTTTCGTCGGAAAGCGCCACTTCATGTCCATCAGTAACGACAGAAGTCACAAGTTCATAACGATTTCAGTGTTCAGGTTGTACGCAAGAACCGGTGCCAACCTAGCCTTCCACCACGACTCGCCAAGTACGCAATAATTGACATTTTTACGGTCGGTGGTTAGACTCGTCACCATAGCTGGATGCCGTTTTCCTGGCAACCAACGATTGAACTGGACCATCCAGTCATTCTATGCCAGTGCCATTCTATGCCAGTGCCTTTCTGCGTCAGTTCAAACTTAGCGAGCCAATAAAACGAAAGGTTCTTCGCGATGTCAACGAATTCGTTCCATCGAAAACACATTGTTTGGACCACACTATTATTGGCGTTGATGAGCACCTTCACGGATTCCGGGCATGCTCAATCATTGGGTACTCTGGTCCCGTATGACGCAAACGATGTGACCAACATAGGGTTACGTGGTAATTACATTAACCCTCAAGTTCCGCCTGCTCATGAGCTGATCGCGCCCGCGAACCCTACGCCTTACGGCACTGTTAATAACCTAGTGAATCAGGGTTGGATCATGTCCAATACCGGGGTAATCTTTGAGGTCGACTTTAACTCTCCGGAAGCGATCACAAGTCTTCGCGCCTACAGCACCTACACTGGAAGTGTTGGTCAAATGAATGGCGGCCGGGGAGGGGATTGGCTCATCGAACATTCTGACAATGGGATGAACTGGTCAACGACCCACGGTGGCACTTTTAATTTTGTGACGACGTTCGAAGGGGGCACAAAAGATGACGGCGTCACTCCAGAAACAGGGGGTGGCGGCTATGGTGGCTGGTATCCGTTCTCGTTCAATGCGTCGGAAGCTCCATACAGATACTGGCGAATCAATCAAACCAACGGCAATACTTTAGGCGGACACCCACCGCGAGTCGGGGAGGTCGAGTTCTATTCGACTGCAAATTTTGTTCCCCCGACATTACTCGAATGGAATATCAACGACACAGGAAACTGGAATAATCTCAACAATTGGCAGCCATTTGGTGGGCCACCCAGTACCACGAAGCAGACGGCACGGTTTGGTTCCAATGCCAACATTCTTGGCCCTACGACGGCAGTGACCAATTCGGCGGTAACGATCAACCGTGTTGAATTTGAGAACGCGACGCACAGCTATGCGGTCGCGGGCCTGGGAAGCATCAACCTTCAGGAAAGTACCGTCGAGAGTACGCTGCCCAGTATTGGCGTGCTGGCCGGGACTCATGAGTTTCAGATTCGTGTCAATCTCGGTTCGGATACGTTAATCGACACGGCCGCCGACACAAGTTTGCAATTCAACCACCAGCTGAAGTTGGGTGGAAATACGATCACCAAGACAGGACTCGGTACGGTGACCATCAATAATAACCTGGTCACGGGTTCCGGTACCCTTGTGTGTCAAGAAGGGGTCTGCGGCGGAAACGGGACGATTAATGGCAATTTGATGAATCCCGAAGGGACCGTATCACCCGGACCACCAAGCCATGTCAGTGGTGTTGCCGGTGTCCCGGAACCCGCGTCCGCCCTACTCATCTCCATCGGATTCGCCTTGCTCGCCATCTATCGACGAAAACGGCGTTAAGCTACCCTGGGCGAGATTCACACGGTAGTGGAGACAGCGTGCAAGGCTGACGTTGATCCCGGCATTGGCCTGGCAGACGAAGTGGTCGGTGGCGCGACTCAGACAACATATTAAAATTGAGCGAGAATCATCATGCAGCGACTAAGTGTCTTGTACCTGCCTCACCCCCTGGATCACATCAACGATGCGTGGGGAGACGACATCCTGTCTGCCATCCGTGCCGATCACGATGTGCGGGTGTTCGATCGCAGCCAGGCGGCGGAGCCTCAGTTTCAGAACATCGAGGTCATTGTCGATCTGGGCGGCAATATCACGGCCGAGTGGGTCGACTTGGCAGCGGGCGCGGGCGTCAAGTTCATACAAGTCCAAACCAACGGCCTCGATCATGTCGAAGTGGACAAGATTCTCGATGCTGGCATGCTCATGGCCCATTGTCCTGGCAACCTCAGCGCCAGTTCACTGGCTGAAGGAGCCATGATGTTTATCCTCATGCTGGCCCACCAGTATGGCGAAAGCCGCCAAAACTTTGATGCGGGAAAAATAGGCACGCCGATGGGGATGGAGATCGAAGGACGAACACTCCTGATTGTGGGATTTGGGGCGAGTGGTCAGCACTTGGCCCGTCGCGCCAAATCGTTCGGGATGCGGATTCACGCCATCGACATCCGGCCGATAGAGCAAGCGATCTTGGACGAGATCCAGCCGGATTTCTTGGGTAGTCCTGAAGACCTGGATCGGCTGATTGCCGAGTGTGATTTTTTGTCGGTCCATTTGCATTTGACCGACGAGACGCGGCACATTATCGACGACCGGCGAATCCGCCTGTTGAAGCCGACCGCCTACGTGATCAATGTTTCCCGCGGCGAGCTGGTCGACGAAGCGGCGCTCTATCAGGCTATTCATGAAAAACGGATTGGGGGCGCAGGGTTTGATGCCTTTGCCGAGGAGCCACCCAACGCCACACTGCCTGTCTACCAGCTGCCCAATATGTGTGTGCAACCTCACACGGCCGTGGGAACCGACGGCACATCGCGCAAGCGGGCCGAGTTTGCTCGAGAAAATCTTGCTCGCTATGCGCGCGACGAGGAGATCGCGGCGCGCGTCAGCTGAGAGGGCGTACCGCTAGGCAAAATGCGCTAGGCAAAAGCGCTAGGCAAAAGCGCTAGGCGGTGGCAGAGAGCAGCAAGATTTTTGCTCAATCGGCGACGTTCATTTGAGCGACACCACCTCGTCCCCGTCGATGCTGATCAGGTTCTGCCAAAGCGTCAGGTCGATGAATTCCTGGATAAAACGCGTCGAGCCATCTCCCATGACCACATTCACGCCTCCCGGGTGCCGGCTCCGCGCGGCATTGGCCCAATCACCCCACCAACGTGCTCGGTAAGGCTCGGCCGGTGTGCCATCGCCGGGATTGTCCTTGCAATTGCTCTGGCATTGGTCTCCTAGCTGAGTGTTCGGCGAAAGCAGCCCACTGAAGCTGCACCCAAAACTGTCGGACCAGAGACCACGAATATCGACGTCCGCATCGGCACTCGGTGAGTCTTTTTGTACACCCACGATCATTTCCGACAACACAATCGTTGTCGACGAGCCGTCGAACATATCACCAAAACTCGTCTTACTGTCGAAATAGAATACCGGTTTACGACCGGTAGGGCTGTCAAAGGAGAGGTTCGGGTATCCCCCGTTATTGTTCCGGAAACCGTCCACGCTGCAAGCATACGCGCAGTTCCCCAAGGAAAAGAGGCCATATACTGGTGTGGTCTGGATCTGCCAACCCGAAGCTACATCAGAGGGGCATTGGTACGCGGAGATGGGGTACTGGCGGGGTTCCAAATTTGGCGGGCTGTAGTTGCCCGGGTTGGTCAGATCAAATCGGTCCCAAATATCGCTCCGTTCAATGTAGGGCAGGATTTGGAAAAAGACGTTGAAACCACGCATGATCGGTTCCTTCACCATATCCCCCGGTGGGAAGTGGCCGTATGCACTGGCAAAGTTGTGCAGCCCCAGACCCTGTTGCCTCAGGTTGTTAATACACTGGGTCCGCCGAGCCGCTTCGCGAGCCGCCTGCACGGCGGGCAACAGCAGTGCCACCAGAATGCCGATGATGGCAATCACCACCAGCAACTCAACCAAGGTAAAACCGTAGCCTCGCACCGAGGGCAAATCAGACCTCCGCAAAACTAACGGCATGCTCCTCCCCTGAGCCTGTGCACGTTTACTAAGCATCATGACCAGATCTCCTTTATCTCCAACTCAAAAACATCCGCATTCATTTGATCGACACCACCTCGTCGCCGTCAATGCTAATCAAGGCCTGCCAAAGCGTCAGGTCGATGAATTCCTCGATAAAACGCGTCGAGCCATCTCCCATGACCACATTCACGCCTCCCGGGTGCCGGCTCCGCGCGGCATTGGCCCAATCACCCCAGTAATCCCAACCCGAAGGTTCGGATGGAAGGCCGTCGAGCGGCCGGTTCCTGCAATTGGTCTGGCATTCGTCACCAAGATTGGTGTTTGGCGAGAACTTCCCGCTGAAGCTACACCCGAAACTGTCGGACCAGAGACCACGAAGATCCACGTTCGAATCCACTTCCGGTGAGTCTTTATCCACGCCTACTAACATTTCTGCCAACACAATCGTTCTCGACGAGCCATCGAACATATCGCCAAAACTCGTCTTGCTGTCGAAATAGAATGCCGGCTTACGACCGGTTGGGCTGTCAAACGAAAGGTTCGGGTATCCCCCGTTATTGTTCCGATAACCGTCCACACTGCACGCATAGGCGCAGTTGCCCAAGGAAAGGGGACCATATTCTGCGGTGTGGTTGATCCGCCACCCCGCACCTACATCAGAGGGGCATTGGTACGTGGAGATGAGGTGCCAGCGAAGATCACAATTCCTCGGAGAGTAGGTACCGTGCGTGAGGCTGGTGAATTCAAATCGGTCCCATAGATCACTCCGTTCAATGTAGGGCAGGATCTGGAAAAAGACATTGAAACCACGCATTCCATTATTCTCCTTGACCAGATCCCCTGACGGGAAGTGGCCGTAGGCACCGGCAAAGTTGTGCAGCCCCAGACCCTGTTGTCTCAGGTTGTTCATGCACTGGGTCCGCCGCGCCGCCTCGCGAGCCGCCTGTACGGCGGGCAACAGCAGTGCCACTAGAATACCGATGATGGCAATCACCACCAGCAACTCAACCAAGGTGAAACCGTGGCCTCGCACCGAGAGAAAATCCGACCTCTGCGGCGCCAACGGCGTGCTCCTCCCCCGTACCTGCGAACGTTTTCTTGGAGCAAACTGCTGCCGATTCATCGAACGATACTCCACGAAAAACAACCAATGAGTGCCTAGCAACGCTAAATCCACATTACCGACTGGCCTTATGTTCTCCAATACCCAGCATCCTGTCGCGCCAAAATCGGTTCTTGACGCATTCTTCTGCACGCCGTAGACCGGAACCCCCATGGCCTCAGATGCCTGCTTAAATCAACAGACCGCAAGCAAGAAGGTTCTATTAGAGGCGATCAATAGGCAACTGTCAAATTTCACTCGTCACTCTTACCAGCACCTCCTCGCGGCGGGCAGTGCGGTCCAGATTATTCGCCCTTGCAGGCAGTTCTTCGCCATCATTAACGTTATA
>JAKVCB010000202.1 GCA_022448345.1 Pirellulales bacterium
TCTTGTACCAGGCTGACCAACACGAGTGCCAAGAGGAGGCGTTTCATAACCAGTGGTTCTCCAGGGGGTTGCAGGCTAAATGGTAGCCGAGCTTGAAGGTTTCGTTGATGGAGGTGATTTACTTTGCATGATATCAAACGTGGTTGCTGGCTTCCAGATAGTGGGTTACCCATCTATAGTGCAACGCAAATATTCACGTCTGGTGTCGGGGAGTGTTCAACCGAATTGTTTTGGCTAAATCCTGGAGGGGACCCATTGAAATGTATCGAGTAATTCTTCTGGCGATTGGATTGCTATTCGTTCCGATGAACTCGCAGGGAGCCGTGCAAGGCGAGTCCAGTGGCAAGAAGACGCTGCTAGCTGGGGCGGTTACCAGTAACGTGACACCGCAATTGGGCTTGCCAGTGATTGGTGGCTTTAAGCCTTTTCCGGCGACGCATGTGCACGATGAATTGTTTGCCCGTTGCATCGTATTGGATGATGGCAGTCAGCGGATTGCTGTTGTGATTGTTGATATCCTGGGAATACCGCGCGAGGTTACGGACTTGGCGCGACTCCAAATTGAAAAGGCTACGGGAATCAAGTTTGGTCATGTGCTGATTGCCGCTACGCATACACATTCGGCGGTGACTCCCCGCGGGCCTCGCGGTGTTTTTTGGCCAGATGAAATCTCCGATCACTCCAAGTTCGTGGCTCGTCGAATCGCAGATGGTGTTCAGCGGGCTGTCAATCAGTTGGAGCCAGCCCAAATCGGTTGGGGGCGAACAACGTTGCCAGGTCAAGTCTTTAATCGGCGATGGCACTGCAATGACTCTGGTGTCACAGCCAATCCTTTTGGTGGTATTGATCAGGTGCGGATGAATCCACCACGGAATCATCCTTCTTTGGATCGTCCCGCGGGGCCGACCGATCCAGAGATCCGTTTTCTTTCGATTCAGTCGACCAGTGGTCGCCCTATTGCCGTGCTGTCGAATTACTCCCTGCACTATGTGGGTGGTGTGTCTCGAGGGCATATCTCTGCTGATTACTACGGATATTTTGCCCGTTACCTGGAGCAGAAGATCGGGGCGCAGCAATTGGAGCCCGCCTTTGTGGCGACGATGTCCAACGGGACCAGTGGTGATATTAATAACATTAACTTCCGGCCCAACCCGGGAGGCAAGCGATACGCTCCCTACGAGAAGATGCAAGAAGTTGCTGAGAAGGCAGCGAGCAAAGTCGCAGAGGCATATCAGGATGTCAAATACAAGAAGTGGGTGCCGGTGGGGGCCAGGCAGAATGACATGGTGCTGAAACTTCGGCAGCCATCCGAGGAAATGCTAAAGCATTTACGAGAGGTGGTTAAATTGCCAGCGGATAAGTTTCAGTCCCACAAGCAGGAGAAGGTATACGCCGAACGCATTTTTAAGCTGGCGGATGCTCCGTCAGAAGTGGAAATTTCCCTACAGACCTTGAAGATCGGTGAGACAGGCATCGCCGCGATCCCCTTTGAAACGTTTGCCGAAACAGGATTGGAGATTAAACGCGAGTCACCCTTCAAAAATACCTTTACCATCGAGTTGGCGAATGGATGGTACGGTTACTTGCCGACGCCACGGCAACATCGGCTCGGCGGTTACGAGACCTGGCTGGGTACCAACTGGGTGGAAGTCGAGGCCTCCGATAAGATCACCGCGCAATTGCTGCGGATGTTCGAGTCGCTGGCGAGATAGCTGCCGAAATCGTTGAAAGATTCTATTTTTTTCTGAATTCAGCGTGTGCCACGAGGGCAACGACCGCAGCGCGTAGCGAGAAGTCCTGCTTGGCGGCCGCCTGGTAAACGGCGTCAATGTAGGGTTCGTCAGCGCGGGTGACTTCACGGCCATGAGCGTAGCTGATGAGTTTCCCGATAATGCCCTTGAGGATTTGTTCCTTGTCGGTCATCAGAGCGGCCTTGAGCGTAGGCAGGTCGCGCACCTCACGTCCGTTAGGAAGTTTCATGGTGGCCTCAATTGGGGCCGTGTTGAATTTCACTTTCTTGGGGTTGACGATTTCAACGTGTCGATATTCCGAGCGCTTTCGGCCAACCGGGTCATAGTATTCAAGGGCAAACCCGAGTGGATCAATTTTCGCATGGCAGCGAGCACAACTCTCGAGCTCCTGATGTTTCAGGATGGCCTCGCGGATTGTTGTGGTCCCTCGAATGTCCGGCTCTTTGATGACCACGTCTGCCGGCGGTTCGATTTGTTTGTTGTAGAGATTCTTGAGGATCCAAGCGCCGCGATGGATGGGTGAGGTGGCGAAGTCGGTGGAGGTGAGCTTGAGGAAACCTGCCTGCGCCACGAGTCCGCCCCGTTCGCTATCCTTGGGCAGTTTCACGGGCACGAATGCGTCACCTTTCACAGCGGGCAATTGGTAGAAACGCGCCAAGCGGTCATTGACCATCACGTAATCCGAGTCGATGAAGTGTTCCATGCTCAGATTGTTTTCGAGTAAATGGCGGAACAATTCCCGTCCTTCGCGGCTCATGGAATCGACCGTCATGCGCCGGACGTTCTTGAAGACCCGCACGTCAGGGCCAAAATCGCTTACCTTGTCCCGTTGGAGCCATTGGCGGGTGAAGTCGTCGATGAAGCGGTCCGTCCTGGTGTCCTTCAGCAGCCGTTCTACCTGCACTAACGGTTCCTTACCGAAGGAACCCGACTCAACCGCAGCCAGCAGTTCGGCATCGGGTATGGAGTTCCACAGGAAAAACGAGAGACGATGAGCCAGTTCTACTCCAGTTAACTGGGGCGACTCGGCCTTGTAGATAAAATGTGGTGAGGTCAGCAGGGCGATAAGCACGGTGCGGGCAGTGGCGGTTGTTGATCTGCCCAGCCTCTCCTGGGTTTCCGCGATTTCGATAAATGCTTTGCGGTTCTCCGCCTGCAGCGGCCGTTTCGTGAGCAACAACGCAATGTGATCGACCAGTTCCGTCGGCTTCATGTTCGGCCGGGGGAGGAGGGCCTTCATCGCGACGGTCGGCCACTGCTTCGTCAACGGGCCGGTTACCTTCATGTGAGAAAACCGCATGGCGGGGCCGTTGTGTGGTTTGTTGGCAAGGCTCCTGCCCGGCACGCGGGCGCTGTCGAAGGTGAAGCCCAGTTGGTCGCCGGCCTTGAGCGTGAGTTCAGTCGTAAAACCTTTCGAGCCAGGTGGCATAGAGATGCGACGGATATTCCGAAAGCTTGTCGGATATCGCCCGTCCCCGAGATTGATTCCGATGATCTCGCCGTCGTTGGATTTCTCTGAACGCGCCTTCACTTCGATCCGGTACACCCCAAATGCGGGAATCGCAAATTGATCGTGCCTCTCCGGATCGACGGAGAAATGCAGATTACTGCGGTAGGGGCGAAAGCCCGTGAGGACATAGTCGTCGCCATCGCGGTAATCTCCACCCCCGCCAACCGCAAAGTTTTTGCTGCCGTGAAAGTGCCTTGCATCAAACTCCCATTCCCCAGTCGATGGCCTGGAATCAGGTAACAAGCGGTCAGCAACGAAGCGAGCTGTTTTTAAATAGGCCATCACCTGGTGAGGGGACATTAGGTGCGCATCGCCAAACTTGTCAAAGCCGTGCTCGACGTGGTCTGGAGGCAGTAACCCTGTAAGGTCGAATTTCACTCCAAATAGGTCCGTCAAGGTGTTGGTGTATTCCGCATGGGTGAGTCGCTTTAGGGTGCTGGTCGGGCGATTGGCGACCAGTTGTTTTTGCAGCAGTTGCAGTGCCTTCTTTCGGGACGCTGGCTTGGGTTGCGGAGCCTTTTTGGGTGGCATCTCATCGCCATCCAGGACAGAAATCACGTTCTCTAGAAGGTCCGCATCTGCATAAATCACGTCTATGGGCAGGTCTAGCCGTACTTGGCCTTTTGGTTCCTTAGGCCCGTGGCATTTTACGCAGTGCTGGGCAAAGAATTGCCTAAGATTTGGTTCTGCACAAAGGGCCCTTTGTGGGAGAAGTAAGATGACCGCAGTTGCCCAAAGCCAACGCATCATGACAACAAGTCAAAGGCTGCGGAACTTTCGCCAAAACGATCTTCCTGGGAACCAAATTGTTGTAGCAAGCCGAGATAGAGGTTGCTCATTGGTACATCTTTGCGACGCCAGTGTCCGGAGGTTTTCATACGACTATCGAAGACTAACGCGGGGAGATCGTCGAAGTTATGGGCGTTGGCGCTACCCATGGAGGCGGTCAAAAGAGTCGTCGTCTGATCAAAGAGCGATTGGTTGCCCGCGGTGCGTTCTTTCATTGTGGTGAGCGCGCCGCTGATGCGATTCATGATGCCATGTTCCAGCTGGAGCAATTTCTTGACCTTTTCCGGCTTTTGACCGTGATGGGAGAGGTCGTGGTAGTTACCAGTAATGTCCGGTTCCTTGAAGCCTTCCCAGAAAGGGATCTGAATTGTGACGGCTCTTGTGGAATCAGTTTCTAACGCCAGAACCGCCAGGTCTAAGAGTGTGCCTACGTAATCGTCAACCGACTTGCGGTCGAATCCTTCTAGCTTGTAATCAACCTTCGGCTTGGTACGGTCAGCCCAGTAGGCTCGACGTTTGACCGATTGTTCGACCTCGCGTACGGAGTTGAGGTACTCATCCAACTTGGCGCGGTCTTTGGCGTTAAGCTGTTTTTCCATCGATTTCGCCTGACGCAAGACAACGTCCAGAATGCTGCGATTTTCGGCGAGGATCTGTTGCTGTGTTTGCTCGTTTTCGTCGACTTGGAACAGAAGGTTGAATATCTTGCGAGGCGAGTCAAGCTGATGAACGGGTAGCCCATGCTTGTCCCATGAGATCTGGGAGAAGTTTAAGTTTTCGCCTGCCTGAAACACGAGTGACTGGAAGCGTGTGTCGTTGCCGATCAGATTGGCGATCGCCTGGTCGATGGAGATGCGGTTCCTGCGGTGGAGCTTGTTGAAATAGCCGGACAGAATGCCGACACAGGGAGTGTGCCCGAAACCGTTTTGGACGGCTGGGTTGTCCAATCCGCTGAACACCTTTAGGTGCTTGAAGTGATCAGATAAGTCGGCCAATAAGGATGGCGACTGTTCGAAGTCGCCGTCTTGTTGCGGGATTAGTTCCGGCTGATAAAAGCTGAGGTGATTAACAATCGTGAGCAACCGGCGTGGGGACTCAGCGGCCGAGACTTGGCCGAGACTTTCCAATCGCGGTAATAGTAAGGCCACCCCTGCCCCGGTTAAGAACGTGCGCCGTTTCACGATGGTGCTTGAATTCTTCATGTTGGGTCTATTGTAGCATTGAGTCTTTCTGGTGTGAAGTGAATTATCGAGGCCTTTGAGGGCGGGCGCGAGGATTCATGGTCTCGCGAGTGTGTCCGGGCGACGGTTGGTACCGATAGGAGACAAGAATGGGGTCGGTGGGAACAGAAGCTGTGCAGGCAGTGAACCGTGACCGGGCCTAGTTGCTTTGAAATGGTTTGCTGAGCACCACGAGGCGAATGAGGTCTTTCAGGCCGCCTTCCCTGCGTTCGAGTTCGGTAAGGATTTTGTCAACGCTGGGCCGGTCACCAATTTCGAGTTCACGACCTAAGGCGTAGGTCATCAGTTTTTCCGTCAGGCAGCGATTGAACTGGTCTTGGCGCGCGACAAGAAGTTTTCGGAACTGCGGGAATGTCTGAAATCTCTCTCCGCTCGGCAGCGTACCGGCGGAATCAATCGATGCGTTTCCCTCGTATTTGTCACGCCAACCCCCAATGGCATCGAAGTTTTCCAGGGCGAACCCGAGTGGATCAATCTTCCGATGACAGTCAGCACACGT
>JAKVCB010000203.1 GCA_022448345.1 Pirellulales bacterium
CGCAGTGAAAGGTCGACGAACGACTCCCGTAGCCCGAAATGGTATGGGCCACCTCTTCGGCAGCATCCTGGTGGGAGACATAGTTCACCATCACCTCGGCCCCTGCCTGGCCAAGTGCCAGGGCAACCCCTTTGCCAATTCCGGAATTGGCGCCGGTCACCAGCGCCTTTTGCCCCTTGAGTATCTTGGGGATATTCTGGTCTGACGTGCTACCTTCCGGGCAGTTTTCCTTGACGGCCTCGGTCATGACACCTTCTCCTTGTTGGAACTTGTTGTTTCTTTTTTTGACATCGTGGCGTCAGACTCCGGTGGGAGTTTCCGTGGCTGGATGAGTTTGGCGATCAGACCAGTCCACCCGGTCTGGTGTGAAGCCCCGACACCACGCCCATTATCTCCGTGAAAATATTCGTGAAACCATAGGTAGTCTCGAAAATGAGGATCGGTCTGCATCTTTTCATAATGGCCAAAGACAGGTCGTCGCCCATGCTCATCACTTTGAAAGATGCACACCAGCCGCCTTGAAATTTCATCGGCAATCTCGTTGATACTCAACAAGTTCCCTGAACCGGTGGGACACTCGATTTTAAAATTGTCGCCGTAGTAATGGTGGAACTTCTGCAACGCCTCAATCAGCAGGAAGTTGATCGGGAACCAGATCGGACCGCGCCAATTGGAATTACCACCAAACAGACCGGTTGTTGATTCTCCCGGTTCATAATTGACCGTGAGCCGCTCTCCGGCGCAATCAAAAATATAGGGTTCATCCCGTAAACGCTGAGAGAGGGCACGAATGCCATAGTCCGAAAAGAACTTCCCTTCGTCAACCATTCTCTGAATCACACATTTCATGCGATGCCCACGGAGCAGCGAAAGCAGACCCCGCTTGCCAACACCTGGCACGGTCCAGTGAGAAACCAGCGACGCAAGTTCCGGACGATGCTTGAGAAACCATTTCATGCGGGCCAGGAAATTCGGCATTTTTTTGAGCAATTCCGGCTCAATCGTCTCCACGGCAAACAGCGGGATCAGCCCTACGATAGAATGGATCTTCAGCGGGATCCGCTTCCCATCGGGCAAATCGAGCACATCGAAAAAGAACTCATCCTCTTCATCCCACAACTGCACTCCTCCAATGTCGGTCATCGCCTCGGCAATGTAGAGAAAGTGCTCAAAAAACTTGGTCGCCATGTCCTCATAAAGAGGCTCATGTTTGGCGAGTTCCAAGGCAATCCGCATCATGTTCAATGAGTACATTGCCATCCAAGCGGTGCCGTCAGCCTGGATAATAGTGCCTCCGGTCGGAAGCGGCGCGCTGCGATCGAACACACCAATATTGTCGAGCCCCAGAAAGCCCCCTTGAAACACATTACGATCGCCGGCGTCTTTACGGTTGACCCACCAGGTAAAATTGAGCGTTAGTTTGTTGAAAACCCGTTTGAGAAACTCGATGTCACCTACCGGATCGTCCCGCTGCTTGCGATCCATCTGGAAAATTCGCAACGCGGCCCAGGCGTGCACCGGTGGATTCACGTCGCCAAACGCCCACTCGTAAGCTGGTAGTTGCCCGTTCGGATGAATATAACGATCACGGGTCAAGAGGATGAGTTGTTGCTTGGCAAACTCGACATCGATTAATGCCAGCGGCACACAGTGAAATGCCAGGTCCCAGGCTGCAAACCAGGGATATTCCCAGGCGTCCGGCATCGAAAGCACATCATCGCAGAAAACGTGTTGCCACTGGCTGTTGCGTCCGAGTTGGCGACCTGCCACAGGTGACGGCCCTACGGGATCGCCCTCAAGCCAGGTGTCGACGTCGTAGCGGTAAACCTGTTTACACCAGACCATCCCGGCAAGCGCCTGGCGTTGGATCCGGCGCATGTCCTCGTCGTCGATCTTTGCCTGCAACTCGCCGTAGAATTCGTCTGCCTCCTGTTGTCTCTGCTGGAACTGCCTTTCGAAACTCTGAAACGGTGCAGAAAGCGTTTTGGCGGTCAGACGCAATCTGACCGATGCGCTGCCACCGGACTTAATCGGAAGCTGGTAGTAAGCGGCCGCCTTGGTCCCCACGGATTCCGGGTTGACCGCGTCTTTCTTTCCCCCCACGACGTAATCGTGCAAGGCGTCCTTGAAGTACCCCTGCTCTTTTGTACCCCAGAGCCGAGGGCCATTTGTCTCGTTTTCGCAGAACAGAAACTCAAAATCCCCATCGACGTAAAGCCGGTAAGTGCCCAGTTCGAGGTGCGACAGCGCCAAGTGCCCCTCCTCTTTTTCAATCTTGGGTTTGGCCGAATTATCCCACGACCAGGTGTTGCGAAACAGGATCTGTGGCAGCAGGTGGAGCATTGCCTCGTCCGGGCCGCGGTTGTGCGCCGTGACGCGCATCAAGATGTCATCAGGACCCGCTTTGGCGTATTCCACGAAGACGTCGAAGTACCGGTCCTCGTCGAACACCCCCGTATCGATCAGTTCGAATTCCATTTGATCGCGACCGCGGCGGGCATTTTCCTGGACCAGGCGCGTGTAGGGATACGCCACCTGCGGGTATTTGAAAAGCATTTTCAAATACGAGTGCGTGGGAGTGGCGTCCAGGTAGTAGTAGCATTCTTTGACATCTTCGCCGTGGTTTCCCTCGCTGCCAGTGAGACCAAACGCGCGTTCCTTGAGAATCGGATCCTGGCCGTTCCAGAGTGCGATCGACAGGCAGAGCTGCTGATGGTTGTCGCTCAAACCCCCGATCCCATCCTCCCCCCACCGGTAGGCACGGGAGTGGGCCATCTCGTGCGGAAAATAATCCCATGCAGTACCACTCGGGCTGTAATCTTCGCGGACCGTGCCCCATTGCCGCTCGCTTAAGTAGGGCCCCCAGCGATACCAATCCTGGTCCCCCGAGTGATGCTCTTCCAACCGCTTTTTTTCCACACTCATCTGGCACCTGTATCCAATAAGTTCCGTTTCTTGCCCTTATATATACTAGCTTCATCCCATTGCGGGAGATGGTCGACAACATTTTTTGTCGACTGGCCCCTCTAAAAAGGGAATCTCTTACTGGTATTGAGTCTCTTTTTTTCTGTAGGTGCGTGACCTTTTGGGGACACCACGTGGTCCCTCGCCTGCTTGCAGTAAGATTGTCGAACGTTCATACTCAAGTACCGCTGCTTACAATCGCCGAAGGTCTCAACTGACCACAATTAGAAAGGATATCCTATGAAACACCTCGTCCTCTCCCTGGTAGCGATAGGTACCATTGGGGCGCTTGCTGAAAAAGTAACAGCCCAGTGTTGTCCAACATCCTGCTGCCAACCTGTAGCCCCGTGCTGCCAACCTGTAGCCCCGTGCTACCAACCCGTGACTACGTACTACGCGCCGGCCCCGGTCTACTACGCACCCGCCGTGTACCCGGTCACCTACCGACGTCCGTTTTGGGGCCGTTACAGGACAACCTACTACGCCCCACCGGTTAGGGTCTGGGGCTACTGAAATTGACAACTCCCCTGCCGCAGAGTTGCCCCCAAAATAGCCGTCCAGCAGTTTGGCGCCCCACCTGAAGGTGCGCTTGTGGAGAGGATTCTTTTCCCTGTTGGTCACCAGAGGCGAAACGATCATTTTCTAGCCACCACGAGTCCATCGAACTACCCCAACCCCAGGGAAGGTCGCAGACCTACAGTATTGTTTGCGTTTTGGTGTGTCTGGCCGGAGCCCGTTGGGATTTTGGGAAGATACTCCGTGGCGTGGTCACCGCAAGCGGCAACCCGTCGACGCGGAAAAAGTGGCCCAATGAAGGTCCGGTTTCGTGACAGTAACGATTACGGGTACCTTCGACAGGCATCTTCCACTGCTGGATGGAAAAGAGGTTAACTGCTTCCTCCCTCCGAACCTGCTTGAGAGCCCTGGAAATACCCTGCCCCAAAAAGTGTTCTATGACCATGCAGTTTCGCTTGATGACCTACAACATCCATAAGGGAATTGGTAACGACCGCAAGTATTCTTTAGAGCGCATCGAGGAGGTGGTACAGGGGTACAACCCTGACCTTGTGTTGCTCCAGGAAGTCGATGATGGAGTACCCCGGTCTCGGCATGACCGCCAGGTAGATCGGCTGGCCAGCGATTTAGGCTATCCACACCGGGCGTATCAGCAAAATGTGCATTTAAAAACAGGCCATTACGGCAATGCCGTATTGAGCCGATTTCCGCTGAGTCAAATCGAGAACATTGACCTCACCGTCCCTTTAAAAAAGCGTCGACAAGCGTTGGTTGTTCGTTGCCAACAGCACTTCGAGGGGCATGTGCGAAGCTTTCTGGTCGCCAATCTGCATCTTGGCCTGGCTGGATTTGAACGCAAAATACAGCTCCGGCGGTTGCTCCGCAGCAACCGCATGGTCCACGACCACCGCCTACCGATGATCCTTGGCGGGGATTTTAATGATATCTGGGGAACGCTTAAAAAAAACATCCTCCAACCGGAAGGATTTCAGTCTGCTGGCATCAGTATTCGCACTTTTCCAGCAACACTCCCTATACGTTCGCTCGATCAGATCTTTTACACGGGCAAACTTGAAGCGTATCATACCTTCGCTGCGCACACAAAACTTGCCCGACAAGCTTCAGACCACCTCCCCCTGGTAGCTGACTTCAAATGGACGGCATAACCGAAAACATGATGTCTCTATTCACTGCCGGAACCGTTTTGGCAAAGGCTGGAGATGCGCAACACACGGATCAATGGTGGACGACCGTATTTGTGATCGGTCACTTCACATTGCAACTTGCGCTGGCCCTGCGAGTCATCATGCGCCGCCGCAGTGTCGGTGAATCGTTATCATGGATCATGGTGATTTTTGTCTTCCCGGTGGCAGGCCTCGTTGCTTATCTTCTAGTAGGAGAGCTTCGCTTGGGGCATCGACGTGCGCGCCGATTTGAATCGGTATTCGATCCGATTCGTGAATGGCTCGATGAGTTACCGCAACAATTCCGCGTCAACTGGGCCGATGTGGGGAATGACTTTTCCCCTTTGGCCCATCTGGCAAGACGGTCATTTGGATTACCAGCCCTCTCCCACAATGAGGTGGAACTGCTGACCAACTGGAATACCGTCTTTGATCGGTTGATCAAAGACATTGACGCTGCTGAACATTCGTGCGATCTGTTGTTTTACATCTGGCAGACAGGGGGCCGTGCCAACGAGGTTTCCGAAGCTCTGCTCCGCGCAAACGCCCGCGGTGTATGCTGCCGAATTCTGGTCGACTCCGTCGGAAGCCGAAGTTTCTTGAAAGGTAAAATCTGCCGTCAAATGCAACAAGCGGGAATTGAAATCTGCGGGGCCTTACCAGGAGGAGGCATCCGCATGCTCTTCGTAAGGTTTGATCTACGCATGCACCGCAAGGCGGTCATCATCGATGGTGCGATTGCCTACACGGGCAGCCTTAACCTGGTCGATCCGCGATTCTTCAAACAAAAATCCGGCGTTGGCAACTGGGTCGACGCAATGGTTCGCATCACCGGTCCGGCAGTCGAAGCATTCACCATCACGTTCCTGGGCATCTGGTTTGTAGAGTCCAAATCGGATCTCGCCCAGTTGAGGGAGCAATCCAAGCTCCACCCAACATCGCTATCTGGAAAAAGTATTCTCCAGGTGCTTCCCTCTGGCCCCGCATTCCGCAGAGACGCAATTGAGAATTTTTTATTGATGGCGATTTATTCTGCGCATGAACAAGTGATCCTT
>JAKVCB010000204.1 GCA_022448345.1 Pirellulales bacterium
GGCCCGTTTGAGGACCAGCCCGGCGAGGTGCGCACCGCCGGGGTCGATTGGCCGCTGGAAGGTCTTGGGCTGCAGCCTGGGGATCAAATCACGCTGCTTGCCCGTGCTTCAGATTACCGTCCTGGAAGAGGTGAGGCGGCTACCCCCCGGCGGCTCACGATCATCACGGAGGATGATTTGGCGCAACGTATTGCCGACCGTCTTGGCCAAATTGCCCGTCGACTTGAGCAGGTCCTTGAGCTTCAGCGCGCGATGCGCGAAAGTGTCAATCGCCTTGCTCTTGGAGTCAATTCAGATGGCCAGTTGGCAGAAATGAACCATGCGGCACTGCAGGCTACCGAGTTCACTCAGCGTCGTATTGCTCGACAACTTGGAGATTCGCGCGAAGCAATTCCAGCCGATCTGGCCGCTTTGGCCCGCGAGTTGGAAATCAACCAACTGGAGGCCTTACCGGTGGTTCAGCGCATCGAAACGGTCAAAACCGAATTGGCGACCTTGACGGCCGGACCGCTACGGCAGGTCGGTCAGGACCTCGCGTCTGCGCGACGGTTCGTTGACAATCCAGAAAGTGCAACGAGTGAACTTGGCGACAATTTTACCTCGGCGGCCGCTGGGCAAGCAGCGGTGATTGACACGCTGGAAAAGTTGCTCGATGAATTGGCGCAGTGGGCGGGTCACGAGCGGTTTGCCCGCGAGGTTGTCCAGCTTCGAGACCGGCAGCTCGAACTGCGGGATCGTACCCGCGAGGAGACCACCGCCGATAATTTGCAGAGGGGGCAAGAAGAAGCCAGGTCTGCTGCGGAGCTGCGCGGGCAGGTTGCCGAGGGCCAGGCCGAGCTGAGCCGTCGATTTGAAAAGCTGATGCGCGATATTGCAAATGCGAGTCACAATGAGGCCGAAGTGCCCTCGGATGTTGCCGAAACGATGGCCAATGCCGTGACGGTCGCACGACAGCGTGGTACGGGAGTCAAGCTGCGGGACGCCACCCGGCAACTTCGTCAAAACCACGTGGGGTTCGCAAACGAACTTCAAGAACAAGTTGTCGATGATCTTGGACATCTACTCGAGGAACTCCGGAACCGACGCGAACAAGATTTGAAAAAACGAGTCGAAGGGTTGCGAGAGGCAGAGCGTAAACTGGCGGACTTGCAGAATCAATTGGACCAGTTACGGAACAAGATTGCATCGAGTGAATCGACTTCGCTTGATGCCCAAACAATCCAAAAGAAGCCAGAACTGGCCAGGCAATCGCAAGAACTTGCCGAGCGCACATGGACACTCGCACGACAATTAAAACGGTTGCAGGCAGACCAGGCCGGCCAAAATGCAGACCAGGCAGGCAGTCAGTTGCAAGCTTCCGAAGAGTCTCCTTCAGGAAAAAAGGCGCAAGCTGCGAAAAAAGATCTGGATGAGGCAGCCCGACAACTTGCCGATGCTCGGCGACAGGCTGAACAAGAACTGGCTCAGCAACAAAGCGAAGAGTTGCGAGAAGCAATTCGAGTCGCGATTGCAACGCAAGTCGACGTGCTCGACCAGACTCGGAAGTTTGAACAACAACGGGAATCCGACCGTAAACTCTCGGTTGAGCAAACCGAAGCAGTCGGAGAGCTGGCCCGTCAAGAATCGCAGCTGGTCGATCAAGTCCAGCAGTGGAAAGAACTGGCCAGGACTCTAGGTGCGTTTCAATTTGTGCTTTCCCAAACGGGTGAAAACCTTCAGCAGGCGACGCAGTTGCTGCGGCAGCAGCAGACTGCAAACCCAACCCAGGTGTCCGAGACCAAGGCTTTGAATCGTTTGCAGCAAATGGCCAGTGCACTCCAGGTCGATCCTCCTTCTGACAATGAGGACGATCCAGGGGGAGAGGGCCAGCCAGGGGGCCAGCCAGGTGACCAGGCGGAAAATCCGGAGCAAGGAGCGCAGCTTCAGTTGGCCGAATTGAAACTGCTGCGGGCCATGCAAGCAGAGCTCAACGAGCGAACCGAGCTAGGCGCCACCTCCGCCGAACAACTGGCCGAAGAGCAGGGCGATCTCGCACAGCTGGTATTGGAGATCCTTGCGCGAAATAATGACAACAACGCACCCGAGGATCAGAATGAGACCAAGGACTTGCAGGAGCTCTTTGAGCAATTCGATCGGGAGCTGTCCGGCCAGAAGCCGCCTGATGACACCGACGTACCATGACACCGACGTACCATGACATCGACGTACCATGACATCGACGTACCATGACATCGACGTACCATGATTACCTGTAGGACGTACCAGGATTGCCATCGGGCAGAACCGTGTTTCCGAAAAGTACCCAACATGGACCGAACCTTACTTCATTTTTGTTTTTGCTCAACCAGGATGACTCCGATGGTGTTTCCATTCGCGTGGGTTTTGGTGGTTCCGTTGGTTCTCATCGGAGCGGCGGCTCTGGGGGCAGCAGAAACACCGGCCAACCAGCCACTTGGCGAGTCGCTCGGTGATGGTTTGCTGGAGGGCCTGGGGCCAGACTTGTTCGCCGTTCCCGGCCACGAACCAGGCGGCCCGCAACCTGCGGAGTCGGTTCCGAAGAAGGGGCCATCTTCCGCAGATGGAGGAGAGGATGTGGGGCCAGCAAACTCTCCCCTGCAACGGGTGCGAGATGGCATGTGTCAGGCACAACAACTGCTCGCAGGTCACGACACGACCGAGCCGGCCCGGCCGATCCAGGTGAGGGTGGTTCGGGACCTCGATGCTTTGATTTCCCAGTTGGAGAAGCAGTGCCAGTCGTCTCGCGAGAGCCAGCAGCGCCAGCAGGTCACCAGTCGTCGCTCTCAGGATCGGGTCCGGCAGCCTGGCAAACCGGATGGCAAAAAAAACTCGCCGGCTGGAAAAGGGGCATCGGCTGCACAGGATTCAACGGCGCGTATCAACGATGGTGAGGTCGAGTCGGTCGATACCCCCGATTGGCAACAATTGTTGAAGGATCTTTGGGGGCATCTTCCTGAGCGGGTCCGTGAACAGTTGATCCAGGCACCAACGGATGAATTTCTTCCAAAATACAAGCTTGAAATCGAAAAATATTTTCGCCGCCTGGCTGAAGACCGAGAGGATGGCGATGGCCGGTAGCCACATCATACGGTTTGCTATGCGCACCTCTGGACAGCCGTCGGTGTTTGCGGTTTGCAAAATCTACGCTGCCGGTCGCTGGCTTTGCTTTCCGTTGCTGGTTTGGCTGGCTGGTTGGTTGGCGTCGATCCCGGTGTGGGCGCAACCGGCCGTGTCGGATGCCGAGCAGTCGGCTGTCGACTTGATATTGCCTGCAGTACCTGCCATTGAAGCTGGCCTTGCTTACCTGGCAGAGCAGCAGGTCGAGGATGGTGCCTTCGCGACCCGTGGGACAGGCCGAAATGCGGCTGTCTGTGGATTGGGAGGATTGGCCTTGCTTACCAGTGGAAGTACCCCGGGACGCGGACCTTATGGTCAGCAGGTTGACCAGGTGGTGGGTTTTTTGCTGGACCACACCGTGCCAAGTGGGTTTATTTATGTTCCCGATGCCAATCTGCACGGTCCGATGTACGGCCATGGATTTGCCACCCTGTTTCTGGCGGAAGTGTATGGGATGTCGCAGCGAAAAGACCTGCGCAAAAAGCTGGACCGTGCGGTTGAATTGATCGTACAAACACAAAATGCCGAGGGGGGATGGCGCTACGAACCGGTGCGATCCGACGCCGACCTGTCGGTTACCATTTGTCAGATTATGGCGTTACGAGCCGCACGAAATGCAGGCATTCACGTCCCCAATGAAACGGTTGATCTCTGCATTGAGTATGTCAAAAAAAGTCAAAATGCCGATGGGGGATTTCGTTACACCTTGTCCTCCTCCGGGAGCCGTTTTCCTCGTTCTGCGGCTGGAGTTGTGGCGCTCTACAGCGCAGGAATTTATGAGGGAACTGAGCTTGAGCACGGCTTGGATTACCTTGATCGTTTCCTCCCCTCGCTTAGCCGACCAGGGGGCCATTTTTATTATGGCCAGTACTATGGTGTCCAGGCGATGTGGCAGACAGGAGGAAATCGCTGGCAAACGTGGTACACGGCGATTCGGGATGTCTTGATAGGTCTCCAACGCCAGGATGGTTCGTGGAACGACTCCATTGGTACTGAGTATGCTACCGCGATGGCGTGTATTATTTTGCAAACACCCAACAATGTTGTTCCCATTTTTCAGCGATAAAAATCAATGGCCCGATTCTTTGTCTGGTACCGCTCTGTTTTTTACACCATCACCTGGGTGACCCTGTTGCCAGCGGCTCTGGGTGTGGTTGCCAGCGGGCCTCCCCTTTACGCCGCAGACGTCTTGCCCCTTGAGGGGCCACCTTTTGCGGCACAACTGGCTTCGGTCGACAACCAACAATTCGTGTTCCTTCCACTTCAAGAAAACCAGTCCCCTCGCGTACTGGCGGCCGATGCGTTTGTGCGTTGGTCACACCCGGTTGCACCGCGGTCATCAACCCGGGTGATTCTGGAGCGTGGTGACGTGATCGTTGCTGCAAAAAAGTGGACGAGTGATGGCTCACTTCACTTGGACAAGAATTCACTCACGGTTATTACGGACTGCTGTCACGAAATCGAATTGCCGCGCCAACGGGTGAAAGCAGTCCTGTTCGGTCAACAGGACCAGTCCGGTGACCTCGAGTCACGCCCTATGTCGGGTGATGCTGGTGATCTGCGCACCGACGTGGTTTATTTCAATAATGGAGATCGTTTGCGGGCAACAGTGCTGAGGCTCAATGGCAAAGAAGTTCTCCTTCAAACTGGTTCAACCACGCGCAGGGTTTCCATCTCGCAGGTCGAGTCGGTGGTGTTCAGCCGAACGCAACTTGCTCCGCCTGACAGGTGGGCGGCCCGGCTGGCGGTCGGGTTTCAAGAGGGCTCGCTGTTTTACGCCAATCGTTTGAGAGTGGATGACCAACGGTTCGAAATGGTGTTGCCTGGCGGAGTACAACTTGAAGGCGAGAACCCCGAGAAAATTGTTTTTCTACAGGCCCTCGATGGACCACGGCTTCAATACCTGTCTCAAACCGAGGCGGCTGATTATCGGCACGTTCCTTATTTCAACATTCCCTGGCCGTATAGCCGCGATCAGAATTTGCTGGGAGACCGGTTGCAGTCCAATGGCAAGAGTTATCTCACTGGGATTTCAGCCCACTCTGCCTCTCGAATCGTGTATCCGCTCGATGGCAGGTTTCGGCGGTTTGAAGCCGAGGTGGCGCTCGATGATGTTGCGGGTCGGCAGGGCAGTGTGGTCTTTCGTGTTTATCTTGTTCGCGGGGGTGAACTGCAGGAGGTGTTTGCGAGCAAAATTCTCCGTGGCGGTGATCCTTCGCAAGCTGTTACAGTCGATCTCGAAGGTGCCACGCATCTTGCCCTGGTGGTGGACTATGCCGACCGTGGCGACGAACTCGATCACGCCAACTGGCTTGATGCACGACTGGTCAAGTGACGTTGGCGGCTGGACTGTTTTCGAAAGGGGACTGGCCCCTCTCTGCCTCTCCAAAAAAAATCGCGTGGTTGCGCCGCCTGTACACCGCCTGTAGAATGCCGCGCTATTTATTGCGGTCTGCTAGGCACTCTTTTTGCAGTCCACTAGGCACCATATTTTCGGCCCGTTAGGCGCCATATTTTCCCAGGCGGCCTGCGTTGGCCAAGGCCAGCGACATCAGATATTTTGCTTCAAACT
>JAKVCB010000205.1 GCA_022448345.1 Pirellulales bacterium
TCAGACGCCTGCAAGGATCGATGGGTCAACAAACAATATTCTATACATTTCCGGTTAAATCATAGGATCAGGTGTCAAGAAACCGCAAAATCCCTGTGTAATCAAGCGGCAATACCGGCGACGAAACAAACAAAGGCAGGCATAACCGCTGCAATCAGGGAATCTGTGACGTCCCAGACGCCTCCGAGTCCAGGGAGAAGATTCCCACTATCCTTCGCATTGGAGTCCCGTTTGACTAAGGATTCCGCTAAATCACCGATCATTCCCGTGATTGCCAAGACAGGACCAAGGCACAACGCGCCCCAAAGCGGTCGGTCCAACCCCGGGATGGTAGCTACCTCCACAGGACCGGAAGACCCCGGTGCGATCGCCGGAAAGAGCCATTCTAAGCAAACGAATGCAACGATCGTTGCGGTGAGAATGCCCCCTGCGGCACCTTCACGGGTCTTGCCCGGACTGAGCCGGGGGATGAGTTTGTGTTTGCCAAAGGTCTTGCCGCTAAAATAGGCCCCCGCATCGGTGGATTTGGTGACTGCGATCATGGTTAGCAGTGCGGCCAAACCCCAGTTGCCCTCCCCCAGCGATCTAAGGGATACAAGCAAGGCCATGGGAAGACCAACGTAAACTGATACAAAAACCCCGCCACAGATCCGTTGAATTGCCCCTGCTGGCCCTTTGCCGTACTCCATCATCTCAGCAAGCAGCAACAGGAACACGGATACCATCGAGGCGATGGTAATCCAGCCTAATTTTCCAACCGGACAGTTGGGGGGATATTCTGATCCGAACAACGGCCACATCATCGGAAGACAAGCTGAGAGAGTGATGATTGCGGTGGCTACAAGCGTTGCCCTGCGGCGAATTGGGCGACCACTATTGGAGAGCAGTCCTGAAATATCCCATGCAGTTCCCAGAGAAAAGAAAAGCAACAAAGGTAGTAGCCAAATTCCTTCAGCTCCCGTCGGCGATATGGTGGCATCCAAATACAGCAGGATTGCTGTGATGGAAATAAGCACGGCCGATGTTTTCAAGCGATCGATTAACAAGTTACAGGTGCCTTTCTGTTCCGCACTTCACCGTTTAGGAATCGAGCGTTGTGACGTGCAGTGGCGAGCCACCTCGGGCCCACCATGCAACGCGTTCCAGATTTGCATTCGCAACTCGCTTCGCACTTCATGTGCGAGTAATACTTCCCCGGTGTGAAGGCGACCTTCAATAGCGATTCAATCACAATTTGATTACGCATTGACATTAAGACCTCCGAAACGTCGCTGCCGCGAATTGAATTCACGAATCGCATTTAGGAAATCCTGACGGCTGAATTCAGGCCAGCACTTCTCGGTGATCCATATCTCGGAGTAGCTAATTTGCCAAAGCAGGAAGTTGCTGACCCGCATATCTCCACCAGAGCGAATCAACAAGTCGACTTCAGGAAGGTCAGCGGTATAAAGCCTGTTGTTGATGGTGTTCTCATTCACGGCATCAAGATCAAGTGTTCCTGCAGCAACTTCACTCGCGATATCTCGAGTCACCTTTGTGATTTCATCTCGTCCACCGTAATCAATTGCGAGCACCAGTTCGGTCCCGCCGTTGTTGGCTGACATTTTTAGGGTCCGATCCATTTCTGTCAGAACATCCGCTGGCAGTCTGTCCCGACGGCCAATCACTTTTAATCGTAGGCCCTGATCCATGATCGTTCGACGTTCTTCGATCAGATACTGCTCTAGCAGGTGCATGAGAAAATCGAGCTCTGTCTGAGGCCGTTTCCAGTTTTCGCTGGAAAGGCAGTAAAGCGTGATTGCGGCAATTTTCAGTTCGGTGGCCGTTTCGCTAATCATGCGAACCGTCTTCACGCCATGGCGATGGCCTTCGATTCGCGGCAAGCCCTGGTTTTTGGCCCATCGGCCATTGCCATCCATGATGATCGCAATGTGCCGAGGGCGATCATCCCCAGACACATCTGCAAGCTGATCTGTTTCGCCAGGATTGGGGCCCTGATTGGTCATCTTTCAAGCAATAGGCTGGAGTGCTAATTCGTTTGCAGCTTCGGTGAAGATGGTTTGAGCTCGATCTGGCCCGACCGAAAGTACGCCCACGGGAATTCCGACCAATTCTTCAATCCGCTCTACATAAGCTAATGCGCCTGCAGGGAATTCGTCCTCCCGACGAACGTCGTCCACCGGCTCCTTCCAGCCGGGGATAGTCTCGCATATGGGAATGCATCGTCGTAATTCTTCGGCATGGCTGGGCACGGTCTCAATCCTTTTGCCATCCAGCTCATAAGCGACGCAAATTTTCAATTCGTCCAAATGGCTGAGCACGTCCATCATCATCAAAGCCAAACGGGTAACACCGCTGAGTCGTGATGTGTACCGAACGGCAACGGCATCAAACCAACCGCACCGACGCGGGCGTCCGGTGGTCGTGCCGAATTCATTCCCGAGTGTGCGAATCCGCTCGCCAATCTCATCATCAAGCTCGGTTGGAAAAGGGCCGCCACCAACACGAGTGCTGTAGGCTTTACAAACCCCGAGCACCTGATTGATCCAGCGTGGCGGAACCCCAGCGCCTGCACAAACACCAACACCGCTGCTGTTGCTGCTGGTGACGAATGGGAAAGTACCGTGATCAATATCAAGAAGAGCCCCCTGAGCTCCCTCAAACAGAATTCGCTTATCCGATTCGCAGGCATCCAGTAGGTAATCAGTCGTGTCTCCGATCATGCCGACCAGTTGCTCAGCCCAGGTCGTAGCCATGGCAACCACCTTGTCCGGTGAAACGGCATCCAGATCTTCCTGCGGTGCGCCCATCTTCTCCAGTAGTGCTACCTTTTGTTCAGCGACAGTTGCAATACGGTCGTCACGGGTCGATTGGACTAGGTCGGCCATTCGAATGGCATGTGTTCTACCCACCTTATCGCGGTAACATGGCCCAATGCCACGGTTGGTCGTACCAATCGATTCGCCACGGACAGCAGTAGCATTGATGAACTTATCTTCTGCCATGTGCCACGGCATCACCAAATGCGCGCGTTCACTGATGCGAAGATTATCACGGCAAATCACGCCTCTTTTTGCTAAGCCTTCGATCTCATCAAGCATGGTGGACGGGTTGATCACGACACCCGGGGTGATCAGATTTCTCACCTGGGGGTGGAGAATGCCACTGGGAATGTGGTGCAATTTGTAAGTTTCATCGCCTGCAACCACGGTATGGCCAGCGTTGGCACCTCCTTGGTAACGAACTACGAGATCAAACTGCGGCGCAAGTAAGTCGACTAGCTTTCCTTTTGCCTCATCGCCCCACTGAAGACCAATTACACAGGTACCAGACACCACAAAACTCCAGGTTTTCAATTCTCAAAGCCGCAGGATCTGCCGCAGCGCGAATGGAAAAGCGTAAGCTCGACAGAGGAAACTGGCAATGACCAAGCCAGAAGAATGCCAGCTCCTGATTGTTCGCAACTTGGCATTGTTGTATGAAAGTCTGTCCGGGGCCTGAAAGACCCCTTTCAGGATCCCGATGATTGCCAGATTGCCTGGTCCGCTTGTTTGATCAGGGGATCAAATTGGGGGATTTCTACAGCGTTGTTGCCCTGCTCGTGTTTTCGAAACAAGTACAGGTACGTTTCGTTTTGAGGACGGTAGCGGTGGAAAAAAAGCTGGTTTTTCCGGCTGATAAGCTGTTTTAATTTCGTTTTCTTGGATTCTGAAGGGGGCTCGGAGTCGACTTGGCCCACTAGAGCACCCGCAACAGAGGCGGCGTAGGCGGAATAGCCTTCCCCATTGGGAAGCAAACGGTCATGGGTGACTTGGCCCTTCGATGGCACCCATTGAACGGAAACTACCGGAATGTCACGATCTTTCCCCACCCTCTCTACGATTGAACGACATTCACTCAACCATTGATCGTAGCCAGTAACCTTATAGCCGGGCATTGCGACAGGAGTCAGCAGGATCACATGTTTCTGCTGCTTCCGTAATTCATCTGCCAGCCTCGCAAGGCCAGCCCCAAAGCGCGCGACGGCAGGTTGACCATCTGAAGCTTCTGAAAAACCGTAGGCCAGCAACACAACATTTGCGTCAGATGTTTCCACATCTTTCAGTATCCGTTTAAAGCCATCGGCGGGGCTGTCAAACCGCTTCCGCCCGATGCCGTGAACATCATCGCCAGACCAGCCAATATTGCGGAAACTCAGGTTCCAGTCAGGTCGGCGATATTGAAGTTCTGCCTCAAAGTCACCCGAGGCCTGCATCCTCTCAACAAACGTGCCACCCAAAATCGCGACCCGGTCATTTGGCCGCAAAAGAGGTTCATCGCTGAAAACCGAGCTTGTGACATTGGTGAAAGCTAAATATATGAGCAGGCGCGGGAAGTTGAATCGCATGGATCTAGATAGCGGCGTTGAAGCGTGAACGAGAGTTAATCGACGGGCCTTGGTGTTAATCGACGGGCCTTGGTTCAGGGGCCTCGGGGGCCCTGACTCCAACAATGCTGAAAAGTACGGAGTTTCAGAGCATTTGACTTCATCGAATCAGTAATCTGGAAGGATATGGGAATGATAGACGAAAAAATGCCCGCGCACTTAGAGCGAGGGCATTTGTGGACCGACAAAATCGCCATCATTTTGCCTTCGATCTAGGAGATCAGTGCGAGCCAGCTGAACAGCCCATCAACGGCGAAAACTGGCAAACATCAGCCTCTCAGCACTCGATTCGATACAGATCCGATCGGATTTGCCTGCCAACTCGCGAAATATATCAGCGCTCGGCAAACTCAGCCATTCACTGACCCCTCCTGCCTGATCTCTTCGTTGAGTCACTTGACCTATGGTAGCTCTTTCGACCGTGGATCCGATTGGAGGCTCTGACATCACTTGTTATCCAGCTGAGTCTTGATCTGTTTGACAAGCTCGGCGTCTTCTGGGCGGGTTCGTGGAGCGAAACGGTTAACCAGGTTGCCCTCTCGGTCGATCAGGAACTTTTCAAAGTTCCAGCTGACGTTGCCTTTCCCGGCCGGTTTTGCATCTTTGCTGGTCAAGTACTTGTAGATTGGTGCGGCGCCGTCGCCATTGACGTCGATTTTACTGAACATTGGAAAGGTCACTTTATACCTTGATGTGCAGAAGTTCTTGATGTCAGCGTCGCTGCCAGGCTCTTGCCGCCCGAATTGGTTGCAGGGGAACCCCAGAATGACGAGTCCGTCATCCTTGTATTCGGCGTAAAGCTTCTCAAGCCCCGCATATTGTGGGGTTAGCCCACATTGACTCGCTGTGTTGACCACGAGAACGACGTTTCCCTCGTAATCTTCGAGGTCAACGGTCTTGCCGTCGATGGTTTTTGCCTTGAAATTCAGGGCACATTCGTGGTCATCAGCGGTGGCCATTGTGGTCAATACTCCGAAAGCTAGGGAGAGGGTCAGGAGGAATCGCATCTATTTATCTCCGATGAAGGTAAAGGCTGAAGGGCCCGGAAGGTTTATTTTTCCATTATTAGGGGAAGTATAGGGGCCATGACAGTGGCACTGGAAGCGTCGGGGAATTACGTTTTCCTTCTTGCGAGAAGTTGTTTTGGACACTTGACTGGATTTGGGTGTCCCGGCAACATTTTTTTTCAGGTTGAATGCACCCTTATATTACTCCTGATCCCCATCCCCTCCTTTTTTGATCAAGGCAATAGCTAATGAGTACTACTGCTGCTGA
>JAKVCB010000206.1 GCA_022448345.1 Pirellulales bacterium
AATGGTTACCTGGCTGTTGATATATACCAAGAACATTTGGAATTGTGTGGCAGCCCATGCAGTCACGAACTTGTTGTTGGGTATCTATGTGTTGACCTTCGACCAGTGGCAACTGTGGTAGTCCTGGAGGGCTCCAGGCGCGTACGAAACAAGCGCCTCAACACCCCCAAAGGGAAGAAACCTCGCCACCCTGCCAGGAACGCCGCCTGAGGCGATTTTGGAGATGTACCAGCAGAGAACAATCTAGGTCGGGCCTCTTTGTCGTTACAATTTGCACAACCGTGAAGGCCCGATGGTGCCTTTTTGGACCCCTTGTCCTGGCCGCCTGGATGTTTCCCAGGGGCACCTGTCGTTGACGCAACCAACCGACAGGTTACTTGACCTCTTCGCCACGCATTTGAAAGATTGCCAGATGCCGGCCATCTGGCCCTTTGAATTCTTGAATTTCAAATTTGCCAGTGACGGCCACTGGCCGGATAGAGAATTCAGCCGTTTTCCCTGGTTGCATTCTTATGAGAATGCAATCGTAAAGTGCGGCACCAGGTCCAAAACAACATTCCTGGTTGTCGCGTACCAGAACAAATTGCTTGATCCCACGTTTTTGCGCTGTTGGAAGAATATAGCCGCGAATGCGAATCGGCCGACCAGCAAGAGCTTCAATTTCTGGCGTAAGTAACGAACGGTCAAAGGGTGCATCGGGTTCAATATCGAATTTGAGGTCGTCGAACGTTTTGTCGGCCAAAAGTGTCGAGGCAGATGGGACTTCAAGGGTGGTACTTTCAGCTGCTGCTGGTGAAGCCGTTTCACGTTTTGTGGTGAGTGCGTGGTTTGTCTTGCCTGGATCAGGACTTTTGCTGCTTGAGCGGGGGGAAGCTTCATCATTCAAAACTGCGGGTGTGTTCCGATTGATGCTTCCATTGGCGGTCGTAACTGCAGCCGATCCGCATCCAGAGATCGTCCCGAAAATGACGAAGAGCGGTGTAAGACCTAGGCAGTTGACTTTGCGAGGACACAGCATGGTAACCGACGCAGGAGTGTGTTGGGTGTGGGGTGGCGACAAATGGGTTCCGGTAGCCCAGGGGCAATGCGGGAATTCCCCCGGGGCCTATTTTGCATGATCGGCTACCAGTGAAAACACGGGAGTCCCCGGTCCACGCAACAAATTTTCTGGGTGAAGCTGCAGGGTGCCGCCTATGCGAAAAATTCCGGTTGAATAGTCCACCGTCAACGAGCCTTGCAAGTCAACCTGGATTTGATCGTAGTATTTGACTTTGGAAAAATCGCCGAAGCAACATTGATTATTGTCTCTTACCAAGAGAAAGTTTTTCGCGTTTTTTCGTATGGCCAGTGAATCGGGTCGAATATAACCCTTGATAAAGACCTTTTGGCCTTGCAGTGCAGCAATGTCGTCAGGAATGAGTTTTCTGCCGCGTTCTTCGATTTCATTTGGTTTCATTTTTCCGAACGTTATTCGTGTGTAACCTTCTGGGACTTCTGTCGCATACACGTAGCTGCCGTAACCGACTCCAGTCACAAGGAAGAAGGTTGCCAGGACAAACCCGGCGATGGCGAGGGGGCGTCCAGTGTATTGGTCACTGTGTTGGCGAATTTGCAGCCACGCCCGGAGGCAAAGAAACATCGCGATCAAGGGAATTGGGCATACCATTAAACAAGCTTCAATACCGCTGGTGGCAATTGCCAAGGTAAAGACCGATGCAATACCAAGTACCAATCCGGCGACGGCACCTGTGTGCAATGCGCGGTACTCAAGCGCCCCATTGTGCCTGAGCTGTTCGGAGGAATTACCTTCATCAAGGGAGGTCGATGACATGGAGGCAGTTGTGGACATGATGCTGTTGGTGAACTTTTTAGTATCCGTTGGATGGATCCTGCTTTTGCAGGCCGCTCGATTTTTCTGAGTTCCGACAAGTTTCAGGGAGTGGTGTAACGCTGGTCCGGGTGCCTCCTTCAGAGGTGGCAATTCTAAAAGCAGGTGGGTTGCCAGGATCGCAACCCACCTCGATTATTCTAACGCACAGCAAGCTCAGGTCACGCAGATCCACTTTTTAAGATCAGCCAGAACAATCCCATCAGCAATGCCCCTGCCAGGAGGGGTACACCAAGGGTGGCTATTCTGCTTGGAGTCGCGGGTGTGTCAAGTTCATGGCTTGAAGTTGTGCTGGATGGTGGTTCACGATCGGTGACGGGTACGGCACGGGCGGTCACGGCGTTCGTCAATTCACTCCCATCTGAGGCGGCTGGCTTCGCTTCCGAGGATTGCGAACGATTCGGACTGGATTCTTCCTGTGGGGTATCTTTCTGAATCGCTACGGTGGTTGGGGAGGTAACTCCATCGGTTGGGGGGGTAACTCCATCGTAAATCGGCGTAGTGCCGGTGTTGAACTGCGGATCAGCCGGATCAGGAATATTGGTGATGTCACTATTGGTGTTTGTTGGATGGGCCGGTTTTCCAGGATCTGATTCCAGAGAGTTTTCCGCTTGCGCGGTGTCTGCGGAGGGGTTGGCAGGATTGGATGCAGCCTCTTTTTCAGGTTCGGGATCATCTCCCTGACGAGTGTAATTGCTATTGTCTCCGGATGGCCTCGACCTGCCCAGGTAGCCAAAGGCCATCAAGCTGCGGGCTCGTTCGACCGATTCAGGGTCCAGCGATTCCAGTTTTTCGAGCGCTTTTTTTGCACGCGTACCGACATCGCCTTCCTGTTCGCTTGCGACGATCAGGTAGGTAACAATAGGTTGTCGCACAAAGCTCCGATCATCGGCATTGCCGAACATGGCGACGAGACGGTCCAGGATTTCCCAATCATCCCAGCGGGCCAGGTCGGGGATGACTTGATCGGCAAAGTCGGGATGATCCAACAAGAGTCGTACCGACTCGAGCAACTGTTTGCGTGGAATAACATCCGTCTCTTCACCGTGAAATCGTAACGCCATCAACGCGTTGTAGGTATGAGTGTATTCAGCCTTGGTGTCTTTCAAAAATCTTTCGTTGATCGCGGGGAGGACTTCTGGACCGGCCAGCTTGATGTAACAGGCGATCATCGCATCAAGACCAAGCTTTCTAGATCGTTCATGGCTCCGCACGATCTCGGTTACCAAGGGTAAAGCGATAGGACCCCCGAGAGACAACCCGGCTTGCACAAGTTGTTTTACACCGGGTTCAACTTCGCGGTGGTCTGAAAAGATCATATCCTTCAGCAGGGGAAGATCGCCTTGGTTCCCACATACCCCCAACATAGTGAGATAGAGTCGTCGCCGGCTGGGTCCGGTGGTTGAACTGGAAATCCACTCAACGAGTTGATCGTGATCCATTCGATCTGCCAACGCGATGACCTCGTCGTATGGCGCTCGCGCAAACTCGTCATAGGAGTCTTGCCGTAAAAGGGGATTATCATCTTCCAGGTGCTGCTGAAAAAATTCCAGCCTCGCGGCCCCGTCGGCGGGCAAATTTGGAAGCTGCTCGACGTACTGGACGGCTTTGTCTGATAAAGGCAGGGGCGTACTCCAGTCAACTTTTTCCGTGCCAATTCCGGTGATCAGGAACGATTTGTCTTTTTCGGGTGGGCCGAAGAAAACGACGTCGATCTTTTCAATGCCTTTCAGCAAAGGTTCGCCCTTGAGCGTTTTGTAGATTTCGAAGGTTGCAATTCCTGTGTCAGGATCAATCACTCCGAAGCGTCCTAGTGCGTCGGGACCATTTTTCGGAGGCAAAGCCCCTTTAACGAGGCGTGCCAGGACGACGACGTCTGACGAATCCATTTCCTGGCTGAGCGTTTGGGCAGTGGCGCTGCAGAACGGACACGCTTGTAGTGCCGCACTCCCGAAAATTAGCGGGCAAAAAAAGAAAATCAACCCAAAAATATTCTTGGAAAACATGATGCGATTGTCATACCGTTGTATTTCAGGTGAATGGAATCGAGCCGGAGTAACTGTTGGAAGGTGTGGCAACGACTGAACCTTTATTCTACGGGTTTGCCCACGGTTGGAATATGGTTTTTCAGCAGGTTGGTGCGGTTCGGACCTGTTCGTCTAGCCCGCGCTGAGCGCTTTGGCGACGTCGGTTCGATAGGCAGCCAGGGCCGGGAGAAAGCCGACAACCGTTGCCAGCAATAATAACCCAGGCACGAGGGTCATTTCCTGCCAATCAAACTGGAACAAACTGAGCGTTACCCCCGTATGAGCCTCGACATACGGACTGGCCAAAGCGATCAACCCATGTCCCAACAGCATACCTGCGAACCCGCCACACAGGGAGAGGAGGATGGATTCCACGAGAATGATGCTCATGACCGCGCGTCGGCTTGCCCCCAAGGCTCGCATCACCGCAATATCGTGGCTTCGCTCGCTCATAGAGTTATAAATGCTGACCAGAATGCTGATTCCTGCAACAATCAGGATCAAGATCGTCATCACAAACAGGATCAAGCGTATCGGACCTACGATCCGGTCCAACATGCGAGCGACTTCACTTACTGGAGAAACAGCCTGAGCAATCCGCTCTTTGCTCTTGTTGATCGCGGTGTCCAGAACAAGCGGTCCGAACTCGTCAATGCACACAACAAGAATCGAGGTTACCTCCCGCAGTTGGTCTGCCAAAGGTTCTACCGGGGATCCGTCATTCGCAGTTCCGATAGGAGTTGAGCATATCAGTTCTTCGACGGAAACTCCTTCAGGTCGAGAAAGTGCGTGACCTTCGAGCAAATAAAACCCTTCAATGTTCACGAACACGGCGCGATCATTCGCCGTGCCTGTTGGCGCGAGAATGCCAACAATCTTGAATTGCCGATGTTTCTCTCCGGTACCGGTAATGCCGTGTGTGGGATTGAGCGGGTCGCCAACCTGAAGCCCCGCCTGTGCGGCAACCACGGAACCGACAACCGCCTCGAAAAAATGGTCCGCCTTAAAATTTCTGCCTGCACGAAATTCGTATCGCCGATCCGAACCATCCTGATTTTTCTGGTAGACGATCTGGTCAAACAGGTCTGGAGTGGTTCCGATCACCCGAAAAAGTTTTCCGTTTGGTGCTTCGTAGCTATCGCCCAGGCAGTATGGGACGGCTAATTTTGTCACGTCCGCAAACTCACCAGAGGAGAATTTCTGATAGTAACTGTAGGGTATCGGGTAGTCAGGTTTGCCGAGGTGATACACGGTACTTAATACCAACTGTAGAGGGCCACTCTTGCCGCCTACAATCAGGTGATAACCCTGGGCATCCTGTTCAAACTGGCGGACTGTCACGCTGTGAATGACGATTACACAAATCATCACGGCAACGCCAAGAGCCATCGACAGACCAGTCAACGACGAAGCGAGTGCCCGTTGTTCCATGTTTCGCCACGCAATTTTCCAAAAAGGCATCAGTCGATGTATTTGGGGGTGAGGGAAATTGAGTTCTGCCAGAAGTTCTGTATGAAGATGCTACGAGACCGGGTTTTAAACTTCGAGAAACCCTGGAACTGGGTTTCAAGCTGTGCCGTCGATGGTTCCGGCGGGTGCGGCTCCTCCTGCGACTCGGTTAATGTTTTCCAGGTCCTCAACCCGCTCAAACTGGTCGGAGACTTCCGTTGCATGGGTCACCAACAACAGGGCAATATTTTCTGCATGGCAACTTTCTCGCAATAAATCCACGACCTGTTGTTGGTGGGCTGG
>JAKVCB010000207.1 GCA_022448345.1 Pirellulales bacterium
ATTGCAACGCTAACCGGTGGTACAGCGATCTTCAAGGATTTAGGAATCAAGCTGGATGCCGTTCAGCTTTCTGACCTGGGTAAGGCCAAGAAGATTATCATCGGTAGCGACGAAACGACAATCGTCGGCGGAGGAGGTTCGAAAGATGGCATCCTTGGCCGGGCCGAACAAATTCGTCGCGAAATTGACTCCACCGACAGTGACTACGACCGGGAAAAGCTTCAGGAACGTCTTGCCAAGCTGGCCGGCGGTGTTGCTCAAATCAAGGTTGGTGCGGCAACCGAATCGGAAATGAAAGAGCGCAAAGCCCTCTTCGATGACGCCCGTTCGGCAACCCATGCGGCCTTGTCCGAGGGAATTGTCCCTGGGGGTGGCGTAACCCTGTTGCGAAGCGAGAAGGTGGTCGACAAACTCAACATCGAAGGTGATGAAGCATTAGGCGCCGAAATCGTGCGAAATGTGCTTTGCTACCCACTCCGCTACATTGCTGAAAACGCGGGAGTGGATGGTGACGTGGTTGTGAACCGCGTGCGCAACCTCAAAGGAAAGAGCGAAGGCTACAATGCAGACAAGGATGAATACGGCGACCTGATCTCCGTCGGCGTGATCGATCCTGCGATGGTTGTCCGCACTGCCCTACAAAATGCGGCAAGTGTGGCGGCATTGCTGCTCACGACCGAGTCGCTCATTACCGAGATTCCCCAGGAAGAAGAAGCTGACGCAGCCGGCCACGATCACCACGATCACGGCATGGGTGGCGGCATGCCTGGAATGGGTGGCATGGGTGGCGGCATGCCCGGAATGGGTGGCGGCATGCCTGGCATGGGTGGAATGGGTGGCATGGGTGGCATGCCTGGAATGATGTAATCGCTGGCAAACTGGCAGCAGCCTTTGACGGTGGAAGAGTCTCCTGAAGGTCCTCGCCGGAAGAAGAAAAGTTATCCGGTCCCAAGAACCTCACGATCCCAAAACCATCAACCGAACAACAAAACATTTTAAACCAAACAGGAAGGAATACCCTTACGATGGCTAAACTTAATCTTCGTCCTTTGGAGGATCGCGTAGTCGTACAGCCGCTTGAAGCCGAGGAAGTAACCGCTGGCGGCATTGTGCTGCCAGATGCAGCCCAGGAAAAACCGCAACGCGGCAAAGTTGTTGCCGTTGGCCCTGGTAAGCTTCTCGATAGCGGCAACCGAGGTGAATTGTCGATTGGCATTGGCGATGAGGTCGTATTTGGCCGCTACGGCGGCTCGGACGTCGAAGTCGATGGCAACGAATTGAAAATTATGCGTGAGACCGACATCCTCGCAAAAATGTCCTAGTTCAGAAGTTTGTCGCAAGGGGCTCCCAGGCGAATCGGATAGCAAATTTTAAGACGTACTAAGACGTACGCATTTTTATAAGACGTACCAAGAGAGATCCTTTAACAGGAACCAATACCGTGGCAAAGCAATTAATGTTCGATGATGCCGCCCGAGCCAAGATGCTCTCAGGCGTAGACAAATTAGCTAACGCAGTTGCAATCACGATGGGCCCCACAGGTCGCAACGTGATCATCAACAAATCCTTTGGGGGACCGTCCGTCACCAAAGATGGCGTAACCGTCAGCAAGGAAGTTGAGCTCGAAGATCCTTTCGAGAACATGGGGGCCAAGTTGGTGCATGAAGTTGCCGACAAGACCTCTTCGCTAGCGGGTGATGGCACCACGACAGCAACGGTCCTCGCACGGGCCATTTTGCACGAGGGCATGCGGAACATTGTTGCAGGAAGCAACCCAATGTCGGTTCGACGTGGTATCGACAAGGCTGTTGCAGCAGCTGTTGATCAGCTCGACAGCATGGCCAAGAAGGTCTCAAGCAAAGAAGAGATCGCACAAGTCGGGGCGATTAGCGCAAACAACGATCGAGTGATCGGAGACTTGCTGGCCGATGCGATGGAAAAAGTTGGCAAAGATGGTGTGATCACCGTCGAGGAAGGAAAAACGACCGATACGACTCTCGAATTGGTGGAGGGCATGCAGTTTGACAAGGGATACTTGTCACCCTATTTCATCAACGAAACTGCCGACATGGAATGTGTTTTGGAAAACGCTTTCTTGCTGATCCACGAAAAGAAAATCAGCAATCTGCGGGAGTTGTTGCCAATCCTCGAGCAGGTAGGCCAGCAGGGTAAGCCACTGCTGATCATCGCCGAGGACATCGAAGGCGAGGCGTTGGCTGCCTTGGTGGTCAATAAGCTACGCGGTGTACTTAACGTTTGTGCCGTCAAAGCACCAGGCTTTGGCGACCGCCGCAAGGCCATGTTGGGCGACATTGCAACGCTCACTGGTGGCACACTCATTAGCGAAGATCTCGGCCAGAAGCTCGAGACCATCACCCTTGCCGAGATGGGGCAGGCCAAGAAAATCTCGGTCTCCAAAGATGCTTGCACCATCATCGAAGGGGCAGGAACTACGTCCGACATCCAAAAGCGAATCGGCCAGATCCGCAAAGGGATTGAGGCAACAACCAGCGACTACGATCGCGAGAAGTTCCAGGAACGCCTTGCCAAGCTGACCGGTGGTGTGGCAATTATTTCGGTTGGTGCCAACAGTGAAGCAGACATGAAACAGAAAAAGGCTCGCGTTGAAGATGCTCTGCATGCAACCCGAGCTGCAGTCGAAGAAGGCATTCTTCCCGGCGGTGGCGTAGCGCTGCTGCGGTCGCGAGAGGCCGTCCAGGCTGCACGTTCGAGTGCCAAAGGCGATGAAAAAATTGGGGTCGATATCATACTTCGTGTTCTCAATGCCCCGGTCAAGCAAATCGCCGACAACGGTGGCTTGAGTGGAAGTGTCGTCGCCGACGAAATCAGTCAAAAGCCGACTAATACGGGTTACGATGCCAACGCCGGAAAATATGTCGACATGTACAAAGCAGGTGTTATCGATCCCACCAAGGTCGTAAAGACTGCACTCTCCAACGCAGCAAGTATTGCAGGCCTGCTACTGACGACCGAAGCTTTGGTCACCAACTTTGATCCGAACGAGAATGACAAGCGGGCCGTTATTGGCAGTATCCGCTAACCACAGACACAACACCTTGAAATTCGCGGTGGGCCGCTTCGCCTGGGGGCAAAGTGGCCCACTTGCATATTGACAATCCTGGCACCTGGCCAGGTAGAAAGCCAGGTAGAAAACCGGTCTTCGTTGCCACAGCCCGAATTCGCATACTATCATGCCCATGGCTCAGCCCCGCGATTATTACACCGTGCTTGGCGTCGAAAGGACTTCGTCGACAGAAGAAATCTCTGTCGCCTATCGGAAGCTTGCCATCAGGTTCCATCCCGACAAGAATCCGGGTGATGAAGATGCCATTTCACGCTTCAAGGAAGCAGCCGAAGCTTTTGAAATACTGGGCGACGAAGAGAAACGTGCTCGCTTTGACCGCTTCGGACATGCAGGCGTCAATGGCCAGGGAGGCAGTCAATTCCACGACGTGGAAGACATCTTCTCCGCCTTTGGCGACATCTTCGGTGACATCTTTGGCGGAGGGGGCGGACAACGGCGTCCCCGCAAAGGCCGTGACGTTCGCTGCGATGTCAACCTCTCACTGCATGAGGCCGCCCAGGGCGTGACCACCGAGGTCAGCTTCCACCGTCACGAAACATGTGTTGACTGCAGTGGATCGGGCGCATCAACCGGCAGCGAGCGGGTGGCGTGTTCTTACTGTGGTGGTCATGGCCGCGTTGTCCAATCGGCTGGAATTGTACGCATGCAAACGACCTGCCCTGCCTGTCATGGCCAGGGTTCGGTTGTCGACGATCCGTGCCAGACCTGCGAAGGAACTGGACAACAGCTAAAAAAGGTCGTGACCACAGTGAACATCCCCGCGGGGGTCGACAACGACACGCGGGTACGGATCAGCGGGCAGGGAGAACCAAGCCCTGGCGGTGGGGTTCCAGGAGATTGTTACTGTTTTATCTCGGTCGATCCCCACTCCCTGTTTGAACGGGATGGACAACACCTCATCTGCCGTGTTCCTATTACTTATGCCCAAGCCACCCTGGGGACCACCCTGGAAGTTCCAACTCTCCAGGGACGAGGCGAACTAAAAGTCCCCACCGGTACCCAATCGGGAAGTGTTTTTCGCATGCATGGTGAAGGCATGCCCGACCCTCGACGCCGCGGCCGGGGCGATTTGTTGGTTCAAGTCTCCATCGAAGTTCCCAAAAAGCTCTCCAAAGAAGAGAAACAACTTTTACGCCAGCTTGCGGAACTCGAGCAAAAACATGTGGCACCCGAGCGCAAAAGCTTCTTCGGAAAGCTGAAAGACTACTTCACTGCAACCGATGAAGCCCAGACGCCGACCGATGAAGTCCAGACGTCCTAACATTGTCCATTGCGAGGAGTTGAAATTCGTGCCCACAGAAAAAGATCCACCACCGGCAGATACGTCCTCCGAAGATGATCTGCGAATTGCTGAGGATACTGCCCACGAGGAATTGTCTCCCGAGCAAGATCTGGCAACTGAACTGGAAGCACAAAAAGATCGAACTCTCCGCCTTCAAGCCGAGATGCAAAATATCCAGCAGCGGGCCGCTCGGGAAATCAACGACGAACGGCGTTACGGATCGCTGCCTCTAATGCGAGACCTCCTTCCGGTTGGCGACAACATGGATCGCGCAATCGAAGCGGCCGAAAAAGATTCCGACGTCGAGAGCCTGCTGGAAGGTTTCAAGCTGGTACGCCAACAACTGGCCAACGTCCTGACGACCCACAAGTGTGAACCGATTGAGGCAGAGGGTCAGCCTTTTGATCCCGAGCAACATGAAGCCATCCTCCAACAGCCGTCTGATGAAATTCCAGCGGGGACCGTGATCATGGTTACTCAAACTGGGTGCCGACTGCACCAGCGCGTGGTGAGAGCACCCCACGTTATCGTTTCTTCCGGTCCGGCCGAATCATAAACCTTACCCTCGACTCCCGAACATCCTCCTATGCCAACTTACGACTACGAGTGCGACGCCTGTGGCCACGAGTTTGAACTGTTTCAGTCAATTTCTGCCCCCGTCAAGCGGAAATGCCCCGAGTGTAGCAAACTGAAACTGCGCCGACTGTTCGGGACTGGGGCAGCAGTGGTCTTTAAGGGCTCTGGTTTTTACGAGACCGACTACCGCAGCGACTCTTACAAAAAAGGGGCCGAAAAAGAAAAAAAGGCCAGCGACAAAAAAAAGAGCAGCGACACCTCGTCTGCGAAAAAGACCGACTCGAAGTCCAGTAGCTCGGGGACCCAATCGTCCAAGTCCAAAAACTCGGACTGAAGTCCAGCGGCAAGCTGACCAGAACTACGGTCCCTTGCAACCTGTGACCAATTCTGCAATCCCGGCACTCAGCCAGGCATCGCTCACAGGCGCCACCACCTCCACTGCGGCGCGGGTCATGGGATGGGCAAATCCCAATTGTCGTGCGTGCAGCGCGATCGCTCGCAACCGAACGTCGTCGTGCGGAGGACCAAAAAGACGAGTCGAGCCATACTGCCTGTCTCCCAGAATCGGGTATCCACGCGATGCTGCCTGCACGCGAATCTGGTGGGTACGACCCGTTTCCAGTTCAATTTCCAACCATGACGCATCCGCCGTACGTCCCATCACCCGGTAATGCAACACGGCCTGTTTTCCT
>JAKVCB010000208.1 GCA_022448345.1 Pirellulales bacterium
TGATCGATACCCGAATCTCTGTGGCATGGCCGGCCATTGCTTCATCAATAGAATTATCGACCACCTCGTACACGAGGTGATGTAACCCTCGTGTCGTGGTATCGGCGATATACATACTGGGCCGTTCGCGAACATGTTCCAGATCGCTAAGGTGTTCCAGATCCTTGGCACCGTAAGCATTCGGCGCTGGGTTGTTTTCTGAGTCGTCTGCTGGTGTCATCGGCAGTTTCAGGTAGGCGGGCTAAAAAGCTGGTGTAGGAGAAGGTATCTCCACCCAAAATTATACCCGGTTATCGTTGGTTTTCTCAGTCCGATTTTGTAGAGAAATGGACCTTTCTAGAGACCCCGTCAACGAGGGCTTCAATGGGAACCGCCGGGCAACGGACCACTACGAAAACGGAGTGCTCGAATTCCTGCTTCTGGCAGTTGCTTTTGTAGTTTTTCAAGGATTTGCTGTTGTTGAAATGTGAGTTCTTGCAAAACGGTCGAGTTGGCCACCAGGACCTCCAGATTGCCCCTTCGAACTCGACAGGCATGACTGAATTTGGCTCCGGCTTCTCCGACCGCTATCCGCCACTGGTCCGCCAGTAATTCGTTGGTTTCGACCCGCCCATACCCACGCTTGCTAATCAACTGGGCCAACACGTTGCGAATTTTCTTTGGCTGGCGGGCATGATAGCGTCGCTGTTCTCGGTCTCGTTTTGTTGTCACATCCATGAGTGCCTCATCATAAGGCAAGCGTTTCATGGGATTGTCCTCCCTGTCGGGCTTACTTCATCCGTGGAAACTTCCGTTTTTGTGTCTCCCCACCTGGTAGGGCTCAACCAGCACGAATGGATTTGAAATCATCGGTCTCGCGCTAGCGGCATTATCACGTAACCGTAGCCATCGTCGGTCGTACAAACGATCGCTCCTTCACTATCCTGTAGATCTATCGTGAATGATTTTTCAGGATCAAGCACCTTGAGAAAATCCGTAACGAATCGAGGATCGAGTGTAATGGTAATTGGGGCACCATCGTAAGAAATAGGCAACTCGACCCGCGATTGGCCTACCTCTGCCGTCTGCCCTGCCAGCACCAATGTCCCTTCACCAAATGTAAAATCAACCCCTCGACTTTCGTCGCTGGTAACAATAGCTGCTTGCCGCACAGCAGCTTGAAATGGGCCCACTACCAAATCAAGTTTTACGGACTGCTCACGTTCCGGGAATACATCTCTCCAACGCGGAAAACGCCCTTCCAAGAGCCTGGAGTAAAGCGTTACCCGCGGGTTCTTGACCAGAATTTCATTTTCACGAACTGCTAATTGGATTTCGCTATCGTCTTCCGCCAGGGCCCGGTCCATGTATTGCATTGCCCGTGTCGGGACAACTGTCGACTCGCCCATTCCTGCTGGATTCTCCACCGCCTGCGTTGGGCCTTCCATCTTGGCAAGACGGCGGCCATCCGTCCCAATAGCTGTTAGCTGGTTACTTTCCCACTCTAGTTTAATACCTCCTAAGGCATAGCGACTGCTTTCATTGTCCGTGGCTAGGACTGTCCGTCGAATAAGTTCCCGGAACAATCTCGCTGGCACCTCGTAAAATTCTGTTTCCTCAAAGGCTGCAACCGCAGGAAAAGTTCCAGGATCTTCTGCTGGAAGTTTGAACTGGTTTCGCTCTCCGCGAATTATAGTCCCCTGATTGTCTGACTCCATGCGAAATTTTTCATCGCGGCTCTCTCTTAAAATTGAACCAAATCGACTGACGGGCAGGACAGCCGATCCTGGCGATTCAACTTCGATACCATCCACACTATACCGAATGCCAACTTCCAAATCAGTTGCCATGAGTATAGCGCTGCCAGATTCTACTTCGAGTTTCACATTTTGTAGGATCGGTTTTGGGCTTCGTGAGGGAGCGACTGAAGAGACTGTTTGGAATGCATGCCACATTTTCTCGCGGTTACAGGTGATTTTCATGGATCCGTTTCCTTGTAAAGGCTAAGTAGCTTAACGCATGGTGGCGAGGGGATATATAATATTCTCTTTTAGTACATCAGTAGTAGTTATAAGCTGCCCAAAAGTGTCGAAATCAACGTTGCAAGCGAAGCAAATTGGCTGTGAATAACGGTTTAGCATACCAAAGGAGCAGTGGATTTCTGGTTGTTTTACTGTTTGTGGAGCGTTGATCTTCTGTTGGTTTTAGCAAGTACGTGTTGGGAGCAAGGGAAGGTTTTGACGAGTTGACTTAAATAGGCCATGGCTGTCCACATGGGATCAACATGTTTTGCACGATTGTTAAACGACGGTTAGGAGTCTTTGGAGTTCTTGGATAGCTTGTTGGGTCGCAATGTCGTGTTGGGCCAGTTGGTCAATTTTTCGGAAGCTGTGGATCATGGTCGTGTGGTCGCGACCACTCAGTGACTTGCCGATAAGGTGAAAGCTCGCGCCGGTAAGCCGGCGCGTCAAATAAACAACCATGGCGCGGGCAAAGGCCACGGATTGGCGGCGCGAACTGCTTTTAAGTACTTTTTGGGGGATGGAGTAGTATCGGGCAACAACCCGGATAATGTCGTGGGTAGCTGGCCGTCGCCGATCACCGCGAGTGGCGAGAAACTTCCATACCTCATTAGCGTCGAATTTGGCAGGTGCATCAGGACCATAAACCATGTCTACAATAGCCCCGGCCAGATCATTGGCGGTGCCGGGAACTAGCCGCCCGAATAACTCAACAACCTCAGCGGAGAGGACGTGACCAAGCGAAGCAGCAATTCGCCGGGCAAGTTCTTGTCGGGCCGTCAAACCAGGTGCCGACAAAGCCAGTGTGTAGCCAGCCAGTAAGCGATCAACCAGGGAAGGTGAAAAGTGCGACAAGCATCTCGGGGGTTCGCCGCTTGCGAGCAGCACGCAACCGCCTGTTTGTTTGAAGGCATCAAGCATGTGAACGAGTTCTTCATTCAAATAATAGTCTGCGGGCAGTCGATGGATCTCGTCGATGGCCAGTAGTTTCCGGGAGCGGAGGCGGTGGCGCAATTCGGGAACGCTATTCGTTTTGAATGCATCGGCAAGTTCTTCGCGGAATTGACTGGCCGTGAGATATTCGGCAGAATCCTTGCCGTGACTGGCTTGCCATCGCTTGCAGAGCCCAGCGAGCAGGTGGGTCTTGCCAGTCCCTGGTGGCCCCCAGAGAAACAGGGGATCCGAAGTGGATCCACACCAAGCTTCCCCTTCAGGCAGCCAACGCTGTGCGGCAGCGGCAACGAGTTGATTTTCCGGGCCGGCAACGAACGTGCCAATCGTCAGGCAGGCCGTCGCACATGCAGCACGTTGAGTCGAGTCCGTGATCACCGGAGCAAAGGCTCCGCCAGGAATGTCGATCTCGGTGAATTGATGGATCACAGCGACTCCGTTCAAGCCGACGTCAACCATAAGCAGTCGGCGAATAGAAAAAACAGGACCTGGATTCTACTCCATTGGGCACTGGCGGGGGAGTCACCCAAGCCAGTTTTTAGGCGGGCTTGTTGGCTAGCAAGCGGGTTGCCGTGGCAATTACGCGGCGGGCAGCCTCTTCAACGTCGGAGCGGGTGGTCGGAACACCAAGGCTGAAACGGAGTGCGCTTTGACAAACCTTCTCGCTGCAGCCCATCGCCTGGTGAACCGGGGACGGTTCGCTCGAGCCACTGGCACAGGCTGAGCCGGTCGAACAGGCGACGCCCGCCTGGTCGAGTGCTAGCAGCAGTGCTTGCCGGTCGACACCCACCAGTGCAATATTCGACGTATGGGGCAATCTGGGGGCGTTTTGTCCAAGAATCACCGCGGTCGGCCAGGAAGCTGTGATCAAGGTTTCGAACCGGTCTCGGAGTTCCGCCAAGTGAGTTGGTCGCGTCTCTCTTTGTGCGTCCCACATCTCGAGGGCACGGGAGAGGCCAGCGCTCAGTGGGACAGATTCCGTACCTGGCCGCAACTGGGCTTGTTGCGATCCGCCATGCTGGTCATTCACAAGCGGGGTTCCGTGGCGTACTACCAGTGCACCGATACCAACTGGACCATGGCATTTGTGCGCGGCCAGGCTCATGGAATTCGCGTTCAATTCGCGAAAACTGACCGGCAGTTTGCCCACCACCTGGGCAGCATCGGTGTGCAGGAGTACGTTTTTCTCCCGGCAAATAGCAGCTATTTTGGCGACCGGTTGCAACACGCCCGTTTCATTATTGCCAAGCATTACGGCAACAAGCCGTGTTTCAGGGGTTAACACCGCCCGAAGATGGTCGAGCCGAACAACGCCATCAGAGTCGACGCCGAGACGATCGACCTGCCATCCTTTGCGGGCAAGATAATCTCCAGAAGCTGAGATGCTTGGGTGTTCGATCGAAGAGAGGATAATCTGGCCGGGCGGTGCATCGCGGCCCCCAATTAAGCCAAAGACGGCAAGATTATTCGCTTCGGTACCGCTACCAGTAAAGATTACGCGATCGGCATCGCCGCCCACCGAAGCCCCCAAGAGTTCGGCAATCCGCTCCCGAGAATTTCCCAGTGCATATCGTGCCCGGCGGCCGAATTCGTGGTGGCTAGCTGGATTTAGCAGGGGAGCTTCGTAGCAGAGGCGCATTGCCTCAAGAACCTCTGGCAAGAGTGGGGTCGTTGCATTGTAATCGAGGTAGATTAAGTCACTCATGGGGTAAATTATAGGGGGAGTTTAACGAAATCAGTATGGGGCTCGGTAGCCAGCTAGGCGATTTGCCATTGCGGCCGGCAAATCGGGCCAGCTATGATCCCGCTCCGGTTGGCCAGGACTTGCTAGCATTTATGCGTGGGCCTCTCAGTGGAGTTAGATCATGCAAACAATATCGCGTGCGACGGTAATGCTGGTAACTTTGGCTGCCCTTGCCTGGGCAGCTGTGAGGTTTGGTCCCATCGAGGCGATCCAGCCGCTGACCAGCCGCACCATTGAACTAGCCGACGAACTGTTGGGACGACCGGGCGGCCGACCTCGTCGAGCGCGGCAGCCGCTGTCCAGGCCAAGCTGGCCACAACCACTTGTCCTTGCGACAAGTCGACCCGGCAACGAGCCCCTGTCCACCATATCTGTACCGCTCCAAAAGGTATCCGCGACAGGCCCGGCCACCCCCGTCTCGGTCGTGGTGGCCGAGCTAGAGTCCTTAGGCGCTCAACAAGTCGCGGTCGATCGCTGGGGGCAGGGTGGGCTGTGCCGCATTAGCTGCGAATTGCCATTGCCCGGAAGCTCGTCCATAACCCAGCATTTTGAGTCCGTCGCAGTTAATCAAGCGGACGCGGCCTTGAAGGTTCTTTCGGAGATTCGCGCCTGGCATGCCCAGCGTAATCGTTTGTCTGGGTTGCCATAACAACCACCCGCTCACGAACGCTCCATCCGGATAAGAGGCCGAAGCTAGACGCCAGAAATCAATGGGCACAATAATGATTCAGCGATTGTCAGACCGGCTGTCTCCAAGGGGTAGCCGAACTACCGCCACAAGCGACCCCTGGAGTCGTCAGAAGGCTTTTAGCCCGGTTGGTTTGTGGAGGCATCTTGGCCCACTGACCAAGGGCCTGACAAAAACATTTC
>JAKVCB010000209.1 GCA_022448345.1 Pirellulales bacterium
CAGTTTTTCGACACCTGCAGCCAAGGGAGCGCGGGCTTCATCGTCAAATACCATTTGCTTTGCCACTCTGAAATCCTCCTTCAATACGACTTGAATCGTAATAACTGCCGGCGGTTGTGAAACTCACTGAAGATTCGCCAATACCAGGACTGGTTCAGCGAAACTCCTAAACGCCTCTCGTCATAACTGTGGTTTATATGGTCTGTTACTCTTTACGCTTGTACTGCTCTTTGGGGAATCTGTGTTGCGGTTGCCTGGGCAGTGGTTGTGCTTGCCCGCTCATCGCGATCCCCTCACCAGATCGAACACTTGGCAGTGCCGGACTGGTTGGGTTTTACTCCCTGTTGGCCGATCCAAACGCCCGGACAGAGGAAACCACCTTCGCCTCCGCGGTTTCCCTCTAAGAAACGGTCCATTGCTGAAACGCTCCCCCCAGACAACCAGTCACCTCCGGTCAGTGGGGTAACTGTTGTTGACCCGTCTTATCGAATCCTTTGCTCCTCAGAACAGGAGCAGTCATCGTTGACAGGCGCAGCCAACCCAGCTGGCCCTAAATGCAACCTTCGTGCCAAGAATTAGATGGCAGTCGCAACTTGTGGTATGGTAACGACTTCAGCCAAAAAATCTGTTTTCAGATGGGGAGCCCCGTCGGTGGGAACTGAGATTGGAGTGCCATTTTGGCAGTGTAGAGGATGGAGCCAGCAGTGAGGTGCCAGGACGCGGTGACTTGAATCGACCGCTTCAGTTAGGCGGTTATACACCCATCGCCTGTGATATGGGCTCGCAACGTCTCCTGAACACCTGCCACATCTTGTTGCGAAATTAGCTCCAGGATTTGGTGGTGTTCGGCAGCTGACCGTTGCCGCAGATGTTGGGATAAGTCGGGCCGGATACGCTTGAAAAAGATGAGTAACAGATCATGAAATGCCAATAGCGGTTCCAAGCGGCTAGCCGACAGCAGCACACGGTGGAACTCCAGGTCAAGTTCGATCCATTCTTCGGGTGTTTGGGGCTCGGCAGTCTGGGCGTTTGCCGATAGTTTTTCCACAAGCGAGGTCAGTTGTTTAAGAACGGACCGATCGGCCTCAATGCCTTTCATCCCCCGAGGAACTGCTCCTACTTCTATCGCGATTCGTGCGTCGAGGATCTGATCGAATGGGTAGTCGGCGACGGCAAAATGGAACCCCAAGTATTGGGATAGACGCTCCATATTAACCGCACCGATGGTCAGGCCACGCCGAGGCGCTGCATCGATAATACCCAGGAATCCAAGTGCCTTGGTAGCCTCACGCACGCTAATGCGGCTCACGCCGAACCGTTCAGCCAGTTCATGTTCGGTTGGCAAGCGGTCGCCCTGCCTGAGCCCGTTGTCAAGGATATAGTCTTTTATTTTGTCAGCAATCAGGTCGCTGACGTTTTTTCGTTGGACAAAATCGGGCATATTTAGCGGTATTCCGGGAAAAAATTCATACCTGCCAGGGGGAGGATGAATTGGTGCACGAGCCTCGTTCTAATCCCTTATTATAATACAATTATTTCATTGCCGCAAACAGTAAGGCTCTGTCACTTCAGCGAAGTTAGAACAGAGCCTTTTAACTGGCAAGAATAAAGGTCTTCAAATATCATCGGCATGTTCAACCTGCTATACTTTGCCTGTTTTTCAGGTCAGGTTAAGGCCCTACGGCTATTGTCTTCCTTCTGGTTTTACACGATGGACTGTTTTGCTGGTCAATTGCTGGTTGCATCTCGGCACTTGGGCGACCCGAATTTCTCTCGCGGTGTCGTCTTGATTTTCCAACATAGCAGCCAGGGTGGGCTGGGGCTTGTGCTGAATCGCCCCGGGGACAAGCGAATTTCAGAAGTTTGGGAGCGAACCGGCCACGAGCCATGCGAGAATCCACAGACCATTTTTGTAGGGGGGCCCGTCCCGGGGCCCCTTATGGCACTCCATACGATTGAACGCCTTTCAGAAACGGAGATTTTGCCGGGGCTCTTTTTTTCAACCGATAAAGATGCGCTCGATCAACTCGTGCGCCAACAGGAACCTTTTCGACTTTTTGCCGGCCATGCTGGCTGGGCTGGTGGCCAACTTGAGGCCGAGATGGAGGTCGGTGGATGGCTCGTGACGCCTGCCACGGGCGAAGAGGTTTGGCATGATCCAGAAGACATCTGGCGGTTGCTCACCCAGCGGATCGGACTGGGGATCATTGCGCCGCAGATCGATCCCAAGCAGATCCCGACTGATCCGAGCCTCAACTAGTGAGCCGTGTGCCCCTTTTTTCAAGACCCCCTGTGGTAGCGAGTTTTTTGCCTGGTTGCCACGACTGGCGGCACGCTGGCGGTGCTAGCTTTTGCGGCTAGGCGTCTTGATTATTGGCGCGGGCCTTCGCAATCGCCGATGCTATTGCTGGTGGAACCTCGTTTTCAGTGGAACCAGCGTCGCGTCATTGGAGAGTTGATTTTATGGACTGGCGATATGGGGCGGTTATTTCGCTTGTCTTGTTGTTGGCCGCGCCCATTCTGGCCCGTGACATCTTTGTTAATAACCAATCTGGCGACGACCATGCCAATGGAAGGGCCGCCGAATTTAGTTCGGCCGGAGGCCCTGTCCGTACCATTTCCCGCGGGTTGCAGTTGGTCGATCAGGGGGGGCGCGTTCGGCTGGCCAATACGGGAATCCCTTATCGGGAGTCTGTTTTTCTGGGGGGGCCCAAGCATCGTGGGTTTGCCAGTCGTCCCTTGGTACTCGACGGCGGAGGAGCGATCCTCGATGGTACTGTCGTCGCCGCTGCCGGCGCCTGGCACCATGATCGCGACAATGTGTTTGCCTTCAGGCCCCGCCGGTTGACCTACCAGCAACTTTTTTACGATGGCCGACCTCTCAAGCGGGTACCGGGTGTCGGTGGGTCGGCAAGGGTTCCTCGCCTCGAACCGTTCGAGTGGGCCCTGATAGGGGGCAAGCTCTATTTTTGTACCGAGCAGGATCGCCTGCCTGGTGAATACCAACTGCGCCACGCGGGACTTCCGGTCGGCATTTCCATTTACAACACTGACTACGTCCGTGTGCAAAATTTAACGGTTCAAGGATTTCATAGCGACGGGATTCGCCTGGCGGACAATGTCGAAAACTGTGAACTTCTCAAGCTGGAGTGTCGTGCCAATGGACGCTGCGGAATTAGCGCCGGTGGCACCTGCCGGCTCGACGTGGTTGGGGTCACTTGTTACGACAACGGGCGGGCGGAGATGATGGTCGAGGGATTTGCCCAGGTAAAGATTCGCGATTCTGATTTGGCTGGCGGGAGGGTGCCGCCGATCAAAATCCAGGGTGGCAACGTCACGGTTGACGGTGTTGATTACCACCCTCCTGGCCGAGATTCCCTGGATTAATCGCACGAAGTCGGCGCCTTGTGGTCGTGGGGCAAGGGAACCTTCTTTCGCCACGTGAGGTAAAACAGGATTGCCAGGGCCGCGACCAGGATGGTCCCCAGTCGGTGTGAAATGGCGACCATGGAGCCATCTCCCGGGTTGGCAGGGGGGACCGCCGGGACGACCCGAAAGAGTCCCTCGAATGCCAGCTCCAGTGTACCGAATCCACTGGGGGTAAGCGGAACCACTCCCGTCAACAGGGCCAGTGGCACGCAGACAAAATGTTCCGCCAGGGTGGGCGCTTCGATCGGCAGTCCCCTGGAAACCCAGTAGTAGGACGTGATGTAGATCGATGCGGAAGTAAAAGAAAGCAGTAGTGCCAACAGGAGATATCGTTTTTGGGAGCGGTAGGTTTGGGCCATCGAAAGCAAGTTCACCGCAACGCGGCCGACACCGGGTAGTTTTTCGGCCCAGTTTTTGAGGATTTCAAAAAGCCCGTTGGGAACAAAAAGCAGCAGGAGAACTCCTGTGAGGGTCACGATGGTGGCCCACAGGGTGCCACGGCACACCAGCTTGACGGGTGTCGATTCCCCCTGGCCCAAGCCAAAAATCAGGATGGCCAGACTGGCCAATAGGAGCATCGTAAAGAGGCCCGTGACGCGGTCGGCCAGTACCGTGGCGGCCGCCTCGGTCCGTCGGCCCGGCTGGTCTCGAGCGATGAAGATTGCTTTGAACAGGTCGCCACCAATAATGCCCAAGGCCACAAAGTTCAGCGCATAGCCCAGGCTGCCAATGCGAAACGCGTCGATCAGCCGAAAATCAAGTTTCAGGGCACGAACCAGCACAAACCAGCGCACAAAGCTCAGTGGTACAGCCATCAGTAGGAAGGCAAGCCCCAAAAACAGAAAGGCCCAGCGTTTTTCTTGCCCAGCCAGACGGGCAAACCCACCATGATTTTGAATTTGAACGATCAGCAGCGTCAGCAATCCAGCCGCCAATGCGACTTTGACGATTGCCAGAGAGTATTTCATGGGTAGTTTGGATACGTTCATAGCTGGAAAGTCGACTGTTTTCCGCAGACTACTGGGTTCGGGCAGATCTACTGAAGAAACTAAGTCGACGTTTACTGCGGGAGTCAGGAAACCGGATCTTCCCTCCGGTGGGGTGCGATTATCCGGGTTCGGAAGGGACTCTGTATCGGCAAGGTTTCGTGAAAGGGCCCTTTTCGGAAAAAGCCTGCGAAGATAAAATCAACAGTCTACAGGTGGTGGTGGTCTGCTGCACCACGGGTTTATGAGGTAGAGTTGGTGGACCACATAGGAATCGCCGTAGCGCGTTGAATTGCGATGGGGGATTAGCTCAGTTGGGAGAGCGTTTGGCTGGCAGCCAAAAGGTCACCGGTTCGAGCCCGGTATCCTCCACTGTTGTAAGTTGTTACCGAATCACTAGTTAGTGTTACCTGTCGGTCGGCCCGGCGAGTGCGGTTTTCCTTCGAAATTGTGTAGTACTACACAAAAACGGAGAGTTCCGTGCCGCGCCCAAAATCTCAGCCGAAATATCAACGACACAGGCCCACAGGCCAAGCCATCACCCGCATCGATGGCAGGACCATCTATCTCGGGAAGTACGACACCCCGGCTAGCCATCAGAAGTTCGCCCAGGTTCTCAGCGATTGGCAGCTCACCGGAACAGCGGTCGCTAAAGATCAGTTGCTGGTGAAGAACCTGCTGCTGGCCTACCTGAAGCATGCCAGTGAGTATTATCGCAAGGGGGGCGAGCAGACCTCAGAGTATCGATGCCTGCTCTACGCTGCCCGCATGCTCAACGAACATTTCGGAGAGCTGCCCGCTGGGAAGTTTGGGCCCCGTGCCCTGCAGATGCTGCGCGAGAAAATGATCGCCAGGGGGTGGGCTCGTCGCACTATCAACAATCACGTTCGCCGCGTGCGACGGATGTTCAAGTGGGCCGCCTCCCAAGAAATGGTCAGTGGTGAGGTCACCCACGCACTCGACTCAGTCGACTCACTCAAGGCCGGTCGAAGCCAGGCCAGGGAAATCCAGCCTCGAGAACCAGTCTCTCGCGAGGCGTTTGACAAAACTCTCCAGCAGGTCGCAAGCCATCAGACCTGTGATATGATGCGGCTTCAGTTGTACACAGGGATGCGCTCAGGCGAGCTGGTGATTATGCGACCCTGTG
>JAKVCB010000021.1 GCA_022448345.1 Pirellulales bacterium
AACTTTCTCCAGTACTTGATCTCCAGTTCAACGGCACCCTGGGTGCTTGGCTGTGAACGCTCCAGGCCAAAACCATGGACCAGCCACCAGGGGCGGGTTGTCGTGCTCGCCTTTGACGGAATGGATCCGGTCGTGCTCAGCCAACTGATGGAGGCAGGAAAGGTACCCCACTTTTCGGACCTCGCCAACCGGGGCTCGATTCAACCGATCAAGACGAGCGACCCACCCCAAACACCGGTTGCATTTTCGAACATCATCAGCGGTGCCGACGCGGGCATCCACCAGGTGTTTGACTTCATTCATCGCGACCCCCATCCCAAGGGCCAAAGCGTAGTACGTCCTTTCTTTTCGACCTCCGACGTCCGATCCACCGGCACGGCCCGCGCGGTGTCGTTGGGCAAGTGGCAGATTCCGCTCTCCAGCGGCCAGGCCCCCGAGCTACTCCGGCAAGGCGGAGCCTTCTGGCAACCACTCGTCCAGCAGGGAGGCAGCGCCAAAATTTTCTTCCTGCCCTCGAATTACCCACCCCAAGGAGCAACCGGCCCGGGCAACCTCGAGACCATCAGCGGAATGGGCACTCCCGATGAACAAGGTAGCCTGGGAGAGTTTACGTTCGTCACTCCACATACCTCTTTGCGAGGACAAAAAGTCACGGGCGGAAAACGGGTCTATGCCAACTTGCGGGGCAAAAGCCACCAGGCAAAAGTGGAACTGGAAGGTCCCGAGAATTTCCTGCTTAACCCCGACGCCTTCGATGGCCGGCTTCCGCGGCTTAAGGTGCCGTTGATGGTGACACGCGACCCGGCCAAAGACCTTGTGATGATTGAGATCGCCGAGCATCGCCTGCTCCTTACGGCAGGGGAATGGAGCGATTGGATCCCCATCGAATTACCCACTGAAATCCCCGGCGCACCGTTTCTGGAAGCGGCACAAGCGCCGGTGAGCTTGCCCGGCATCGTCCGTTTTTACGTCAAGCAGGTGCACCCCGAATGCGAGATTTACATCAGTCCGATAAACGTGGACCCGATGAACTCGACCGCGCCAATCAGCCAACCCGAAGAGATGGCCCAACAGCTTGCCCAGCGTCACGGTCGCTACTCGACCCTCGGCATTCCTGAGGACTACAACGCCCTGCAACAGGGGGTACTGAACGAAGATGAATTTCTCCAGCAGGCTTATCTCCTGCACGATGAACGGGTTGACCAGTACCGGCATGTGCTTTCGGAATTTCAAAGCGGGTGCCTGTTCTATTACTTCGGCACGACCGACCTGGTGAGTCACATGTTTTGGCGCGACCGCGACCCACACCACCCTGGCCGCGATCCTGCCCAAGGGGACCGTTACGCGAACGTCATCGAGGATCTTTACATCCATATGGATCACCTGGTTGGCGAAACCCTGCAGCAACTCCGCGACCAAGATACGCTATTGGTCCTCTCCGACCACGGCTTTACAACCTATCGCCGCTCAGTGAACATCAACCGCCTGTTGTGGGAACACGATTTTCTTGTTTTAAAACCAGGAGTCAGGCCGGCTTCGGTTGATTTCCTCGAGGGGGTCGACTGGTCAAAAACGCGTGCCTACGCGTTGGGGCTCAATTCGGTGTTTGTGAATTTGAAAGGTCGTGAAAAACAGGGCATCGTATCGCCCGGCAACGACTACAGCCAGTTGGTCGACGAACTGGCTGTCGTGTTATCCGATTTTCGCGATCCTCAACACCCAGACGCTACGCCCATCAAGTCGGTCATCCGAGTCGACCAGCGGTTCCCTGAGGCTGACCCCAAGGTCGCCCCCGACTTGATCGTCGGTTACGAACATGGTTACCGCGTGGGCTGGGAAACGCCCCTGGGAGGCCTGGGCAAACACACGGTCTCGGACAATCTCAACCGCTGGAGTGGTGACCACTGCGTGGCGTCGGAGTTGGTACCCGGCATCCTGCTGGCAAATCGACCGCTCGAGGTAGAGACGCCCGCACTCACCGACCTGGGCCCCTCGATTGTGGACCTTTGTGGCCTCAGCCGGCCAACCGACATGGCAGGCAGGCCGATATTCGGCAAGCACCGGTAGGCCAAAGGTTCCCGTGCCGGGGATTCGTGTTTCCGGATTCCCGGTTCTGTGATACGTTTCGGGTCGTCGCAAACCGGTCCCGGCGACAACCGTTTGTTGCATCGCCTGAGAGGGGGTATCGCCGCGACCAGCACTGTTTTCGATACCGCCAGTTCCAAAAACCTTTTCACGTATGTTCCGCTCCAGCACCAAAATCAAGCTCGACCGTGCCTTGTACGATCGGCTCGCCGAAATCGCCAAGGCGGGCGGATATTCAAGTACCGATGAACTGATCGTGCATATTCTCGAACGGGAAGCCGCCAACTTTAGTGAGGCTGACGACGACCAGGAAGTCGAGAAACAGCTTCGCGGACTGGGATACATCGAGTAATTGACCAATGCGTACCCTCAACGCTTTGCTGTCACACTTGGGCGACCTCCTGCTATCCCCGTTCGCATCCCATCCACTGGCTGGCCTCTTCTTTTGGGGAGCAGTCTGCGGGGTCGTGATGACGTGGGTCTTTGGGAAAACGTCCAACCAGCGGCGTCTCAAGGAGCTCGCGGACCAGACGAAGGCGCACCTGCTGGCCATCCGTTTGTTCAAGCATGATCTGGTGGTCACATTCAGGTGCCAGGGACAATTACTCCAGACAACCGGGCTGAGGTTGTGGCATTCGCTTCCTCCGACACTGGTGCTGCTGGTACCGATCAGCCTGCTGCTGATCCAACTGGCGCAGTGGTACGAGTTCGCGCCTCTTCAGCCAGGACAGGCATCGGTGGTCGATGTTGAAATTTTTCCCCGCCCACAAAGTCCGCCGCCAGAAGTGCTTCTCGAGCCGGTGGGCGTGGTTGTAGAAACCGACTCGCATTGGGATCCATCGCGTCACCAACTCTCCTGGAGGGTGCGTCCGCAAACGGACCGGCCGGCCATACTGCAGTGGAAAGCCGGAGCGGAAGTCCTCGAGCAAAAGCTGGCGGTCGCCAGGGCAGGGGGGCCTTTGATGGGGATTGCTGCCCGCCGGCCGAGCCACGCCTGGTGGGACCAAATACTCCATCCACTCGAAGGGCCATGCCCAAGCGGAGGGCCAATCTCGGCCATCAACGTGCAGTATACTCGGCGGCATACGCCCATCCTGGGCCTGAATATTCCCTGGTGGGCAACCTTTGGGCTGACCGCTATGGCAGCCGCCTTGATTTGCCGCCGATCACTGGGTGTCCATTTCTAACCAGTCGGCCAGAGTATTCAACCGGCAGTCACATCCATCAGGCGCGCTGCGTTGTTCCAGAAAATATCCTCGACCTGCTGGTCGGTGAGTTTTTCCGACCAACACGCCCACTTGAGCGAACGCAAATGCTCAAGTCCAACCAGGATTGGATCGATTTTAAGGTGCTTCTCGCCCCAAATGGGAGTCTCTTCATAAATCCACAGGAACGCGTCTCCTGCGCCCAAGCTGCGACCCCGTAGATGGCTGATCGGCAAATCGGAACCGTACATCAAACGGTCATGCCCCAGAATACGAATCACCGCCTGGTGCGCCATCGGCTCACAATTGGCACTCGTGTCGCAATAGAGATTTTCCAAACCACGAAGCTTGGGCAGGCCTTCCAGGTTGTGACATGGCTGAAATCCTCGTGCCGAGTGCGCGAGAATCAATTTCATGTTTGGATAAGTTTCGCAGTAGTGCCGGATCCAATGGATATTTCCTTCGTCAGCCACGGCACGCGAACGCACCATGTGGAGCGTGATCATCCAACCTTCTTCATCGGCAACCTTCACTACAGGTTCTGGCAGGAATTCTGGAATCTGTGCTTCCCAGGTTGGCACTGTGTCTGCAAACGTGTGATAGCACTTCAGCCCGTGCAACCCAAGTCGCCGAACTTCCTGACGAACCCATTCCGGATCATCGGTGGGCTGCACAAAGAACAACCCTCGATTGGCTTCATGCTCCGCTACCTGCTGTGCAACCCACTGGTTGGCCTCGGGAATCGTTTCTGGATGCTCCACGGGAAACACGGGCAAAAAGAGTCCATAAACCGGCCGACCAGGATACAAGTCTTCGGCAAAAGCAAGGTACTGCCGATAGCCAATGTCACCAGTGTCACCCAACATGCGAAACATGTCGTTGTAAGGTTTGTCGCGCCACAGGTGGGCATGTGCATCGAAAATACGGTCTGGCAGAAAAGATGCCAACTCGCGGTGGTAAAACTCTTTGTCCTGTTTTCGTGCAAACATACGTGAAGCTCAACCTCAGCCATTAAGCAGCTATAAAATAGAACCTTAAATACAAATACGGGAAGGCATTCTACCAACTACCAGTCCGCCAGACTATTGATAGCCCCGAAAGCCGCTTGCGGTAACCAAAAAATAATTCTTCGACCAAAACGGACGGTCTTCCCCAACGTCTGGCAAAGCCACAACCGGACCTTTACCGCTGAAAATCGCCGACCAAACAGCCAACCGCAGTCCCTGGGAGGTTTTTTGGAGGCCCCCTTTTTGGGGTCCATGACGATTCGTGGACCACTCGACTTTACACCCGCACGACTCCTGCTTACTTTCAGGACTCACGCTTACTGCACGGAACTCTCCTTGAACCGTCAAAGAGGCCGAATCGAATTTCTAAAAGCCCTTTTCCAGGACAACTTGGCTCCCTATCTTTCTCTACCCCATCTACGCCAAAAGGCTGTCACACCTCATGCCCCCACTAACACGCCTTCAAATCACCAACCAGCTACGAGAGCTTGGGCTTGCGCCCGGCAACGTGGTGATGATGCACAGTTCGCTCAGCGCGCTGGGACCGGTCGAGGGTGGGCCAGAGACAGTGATCAATGGCCTTTTTGATGCAATTGGCCCCGATGGCACACTGGTTGTACCGGTGTTTCGCGACAGCGTGTGGGGAGACCGCACCAACTTTGGAAACAGCGACTGCGACTGCAGTAGCCCCGACGGTTTTTGCACCAGTCAGCAACCCGGTTTCCAGGGCGTGTTGACCGAATGCGTGCGCAAACGCCCAGGAAGCCTCCGTAGCTGTCACAAGACGCACTCCTGGGTCGCAGTGGGGCCCGCCAGCAGGCAGTTGCTGTCGGGCCATCGCCAGACACCGGCGATCTGTGGCAAGGGCAACCCGTTTGAAGAACTGGTCGCCCTGGACGGTCGGGTGCTCTGCCTGGGAGTGCAGGTCAACACGGTGACCCTGTGGCATTACTACGAGGAGATTTTGCAGGTTCCCTACGTGGGACATTACTGGCCCCAAGAGCGGCACTTGAATCACTGCGTGCCTGGCTTGCGCATTCAGTATGAATTTCCCGGCATCATGCAGGAGGTGTGCCGCGCCGCCGGCATCCTCAAAACAGGACCAGTGGGCAAAAGCACCTCAGGAGTGATGCGCGCCCCGGAGTTTGAAAGTTTTATGGCCACGATCATGGCCGATGACCCGTACTGCCTGTTGCTGCGCCCCCCCAGCCGCGACTCCGATGACCTGGCGGTCGACGCACTGCAGAAGGCAGCGCGAATGCTCAAGGTCTGGCAGCAAGGACCGCAGCGTCCCACCACAACATTCGATGCGCCCTGGCAACGTCACGAGCCGGCTGGCCCGGACGACGTGGTGCGGACTGACTGCCCCGCCTTTGCCGGCTACCACGATGCCAACGGAAAAAAACTCCCTCTCTGCCGGGCCAACGGCCGGCATCCCGACCTGTTCCATCACGGCGGTGTTTTTGAAGAATACGGAATTACAACCTGCAACCATTGCTCGTGGCACCAAACCTTTTCCGAGTGATTTTTTTCAACGACAGTCCCAAGAGGCGAGGTCCCGTGCGGACGATTTCTTCGGCCTACCTCTACAGAAGCCTAACTTCTGTGCCTGATTTTGCCAGTTCCATCCGGTGACGATATGGCCTGCCTGTTTTTTGGCTGGTATAGTTTTTAGGTGACAAGATCAACCGGCGAAAAATACTCCGATAAACTTTCCATACCAAAAGTTTTAAACGGGTGCTTGCTCCCACCGGGCGCGCACCACCCGAAACAAAACCCTTTCCCTTTGTTAACGGCTCGGCAGCGAGCACCCAGGTGGTTTTGTCAGTCTGCCTTCGTAAACGAAAGCGTCCGCGAGCTTCAGGCCGACACCCCAGGCCTTGTCCTGGCTGCCCTGGCGACCATCGCCGATGGCCAGGTCGCCCAGAACTATTGATTCACTGGGCTCGTTGGCAGTCGCCCGCCAGGTGAACTGGCAGCCTCACCTAGCAGTGGAATGGCCGCACGTCCCTATCGAAACGACTCCCAAACATCTTGGCGTTGAGTCACCGCATTTAGTCGTTGACGTTCTGGGGGCGCTTCGGAACACCAGCCTGCCGTAGCCGCGCCTCCAAAGCCGCGACCGATTCCCCTGGACTCGGCCAGACTTCACTAGGCTCGTGCGACTGCTGCATCCAGGCGAGAGCTTTGGCAGCCAACGCCCGGTTTTCACCGGCAAGGTCGTGCTGTTGCTGCGGATCGTCGGCCAGGTTGTAAAGCTCGACCTGTCCACCATTTTTGCGGTGGGCAAACCAGTCGTTGTGCCGTACCGCCTGGTTTTGCCGAAACTCCCAGTACAAGTAGTCGTGTTGCGGCTGGTCTTCCGGGTTGCCAAGCAGGGTTGGCACGAAGGAAACCCCATCAATCCCTTCCGGCACCTTCGCCCCAGCCAGTTCGGCCGTGGTGGGGAGCACATCCCAAAACGCCCAAATGTGGTCACTCACCTGGCCCGCTTCAATCTCCCCTGGCCAGCGAGCCATTGCCGGCACACGAAAAGCACCATCGTATGTATTGCCTTTACCGCCCCGCGTAGGGCCACCGTTTTGAAAGTGCGCGGTAATTCCTTCCACGGACCGGTCACGGTCGTATCCGTGCAGGGAACATCCATTGTCCGAGGCAAAAAAGATCAGCGTCTGGCCATCAATCTGCAACTCTTCGAGCAGACTCAACACATCTCCCACAGCATAATCAAGTCGTGTGATCATCGCCGCCCATTCCTTGTGACCTAACGGCCAGTCGGCGTCGCGGTACGGCCCCAGGTCCGGGACGATGATCGGGCCATGCGGAATCGTATGTGCCAGGTAAAGAAAGAAGGGCTTTTGATAATTTTGGCGCACAAACTCAAGTGACCGCTCGTGAATCAAGTCAAAAGAGTAGTGTGCCTCCGCAGGGCTTTTGATCCCACGGGGAATCACGCGGCCATTTTCATCGTAGCTGCTTTGCTGCCGATGCTGATGACCGGCGTGCTGGGGGAAAAAAATCTTTTCGGTGTTGTGCCAGAGAAAGGGAGGGTAATAGCTGTGTGCCTTGCGCTGGTTCAAGTAGCCAAAAAACTCGTCAAAACCTTTAGCCCCGGGGGTCCCCGGCTGGCGACTTAAACCAAGTCCCCACTTGCCAAACAGTCCGGTTCGATAGCCGGCACTTTGCAACACCTGGGCCATCGTCACATCCTCCTCCTGGAGCGAGTGGCGGTATTGCCTGTATCCGTTACCCCGCACTCGTGCGTGCCCTGGGTGCAAACCTTGCATCAGGCAACTACGAGAAGGGGCGCACACGGAGTTTCCGGCATACGCGTTGACAAATCGTATTCCCTCGGTGGCCAACCGGTCGATGTTGGGAGTCTGAATTTCTTCCTGCCCATAGCATCCCAGGTCCCCCCACCCCAGGTCATCGGCAAGAATAAAAATGATGTTTGGCGGCGATGCAAAACCAACACTCGCCAACAACGCAAACAAAACCAACCCAATCAACACGCGCATGATAGACAGTTACCCTTTCCGGCTATGACAAGCGAGGCTGCAACTTGCCACAGGTTAAAACCACACTTCTTACACCTTGATCCATCCTATAAAAATGGGCCAACCAATGCGACCTATATGGAAGCTTCCGTCCAATGCGGCTACTCAACCCACTTGAAATCAGCTAAGTGCATCTGCGCTGTAAAGCAACATCAAAATGCGGCATTCATTTCCAGCAGTGACCGGTCACTTCCTCTCGAAGGATGCAAAAATAACATTGGCCCCCTGGCACCAGATGGAACTGGGTGAACTGCAAATCGAGCACCTTGCCATCGTCCTTAAGACTGCACACCGCACACATATGGGCTGTCGCCATGCTGCAGGAGCCATCAAGTCCGCCGCCGCCAAATACCGGATGCCCTAAACATCGGGCGCTCTGGAACACAACTCTGCGGACCCGCAGTTTACCATGAATTCACCCGTAGTTTACCCTCAATTCCCAGTCGAGTTTGCACTCGGATTTTATGCTGTTTTTAAAATTACTTTTCATTGCCCCACAAGGAACTGGATACTACCGAAGACGCCCTTGTTGACAACTGCCGTTTGCCCCATTTTGGAAAAACTTCCCGGGTCTCGAAGCTAACTGATTGGGTATCCGCGGTAAGAATAGGCGCCCCCGGGTGGCTTGCCCTGGAACGCCCCTCAAAGAACGTCTTGGGAAACCTACCCAACGGGTGCCTTGCGCAGTATTCGGGGACCGGCAATGGGCAGATGGCCCCTGACATGAGGCTTGGGCTTGCTCGGCCTATTTCACCACTCCCAAACGCGACTCGCTCCCTATGCCAGCCCAACTAACCAACTCTGCCACTCTTCTGGCCAGCTTGTAAGGTTGCAGGTTTTCATTAAGATCGGAGTGTTCGGCAACGATTTTACCCTTACAGCAAACCACCTCAACGGTCCACCTGAACCCTGCGGCAGCCACAAGAGGCGTTGGCGGTCACCGCAAGTCCACCGTCACCCGTCTCGGAAACCACAAACCGCATCATGAGGAATCTGAAGGTTGACGATTAAGCACAACACAAATCCACCCGCCCGAACCATGCAACGGCGCTTGCTCAGCCGTATCGTAAAAACCAGCCAGCTCTGGAATTACAAAGGTGGAACTTTTATGGCGGCTTCGCAGTCGTTCCACTTTGCCGTCGCCTTCTTCCCAATTGTGCTCGTGGCGGTATCGATCGTTGGCTTGATCTTAAAACGATCTGACATCCTCAACTACCAGCGCAACCAGCTACTGGCGCTGGTTTCCAGCGAAGGGTCGGCGGCCCTCTCCTCCCAACTCGAAACACTTTTAGCGCAGGTCCAAAAGGGGGCTGCCGTGAACACACCACTGGGAATCGCTGTCCTGGCCTGCAGCCTGATTTCTATTTTTTATCACATGCAAAAATCTTTTGACCTGGTCTGGGGGATCCGCCTGGGAACTCAAGACAATCGCGTGAAGGAAATTCGGGATTACTTGCTGGTCGAGGTCCTTCATTTTGTAGTCTGGCTGGGCCTGGTGATTCTGATGCTGGCCCTCTTTACCTTAAGCGCAGCCAGTTCTGTCTGGCTTGCGCTGCCACAACATCCCAACCTGCTATTTGCAGTGTTGGCGGTAATTTTGAGCTTACTTGCAACGACCATCATCTTTGGCCTACTCTATCGGCTCCACCCACGGGGGCATGTCAACTGGAGTGACGCTTTTACCGCAGCAGCGATCGCATCGGTCTTTTGGGAAGTCGCACGGCAACTCCTGGCAGTTGTGCTTACCAGCGGGCGTTATAGTGCCTACGGGGTGGTGGGCTCTTTTTTGGCCGTGATGATTTGGCTGTACGTCGGCAACAGCATCCTCTACCTCGGGGCAATGTTTGTGCGGGCAACCCAACTGGAACGTGCACAGGACGAGGCGTCGTGATCCTCGAGGGGAGACCGAACAACTACGCCCACCTTTCGGCAACCGATTGCCCCTGCTGACTGGGTCGAAAAGAATCTGCCTTACGACTTGCCCAACCCCATACTGGCATCCACCGTATAAAGTGGTTGTTCGCCCGCATCCAAACGTCGTGCATTGTCAATCACAATCTGGCACCGACGTCGCACCGTCTCATCGGTCTGCCCCGACGTATGGGGGGTGACAATGCAGTTCGGAAGCTGGTATTCAGGACGAGTACAATCAGCAGGCTCCTCAGAAAAAACGTCGATTCCTGCTCCACCAATTTTACCCTCAAGCAGGGCCTCGGCCAGCGCGTCCTGGTCCACCAAGGCTCCACGTGCCACGTTCACTAGAAACGCAGTAGGTTTCATCAGTGCCAGCCTGGAAGCATCCATAATGTGCCTTGTTTTTGGAGTGAGGTGCAAATGCAAAGAGAGCACGTCACACCGCGCGATGACTTCTTCCATCTGGTCTGACATCCCGTAAAAGTCGGGCTGCATATCGGCAGGCAGGTCGTCCTCGAGCGGCACAATATCAATGGCCTCAATCCGCATACCAAAACTTTTGGCCCGCTTTGCCAACTGGCGACCACTTGCTCCAAAGCCGACGATTCCCAGTGTTAAATCTGCCAGTGTCTTTCCATTGGGCTCATAAAGGGTTCTCTCAAAAAAGTTCTCTCTCGCTTGATTGTATTTGCGCGTGAACATCAGGATGTACATCATGGCAGTTTCGGCCAACCCAAAGGCGCTGGTAAATCCTGGCGTATTTCCTAAAGCAATCCCCTTGCCCAGAATGTATTGCACGTCGCAGTGATCCAGGCCTGTACCAATCACTTGCCAAAATTTTGCGTCGACGGCAGCATCAATGATCTCGCGACTGGAAAGGCCGCCAATATCGATCATCATTTCCACGCCCTTGAGTTGTTCGGCAAGGTCGCCCTGTGCATCCAGCATTTGGCAACCCAGTTCGCCCTGCACATGGTCAATACACATGGTCGCGTACTCACTTTGCGTGCGCGAATACATCAGAAGTTTTGCTGGATCCATAAGAATTAACCGTTTATCTAAAAGTGCTGTTTTACGGGGAAAAACAAAAACTCAGCGACGTCAGGCCGGCCGGCATTGTAGAGGTTTAGGCCCAAACATCAAAGTCCCTGACAGTGCTGCAAAATCGCGCAGACTGCAGGGGACTCCCGAAGGCAAAACGACTCCGTTCGTCCCATAGCCGTATTGTCGCCTGCCGGCCGGGCGAGTTATCATTCACGTTTCCTGGTCCGTCCTGACTGGGCCCAACATTTTTATTGGCACGACTACATCGACCTGTCTTATGGAACGCAAAGAACACTGGTACGAAGGTATCACCCGATACCAATGGATGGTCCTGGTCATCGCTTCAGCCGGGTGGATCTTCGATGTCTATGAAGGACAAATCTTTAACCTCACCCGCAAGGAGATGCTGGGGGACATCTTGTCAGCCAGCGGCAACGGGGCAGACGTAAATACCTACGGGGACTGGTTTCTCGCAATTTTCCTCTTGGGCGGTACGCTGGGCGGACTCGCCGCAGGCTCGCTGGCCGATCGCTATGGTCGCCGGCCGATCATGGTCCTCACGATCCTGATGTACTCGCTCTTCTCGGGCCTCACCTTTTTTGCCACCGAACTGTGGCAAGTTGGAGCCCTGCGGTTTCTGGTGGCGATGGGAGTCGGCGGTGAATGGGCCGTCGCCGCAAGCCTCGTGGCGGAGGTCTTTCCCGCCCGAGCACGCGCGCAGGCAGCAGGCATTTTTCACGCCTCCAGTGTGCTGGGAACCTGGCTGGCGGCGCTCGCCGGGATGGCCGTGGGTGCCCAGTGGCGTTACGCATACTTGCTGGGTATCGTGCCCGCTCTGCTGATCCTTTGGGTTCGCGCCAGTGTCAAAGAACCCAAAAAATGGCAAGACGCAAAACAGCAGGACACAAGCAGTCAGCTGGGCAGTTTTCGAGACCTGCTTTGGAATCCAAAATGGAGTGGGCGGGCCCTTCTGGGAATGGCGTTGGCCGCGGTTGGACTGGGAACCTTCTGGTCCGTTACCGTGGCCGGGCAAGGTCTGGCCGACCAACTGCTTGCCCCAGCCCTGGCCCCACTGCTGCTTGAGCAGGAAGAACTGGCCCAACAGCTGGCTGAGGGGGAAGGCCTGGAGGCGGACATCGCGGCAATGCGGGCAAAAAGTAAAGGCGTGAAGGCGGACATCGCGAAAATACGGGCAAAATCAAAATTTGCGTATGGAATTATCCAGACCGCCGGCGGCGGCGCAGGACTGCTCGCATTTGGGCCGCTCTGCGCATGGTTTGGCAGGCGACGGACTTTTATCGCTATGCAGGGACTGGCTTTTCTCATCGTGCCAATCACCTGCTTTGGCCCACAAACCTACCAACAGCTGCTCTGGATCTTGCCGCTGTTTGGCTTTCTTACGCTGGGTATGCATGCCGGGTATGCCATTTACTTCCCCGAACTTTTCCCCACGCACCTGCGGGCCACCGGAACCAGCTTCTGCTTCAATGGCGGCCGCGTGCTGGCAGTGCCCGTATTGCTGTTTTCGGGCTGGCTCAAAGGCCTGCCAGACATGAATCTGGGAGTTGCGGTCTCGTGGCTGAGTACACTCTTTCTGGTCGGAATAATCGTCGTGCTGTTCCTGCCCGAAACAAAAGGCCAGGAACTTCCCGATTGAAACCGGCTGCAATCCGCTCCGAGCAATGCAGCAGCGGAATATTGGCAGCCAAGGGTGGCAAACCATCAGAAACACAGGCTGCCTCTCAGGAACGGATGCAGTCGACCTCGCAATACACCCGGCCGGTGTCGCCGGCGCCACCACGCTGCCCCCCCAGGATACTCAGCGCAAAGAGCCCGCCCAAGCCATTGCTACCTCTGAGAAAGAAGCCCGCCTGAGTGACGTGCTGCATTATCAAGTTAACGATCTCGGCCATAGGAATAGCCCCCCAGCCGATCAGCGCTACCGCTGCGGTCGCGCTACGGCGGCGATGAACAGCCCGGCGAGGAGCAGGATCATCGAACCAGGCTCAGGAACCGCCGCTCCGGCGGCAGAACCAGCTTCCGAATCACCAAAAGCACCTGCCCACAGAGCGTAGTCCGCCCCGTCGACAATGCCGGCACTGCCGCCAGTTTCGTCCCCGTTGCCTCCCAGGTCAAAGGTGGTCCCCCGGTTGTCCGACCACACCGTGAAGTCGGCCGCATCCACCGTTCCATCCTCGTTAAAGTCACCCGGGAGACCTGTCACAACCGGCCCGGCAGCGCCTATCGCGGCAAGCCCTACCAGGGGATTGCCCGTATTGAAAACACTTGCCAGATCGTAGGGAGAACTGCTGTTTCCTGTACCCGCATAAACAAAAATGAGCCCACTCTCGGTGCCAGCGATGATTTCGTCAACGCCATCGTCGTCCAGAACGTCGGCGACCACGACATCAATAAAATTCTGCATCGTCGGCCCCGATTGCCAGAGCGGCGCGCCGAAGGCCTGGGGATTTCCGGCGTCTCCCTCTGGGTTCAGCACGCGAATCACGTCGCTGCCGGCCAGCACAATCTCCGGCTCCGGATCGGCGTCAAGGTTGGCCGAGGTCACTGCGTTAAAAACGAGCCCTGAAGGCGGCGCTCCATGAGTGGCACCCAGGGCATTTTCGCGCTCAAAATCCTGAAACCAAACATGATTGGGCGCATCGTCGGTTGAAAACAGGTGCGATCCCTGTCCGAACCCATCGGCCCCCTGGGGATTGTTGTTGCCGGTCACCAGGTACTCAAGCCCTGGATTGCTGGGAATAAAATCATCGGCCACTGCATCGCTGATGGGGCGATTGATGAACTTTTGTCCGTCGCCTCCGCGCTGCGTGAGGACGTTGGCCGACTGGGCATAGTAAAGCAGCGTATTTCCAGTCGTAGCGTCGGCGGCGGTTGAAGTTGAGGTATTATGAGTCTCCGTCGTGGTAATCAGGATTTCGTTGCCCGGAGTGCCGCTGTTGAACTCGCCAATGTGAATCGAATTGCCCACACCCTGGTTGGGTATTGGATTACTAACCATGCTTTGGGCCGCCATGGGGTTGGCGCTGATCATGTGGATCAACACATCGTTCTCCCCCCACCCGCCGTTAATCGGCTCAACCCGGCGAGTCACAATAATGCGGTCGGTGAGGCCAAACGCAGGATCCCCCACGTCCCCATAGGCAATCGCATCGATCGACTGGGTCTCGGTCGGCCCACCGGCTGGATCCCACTGGGCAACCCACTCTTTGTCGGCTGTAAATCGCTGTAAATACTGGCCACCAACTGCCACCTCTGGAACCCCGCCAACCGAACCGGCCGCAAGCACCTGCACGTCCGGGTTATTGGTGGGCTGGGAAACAAATCCGGCTTCACTACCAATTCCGCGGGGTGTCCCCTCGTCGCCAGCGGCACTGCGGGTCAAGAGATCGACTTTTCCCAGGTTATTCAGCTGGTTACCAGTTACCCCGTCTGAGTTAAGGTTCAAGAAGAAAAGCCTATCGGCAGCAAATCCAGACAGAGTGAGCCCTGAAGCGAACGAGCACAAGAGAACTACGGTTAACACACTCCAGTATTTATTCTTCAGTCCGATCATGATATCGATCTGCCAATCCTCTTTCGTGGAAACCTTATCGAAGACCTCCTGCCTTTAAAACGAAGGTTCACTCCTGCGAACCCACCCTGAGAGGGCAGCAACCGCCCACCCCGCTTATACCAATTTATTCTATCAAGAAAGCTTTATCTTGCGACAAGGAGAATGGGTATTTTTCTCGTTATTTAACCGAGCAAGGGCAACTGCGGTCGACTCCTTACTCGACCACCATGCCAGCCCCATCCTCGGTACCATCATTCATCCAGCAAAGCGATCGCCAGGCGACCAGATCAATCGAGTCGGCATGAAAGTTCACTGCCCCGTCGGCCATCAGGCCATTAACCCCACCAGGGTGCATGCTGCGGGCCGAGGCGTGACTATTGGCCGTATGTGCTCTTTGGCAGGGAAGATTACGTTCGGGCGCACTGGGCCTTTCGGGCGATTTGCAATTGCCCGAAAAAAGCGCGTCGGGACTACTTGAATTCGGGGTATTGCGGGCTACCAGAAACTTAAACCCGCTTCGGTTGGTGTAAAACCAGCCCCGCATACAATCTTTGTAGCCCCGGAGGTACTCGGTAACCATCACCGTTTTACTCGACCCATCTTCGATTTTCGGGATGGGCGTTCCCCGGTTAATTCCAAAGACGGTTCGCCGGCTGTTGATCAACAATTGATACGGACCCTCCGGCATAGGCCCCCCCATATTTACCTCGTTGCGGTGCAAGTCGTACAAGATATCTCCCTCTTCGATTCCCGGAAACATCCCCAAATAGTTTGACACCGCCAGCGGCACCCCAAAAAACTGCTTCGCAGTCGTCTCGCTCCAGTCAGAAGGGCACAACAGTTCGGGAAAGGCTGAGCCTAATAGACCGCTGGGCCATGCCGCGCAGCCCTGCGTACCGGCTGGCTCCCACGGGTCACACAGGTTGTCGAAATTGACCGCTGCAATCTGGTCTGCGTAGGCTGAATTTTCGAGGTACGGAAAGATCCAGGTCAAAAAATAGGGCCACTCCGGAAAACCGTGCGCATTGCGGTCCGTAGGCGAGCCCGGGTGCCCGTTTCCGGCATTTGCGCCGTAGGGAAACCGCCCGGCCATCGAGTGATAGTTGTGCAGCGCCAGCCCGATCTGTTTCAAGTGATTGGCACACTGCATCCGGCGGGCCGACTCGCGGGCGGCCTGTACGGCCGGCAGCAACAGGGCGATCAAGATACCGATAATCGCAATCACCACCAGCAGTTCCACCAGCGTGAAACCCCTGATGTAATTCTTAACACAACTTCTGCTCGGTTCCATATCGGTTCTTCAAAATCCGTGTCAGCTCTTCAAAACGCCCCTTGTTTCGCCACGCCAGACTCTCGGCACCCCTGCATCTGTCGGGCAACGCGCCGCCGGGTTCATTTTACCAAAGACTTTAAAAACCATCACTACCATAAAAAGCGGGGGACCTGACCGGTCCCCCGCTTAAAAAAAATACGCCTCTGGTGTAACGGACTCTCGCAGCTGGCCTAGCGACGCCGTGCTACTGCCAGACCGCAGGCAGCTGCCAGCAACAACACAAGACTGGCCGGCTCGGGAATCACTCTCAGGGAGGCCACACCCGTAATCGGATTACCAGCGTTGTAAACTCCCAGCGCTCCGCCGCCGTTTGGTCCGAAAGCAAACACAAGCCCACTGTCGGTCACTGCAACGATTTCGTTCACGCCATCGTTGTTCATCACGTCAGCGATGACAACATCAGTCATATTCTGGCCAGTCGGCCCGGTCTGCGCAACAAAGCTGCCGTCATGATTCAGGATGCGGAGAACATTGTCTCCAACCAGTGCGATCTCTGGTTCTGCATCGGCATCAAGCTGTCCAACAGCAACCGCGTTAAACGTCAACCCACCACTTGCAGAGGGACCGTGGGGCCCACCGCCAGCGTTGTTCCACTGGTAATCCATTGAGAAACCAGGTCCGGTCGAAAATACGTGTGATTGCTGACCGTTACCAGGCCCAGGATCTCCACCGATGTTCCCCGTGAAAATCGCCTCATCGTTGTTGAGTCCCGGCACCAGGTCACCAGTCGCGACATCGGTCATCACCTGAACGGGTTGCTGGCCGAGCCATCCGAGGTTATCACCCCGCACGTAAAGCTGGAAACCAGGAGACTTGTTGAGTGTTGCCAGGTCGGTCGTACCGATGACAATTTCGCTTCCCGGGAAACTGTCGGTAAAGTTACCTCGTGCCATGCCAACGGCATTTCCGATGTTGTTGTGCGGACCGGGCGTCGTGATATGACTCATCGTCGATGCCTCAAACATCTGCAGCAGAATGTCGGTAGCACCGGTGCCTGTTTCCCGTGCAATGACCAACCGGTCCTCATTACCACCAACTTCACCGAGTACAATTTCCCGCACCGGGTTGTTGTCGCCAGGGCCTGTGGGGTCTGAGTGCTTCAGGTACGAAATGTCGTTACCATCCCAAAGGTGGATGATTTGACCGCCGGTGGCCACTCGCGGCTGGCCACCAATCATGGCAGCGTCAATCGCGCCAATGCCATCAGAGCCAGTTCCGGCGGCCTTGAAGCCGGCTTGACCACTCAGCCCGACTGGCGCGCCGGTGGTCGGTGCAAGACCTGTGACCATCATCAGTGTGTCGTTGTCACCCGAATCAACGGTGAAATAAAGATTGTCGGCTACAGCCGCACTACCTGCTGCCAGACCCATCGCCAAGCAGGCCAAAAGAATAATTTTTCCAAGCCTTGCATCCATTAGAACCAACCTCCCAAATAAGAATGAGAAACTTCCGAATCTGTCTGTGTCGCAAAAAAATCGGTCCGCGTGTCGGCTGTACATAAAGTACTACCCACTGGTAGGCTTGAAGGGCCCACCCCAGCATAAAAACAGCGACCGGTTACGTTTCATGGTAACACCGATTGTAAAGGTTCGGTATCCAATTTAGGGATTTTTTCTCGGAAAAACTTCTTGCATTCTCCAAATACGCGCCATTTTGGACCATTCTTTGAGGCCCATGCCCATGCCCATGCCCATGCAGCGACCCTTCGACACGCCAATCAGGCCCATTGTAGCTCCCAGCAGAGCCCGGGTAGCAGTGAGCCGCAGGTGCCTGGTGCCACCGACCTTCCTACTGCTGGTGCTCGCTGTGATCTCGAGCGGGTGTGGCGACAACGACGGTCGGCTTTCGGTCTCTGGCAACGTCAAGCTCGATGGCAAACCGCTGCCGGAAGGATCGATTGAGTTTTTACCCATCGCCGGTACCGGGGGTCCTACCGCCGGCGCCACAATCGAAGAGGGCAAGTACCGTATTGCAGCGGGCCGCGGCCTGTTTGCCGGGCAGTTCCGCGTGAAAATTACCGCCCAGCGCAACACGGGCCGCCAGGCAACCGATCCCTACCGCGGCGTGAAATACGATGTCCAGGAGCAGTATCTGCCAGCCCGCTACAACCGCAAAAGCCAACTCGAAGCGACGCTTACCCCAGAAGGTGCCAACGTGTTTGACTTTGACCTGAAGGGCCCCTAAAGGATTCAACACGGGCCAAACGTCCGCTTGAAAAACCAGGAACCACCGGCCGACGCCGGTAGCGAGATTAGTTTGAAACCGGTCGGACCGGTCCAAACTCTTTTTGCAAATCGACCTGATTTAACACCCACCGGCGAATCACCTGGTAGCCCGGATCCATCACCTGGTAGCGTCGCCCACCTTGGTGCCCGTCTTCCTCGCCGGTCTGAAGATCCAAGGGTTTGCGCAGCAATTTGCTCTGCTCCACATCCGCCAGATGAACACGGTGCTGGAGCGTGGCATAGTTATTCAGCAACTGGTCGACTGGCAAATAGCCAATCTTATCAGGCCGGTGGAGTTCCATCGACGGCACGCGGCCTGGTTCACCAAGACAATGCATACAGCTGCGTTCGTCTCCCCGGAGTACCTGGGTCATTTCCGGCACCACGTAGTCGCGAAAGAAGGTGATGTCCTCCAGAAAAGCTTGCGGAACGCTTGCCTGACCATCGTCGCTTTCGGAAAAAAGGTGATGTGCCTTTTGCTGCAATACTTTGCTGAGCTCTTTGGCAAACGGGCCCCCCTGTTGCGAAAGCACTTTGCGGGCATTCTTTAAAACTTTTTCGTCCTTTTCAAACGCTTCCAACCCGGCAAGAGCTGTGAGGACCTCGGGGTTGCGTCTCAAAGCGGTCTGGTTGGCAAGTTCGACGGCCAGTTCACGATTCGCCGCCCGTGCAGACGGCCTGATCTGGCCAGTGAACAAACTGAGTGCCCGGCTCCGCAGTTCCTCCAAGGGATCAACAGAAGACAATGCCTGCAATTCAGGTTGGATGGCCGGGAGATCCTGTCCGAAAGTAAGTATCCAGGGAATGTTGCGAAGCCAAAAGCGTGCGGTCGCCCCGTTGTCAAATTCCCGGGGTAGGGCAAAGGCAAGTTGCTCGAATTGGAGATCAGGATTTTTACCAACGGCCTCCCCAAGGCCGTTGGCAAGGTACCAGGCGGCATCCGCATCGCGCTGGGCCTGCTGAACAGTCGCGGCATCCTCAAGGCTTTCAATGTCGGCAGGCGTTTGCCAGCCGGAGGTATCGGGTACCAGGTAGCGCACGATGTCCTGGCGTTGCTGCGCGGTCTGGGAAAGAATCCACTTTACGCCGCCAAGCAGTTTGAAAATCGGCGCCGAGAGGCTCTCCCGACGTGGCGGATCGGCTGCCCCGCGCAACAAGAGTCGGTGCATCGGCTCGAGTTGTTCGGCAACCGCTGCCAGTTGCACCACACGCGGATCGGAAACACTCGAGGCCGCCAGACTGCGCAAATCCTCGGGCCCGTGCAGAGAGTACTCAATCAATTTCTTCTGCAGTGGTTCGTGAGGAATGTTTGCGGCCCCCTCCAGCGCAAACCGGGTCCACAATTCCTGCTGTGCTTCGCCGGACTGTTGCGAGACAGCTTCCAGTCGCTCAAGGGCAATCCGGCCTAGCAATCGCCCCAGGCCAGGGGTCACATAGCCGAGCTGCCCCGGGCCACCATCGGACCCACGCAAGGAGTAATAGGTTGCAGCAACGCCAAGCAAACGATTCGCCAGGAGCTCTGCTTGAGAACGGTTGTGGGTTTGCTTTTGGGCCTCCGTGAGCATTGCCACCAGGTCTGCCAGTTCTCGATACTGGTGTTTTTCGCTGCCATTGGCGACGTGCCCGTTAACGATCAACAGCGCCTGAGTCTGGTAGCGGATGGCATTTTCGACCAGGCGATTCGATTCAGATCGCCCAAGCAGGCGAAGCCAGGCTGCGTTGAGACCAGCCCGGGTGGGTGGATTCCAAACCCACCATTGCCACGCTGCCCGAGTAGCCCAGGCCCGCACGGCCGGGTTCGGGTCGTCATTCATGGCATGGTCGAGCACCGATACCAGTCGGCTCCACTCGATACGCGAACCGGTCATGACCCCGTCGACCTTCATGACCAAGGCACGAATGGCCCCTTCCCGAGTGGTATCGCCGGCCCCGCTGACAGCCTCGAGAACCTGGTCCCAACCGCGGTCGTCAATCAATTGTTGGCGCAACGCCCAGTGGGCCGCTTCACGCACGATCTTGGTCGAGTCACCCAGACCTTCAACGAGTGGAGCGGTTGCACGGTTGTCCCCCGGAAATGCCAAACCGAGCATTGCCCAATAACGCACCAGGGGACTATCGTGGCCTGCGGCCGCCACGAGTTGGGGCACAAACCGGACGTCGTTGGTCCGCGAGAGCCGACGAACCCGGTCGATCGCTGCCAGGAGCGGCTCCTCATCGGGCTGCTGGAATTCGGACACTGCGTAGCGAGGAGGCTCCACCGGAAAATAACGCGACAAGGCATGCAGCGCATAACTGGTTGAGACAAAGCCTGTCTTGGATTGGCCGTTCCAGTAACCGGTTGGGTGTTGTTGGGCAAGTAACGCTTGAACCGCTCGACTCACGGCCGGATCATCCGGACCAACGCCAGCTGCCTGAAAGGCAATAATCGCCAGGGCCGTGGGGGATGGGTCAGGTGAATCCTCCTGGGCAACCCAGGCTTGCTTCGCCTCGTCCCACTTTCCAGGATTAAATCCCCAACTGCCATCCTCCTTTTGAATGGCCCGCAAACGTTTCAGATCTGCCTTTAGCTGCTGTTTGATTCGTGCGTCCAACTTCCGCGCAGCAGCCAGGCTTGCCAGGCGCTCTTCGCGAGGCAGGTTTTGCTGGTCGGCAATTCGGGCAGCCGTCGCCACGTAGTCCGTGGGGAAAAAAAATCGGCAAACAAGTTCCGTGCGATGGCAAAGGTCGTCGGTGAATTTCACATCGATCCCCAACACCTCAGAGACTTTTTGCTGGAGGGCGTAAAAATATTTAGATTCACCCGTTTGTTCCCAAGCCGCCTTGAGAATCTCGCCGGCGTAGTTCAGCACAACCCCCTGACCAACGTTCGCCCCGGGGCCAGCTGCGTTGATGCCACCAGGATCGGCAGTTTGCAACACGTAATTCGCCGCCCGAACTGCCTGGCTGCGCTGCAGGCGGCGGGCAGGAAGATAACGCTCCAAGGCCACCACGGAGTGCCCGGCGACGCGAGTCCCCGCCGGCCCATCGCCCAGATCGAGGGGCTGTAAGCTCGTATTGTTGGCCGCCGCTTCCAATTCGTTGGTCGGCCGCATGGACTGATAGCAGGTATTCACCAGGTGTTGCCACATCTGGGTGTTCAGGGGCCGGTAACCATGGGCAAAGGGAACCGCTGGCCCCCATACGCCCGACTGGGTGTGGCAACTCATGCAGTTGGTGCCAAGCAGATTGCCCGAGTCGCGAATTCTCCGTTCGACCGCTGCGCCTCTTGGGCGATTGGTCAGCCAGGCATCTACCTGCCCAATGTGATCATAGAGTCCGCGGCGCACCGATTCACGAGGATCTTTATAGGGAGCTGGCTCAATGACGCGAAGCTGAAGGCTGTAGGCTGGGGAGTTGGCTTCCACCCGGAGAAAATAAATACCCCCGGGATCAAGATTCCGATTGATGGCCGTGCGGTAATCTTCTTCTTCGGCTTGTTGATGGGGCCGTTCGTTCGCATTCTTGCCCGCATCGTACTTTTCCAAAGGCAACAGACTGCTATTTCGTGGCCAGGCGTGCGCTGTGCCTCTGTGCTCAGGGGCAATGCGGTAAGCGCGAATGCGGGCAACCACCTGTTGATCGGGAATCAACAGGCAAGCCGCCAACAACCGTGGTTGCTTACCCTGGTATTGGATACGAAACCAGTCATCGCCGCCGGCACCAACATGTCCGTTGTCAAAATATTCAACGTCGTCACAGGTCCCAAACACCGAATATGGCCTCCCCACGTCCTGTTCGTCCAGCACAAGCGTTTGCCCCTGTTCGGGAGTGTCGTTCGGCTCCACTTCCAGAAACATGCCTGCCACCTGGCTGCCAGCAACATCGAGAGACTCAATTTCAAACAACACAGAAACGGCGCTGCCCTCGGGCCAACCGACTTTTGCTGGGGATGCTGCGGCCACCTCTGCAACCACTCCCTTTTCGCGCCAACGGGAACGCTCCAAAACATCCACTTCCCCCGCTTCTGGTTCGATGCTTAACTGGTAAACCCCAAACAGAGGTGCCCGGTACACGACGTACAAATCGGGGTCCAATCCGTGAATCGACTTGGACCAGTCGGCTGTGGGGTCGCGGTAAATGCCGAAAGCACCCGATTCGCGGTGCGGCCCTTGGTGCTCAACAGATCGAGGCGAAATGCGGGCGGGATTATCAGCTGCGATGAGCGACCAACGCACCTTAAGTCGCGCATTGGGTGGCAACTGGGATGGATGCTCAATCCGCACCCCGATCTCGACCGTGTCGCCAGCTGCCAACCTGACCTGCTCAGTGTGGCCTGAGGGAACGCTGATCTTCTTGTGCAGTCCAATCGAGGTTGCCCCGCGACTGAAAGATTGACTACCGCCAATCACCACGAACACCAACAGCGTTTGAAGACCGAGTCGGACCATTCACAGCAATCCCAAACCAGAAAACAACCACAAAGCTGGAAATAATTCCACTGACAAAACCTGATATTCCAAGCCGCAAGTGACAGGGACTCTCTTTGAAGCCAGTCTACCAGCCGCAAGACGGGGCGTCACTATTTGCACCAGTCCCTGGAGCGATCGAGGACCGACAGGCTTGCTCTGCGAGTGGCTTGCGGCAAGCGGGCCGAGTTGGCCACCACGCGCCAATCCACACCAGACCTGTTGCGACCGCTGGGAAAAATCTCCCCAGCGGCAAAAGCACCCCAGTTTCCTGATTGACCCCGGCTTGCTCCCCACCCCATCATAATCGCAGTTGAGTTGACCGGAACGCAGTCCCGATAACCAAGAGACAGGGACCAAATGGCGGTGTTTGGAGCCCTTTTCCTTCAACCATGGCAGAGCAGGCACCCGCAAGGATCTTGAAAAACCCAAATTCTTGCATGTTTTACCTCGCCAATTAAACTGAAGGTAGTGGAAATCCGATGGGTTCTGAGAGCTTATGGAATCGAAACACCGCAATTCGTCTGAGGTCGTCGTGGTTCTACACGGCTTTGCTGCCTCCCCGAGATGGATGACGTTTCTTTGTCGCCGGGTGGCCCGCACCGGACGACGGGTGGTGAACTGGGGGTATCCGAGTTGGCGGCGGCCCATTGACTTAAGTGGGCAAGACCTGCTGCGGACGGCTTACCATCTTGCCAAGGACGAGTCGGTCGAGCGGATTCATTTTCTGGCCTACAGTATGGGGTCGATCATTTGCCGGGCAGCCCTGCTAAAAGATCCCCAAGTGCCCAAGCTGGGCCGGGTTGTGATGCTGGGGCCCCCTAATCGAGGGTCGCACGTGGCGCGCCTGTTGGCCCCGATGTTTGGCTGGATCTTTCCCGTTGCCCGGGAACTCTCCACCAGTCCCAAGAGCTACGTGAATGGCTTGCCACGGATGCAAGGGGTTGAGGTGGGCGTGATCGCAGGCGAAAGAGACCGGGTCGTGCGACACAACTGTACCCATTTGCCCAGCCAGCGCGAACACCTCATGATGCCCCTTGGTCACGCAGGCCTCCTCTTGAGCGAGGAGGTGACTGGCGCGGCGCTCCGTTTTGTCGAAACAGGTAGTTTTGGATTTTCCCAAAAAGCGCCAGAGACAAAAGCGGTCGTCCTCAGCTCATGGCAGGTCCCAGCGACCGGCACAGGTGTGCCTCTTGAGAACGGGTAGTTTCAGGCCAACTATCAGGCACCCGTCCTCTGGTTTTTTTGCGCCGAATGCGCCTTCTTTTTCTACGGGACAGCCCGGCCACAGCCTACGGCGAGCCTGAACCACACCACGCCAGACCCGCTACACTTTTCGGCCAACCACCAACAGCAGCACCACCAGCGCACCTAGCTGCAATGGCAACAAAAACCACACAGAGACTCCCCAGCCGAGCGGTAGCGTGCCGAACGCAATGACCACCAGTGCGACCGCAAGCGCATAGGGGAGTTGCGTACGTACATGGGCAATGTGGTCACAACCGCTCGCGTGTGAGGAAAGCACGGTGGTGTCGGAGATTGGCGAACAATGGTCACCAAAGACAGCACCTGCCAACACGCCACCAATCGACCCAAGCATGATGGGATTTGAAGCAGAGACCACCTGCCCATCGCTGGTCAACAAAGCATGGGCCAGCGTCACCACGATGGGCATCAAGATTCCCATCGTACCCCAGCTCGTTCCGGTACAAAACGCGACGATCGAAGCGAGCAGAAATACCACCGTGGGAAGCGTTTTAACGGAGAGCTTTAAATATTCCTCTTCTTCTGCCCCGGCGGCTTTGTGGGGACCAGCCTGATCAGGGGCAATGAGCGACTTGAGGTACTCTCCCGTGTAGAGCCGATGGTCGGAGAACTCATAAGCGTTCTGCGTAGGCTTTCCATCAACAGACCGGTTGCCTGTCATGCGACTCAGGGTGGCGGCCACGGTCAGAATGGCAATCGCCGGAAGAACAATGCGCAGGCCCCTTGCTGCCGCCACCAGAACCTGGCGCCCATTGAGCAACCGGCTTCCGAGGGCCATTGCGATGGCCAAAATAATTCCTGCCAGCGCTCCGTATTGCAGAGCAAAACCCGAGTCGGCGGCCCCTATAATGTCGCGGAGGGGCGGGTGAACCGCCGCGTTTGGGTTCGTTTTCAAGGCGGCTTTTCCGCTCACCACCAGCAGCACAACCACCACGGCCAACGTGGCCAGAATGGGCACAATGGCGTGGTACCAACTGCCGGCGGCAACCTCGCTTGACCTGGCGAACCCGTGGCCATCAGCGGCCGCGCGCGCAGGGTCGTTATGTTCTGCTTTGGCACGTCTTTCGGACTTCAACATCGGCCCAAAATCTCTACCCAGAAGGGCCGTCAAGGGAACAAAAAAAAGTGCCATCAGCATGTAAAACCGGTAGGGAATGCTGGCCACAAAGAGATCAAACGCCTTGAGTTCGTCGCTGAGCGTGAGATTTTCAAGTCCCTGATTAACGTAATCAATTTCAACCGCAACCCAGGTCGAAACGAGGGCCAACCCCGCCACAGGAGCCGCCGTGGAGTCGACCACGTAAGCCAGCTTTTCACGCGAAATTTTTAACCGGTCGGCCAGCGGACGGAACGTACTGCCCAACAGCAACGTATTGGCATAGTCGTCGAAGAAAATAATCAAACCGGTCACCCACGTGACAACCTGTCCGCCACGGCGTGTCTTAGCCAGCGGCGCGACCGCTTCTACCAATCCGTGCATGCCACCGGTCCGCTGAATAATCCCAAGCATGGCCCCCATCAAAATGGTGAAACAAAAAATGGGCAGCTTTCCCGGTGCGGTAAACGACGGCCACAGGTGGGTAAAAAGCGTGCCATAGAGTGCCGCTGGAACATGCCCCCCACAAGTGAGCAAGGCACCCACAACAATCCCCGCCAGCAGCGAAAGAATCACTCGGCGGGTCACAATTGCCAACACAATCGCAACCAGCGAAGGCAACAAACTCAGCCATCCGTACGGGTGAGGCATAGGGAGTGCAACAAAACTTGTTGGTAGTCCAAATTTTAGCATCGACGGCAAACGAAAGACCGCCTGACAACAAGACCGCTTTCAATCCATGACATTCTGGCCACTTGCGACAGCCGCGCCCACCCGTTTGCCACCACTGAACTGCATTCACCGAGGCCTTCAGGGAAGGATCGTTTCCTCCCTCCATGGACCGCGTCGCAGGGGCCCAACAGGGCCTGTGTACTGGGACTGATCCGTCTGGCTGGTTCTGCTATACTCCCTGTCCAGGCAGCAAGAACCGCTGCCCACGGTTGGGTGGCAAACACCCTCAGAACTAAACCTGCGTGTTCCCCTAGGAAAATTATGATGCTCGGCGCCCATCTTGATGCCCCCAACTACCTTTCGCATCTTCGCACCGTTTTGGAAGCTATTGATTTAACCAGCCTCCAAAGTTGGTCTGACGCCATTTATGAAGCGTGGGAGAAGGAACAGTCTGTCTACATCATTGGCAACGGCGGTTCGGGAACGACCGCTTCCCACATGGCTGAGGATCTCGGCAAGTCGACGCTGCGGGAAGAAGACCTCCGCGATGAATCAAAGCGGCGATTAAAGGTACTTAGCCTGACGGACAATACCGGCTGGCTGCTGGCCGTGGGGAACGACCTGGGCTATGACCAGGTGTTCGTCCAGCAATTGATGAATTACGGACAGGCAGGGGACCTGCTGATTGCGATTAGCGGATCGGGCAACAGCCCCAATGTGCTGGAGGCCGTTGACTGGGCCAATCGCCACGACTTGAAAACCTTTGCGCTGACCGGCTTCGACGGCGGCAAGTTGCGTGCAATGGGCCAAACGGGCCTTCATGTGCCACTGGATGACATGGGAATGGTCGAGAGCGTCCATCTCTGCCTGTTCCACTGGGTCCTGAACGACGTATTTGCCCGCATCAATCTTGAGGGAAGGCATGCTTCGAGCTGAGCACCCGGATTTTTAATTCACCGATTTACGGATCGGAGGCAGCAAGTCCGGGAGCGGCAATGAAGCTGCTGACCTGGCTCCCATCTTCCAAACTCCAAACGCCGATGCGCCCATCAAAGCAACCCGCGCAGAGACGTTTTGCCTCGACACTCGCAGCCAGAGAGATGGGCCAGTCGGTATGCCCACTGAACTGACGCACTTCTTTACGGTCCTCCACCTGGTGCTGCCGGGCTATCCGGTCCGCCGACGTACTGAACAACTGGCCCCCTGCCACCAGCAGCTTGAATGCCTCCCCTCCGTACTTGGCGAGCTCGGCAATTTGTTTTCCGTCTTCAGGATTCCACGCGCGCACCCGATGGTCGGCACCGGATGAAAAGACCTGTTTCCCGTCGGCACTGACTGCCACATCGTGGACTGGCTGACCGTGTGCCGAAAACGTGGCCAACAGCCCACCAGAGTTCGCATCAAAAAACTTGGCCGTTTTATCGCGACTTGCCGAAGCCAGTCTTTGGCCGTCGCAACTCCAAGCGATGGCAGTCACCCAATCGCCATGATTTTCGATCGAAAGTTTCAACTGGCCGCCAGACACCTCAAAGATACGAATCGTTCCATCGGCTAGCGCGATCGCAATTTCCTGACCATCGGGGCGAAAAGCAATGTCAAATACGACGTCGGAACTGGTCGTCAAAATCGCAACTTCTGTGCCATCTTCGGCACGGAGAAGTCGTGCTTCCCCCACGGTTCCGGGGGCTCCACCTGCCACCGCGAGCAAGGAACCGTCGGGGCTGAAGGTCAGGCCATACGTCCGTTCTGCCACGTTGTTGATGCGGCTAACGAGTTGACCTGTGGACATATTCCAAACGGTCAATTCATAAAATCCCCCCACGTAGACCTGGTCGGTTTGGGGCCGAATTGCCATAGCGGTAATCGGCACCGCTGCCGAGTACACCTCTGGCGGCTGCGGGTAGTCCCGGCGAGGCAATTGCTGGTCGAGCGGTTCACTTTCGCTCCTGCTGTCGAACGGCGCGCCCTGCGCGATCCATTGGCGAACCGCTTCGATTTGCTCGACGGTGAGCGGGGTGCCATCTTTGGGCATTCGCTCAGCATCGTCATCCGAAGAGATCAGCCGAAACAAGAGACTCTCGGCAGGTTTTCCTGCCACAATGGGCGCCTCCCCGTAATCACCCGGTTTCAGCAAATCCTCAAACGTATGGAGCCGATAGTCACTTTCGGCTTCTTTGCTACCGTGGCATGCCTGGCACTGCTGCACCAACACCGGCGCGACGTCGCGAATGAAACTCACCTCTTCGGATCGGCACACAACTGGCACAGCACACAGAACTGCAAACAAAGAGGCAACCATAAAACCCTGTGGCAAAAAGTTTCTCGCAACAAGAATTTGGTCACCCTCCGGGCACGAAGCCAATACACCTTGCCGACAGTTGACCTGGATCATTTGCGCTTTCGCCTCAGTCTGGTAGTCCTAAATCTTCTGGCGCGGGGCTGGATCAGGCTTGCTGCCTCTGCCACCTAATGTTGCATCAAAAATTCATTCGTGTTGATCAGCGCCCAGCAAATATCTTCGAAGGCTTCTGACCGGTTCTCTTTACTGGAAACATGGGCCCGGGCAGCTTCTATCTCGGCAGGTTCCGGCTGACGGCAGAGACCGGCCAAATAGAGTTCGCAAATGACTTCATCATCTGATTTTTCTGCGCCAATCGCCTGGTGAAAGCGGTTCCCCTTATCACCAAGCTTGGCATGAATAAGGGGGCCATTAAAAAGCTGAATGGCCTGCGCCAGGTTACTTTCGCTGGATCGCTCACACGCACAAGCGGTGCTCCGATCGGGCTGTCCGAACACTTTCATAAACTCGTTTTTGGGTGGATTTGCCAGCGCCGTCGCCGGGGTACCGAGTGGCACGCCCTCAAAGTTTTCGGGAATCCTGGTCAAGTGACAAATGGCATCCAGCAATTGTTCTGCCGCGAGCAGCTTTTCGAATCGCCGCGAAAAATATTTATGGTCGCCTCGATTGAACGCATTGGGCTGCGCACTCCTCTGAAAGGTTCGGCTATTGAGGATCACGCGTAGCATCTGCTTTTGATCAAACCGGCTCTCCCGAAAATCATTGGCCAGCGCTTCAAGCAGCTCTACATTGGAAGGAGGATTCGTGACCCGAAAATCATCAACCGGTTCAACAATTCCGCGCCCCATGAGGTGCGACCAAAGACGATTCACGGCAACGTGTGCGAAGTAGGGATTTTCTGGCGATGTCAGCCACTGGGCAAATACTGCCCGACGGTCGGGGTCTTTCTGAAGGTCTATCCCCTTGTCTGGCAACCAGGGCTGCATGGTTTTTTGGGTCCTCGGCTGGGTGACCTCTCCGGTGCTGGCCATCCAAACCACCATTTCGTCCTGCCGCGAACCGGCTTTCCTTTTCACCCGGTTAAAAAATGCCGACAGGCCGTAGTAATTATCCTGGGTCCAACGCTCGAACGGGTGATTGTGGCACTTGGCACATTGGATGCGCACTCCCAAGAAAAGCTGCGCCGTCGCCTCGGTGCATTCGTCTGTTTTATCCAGGGCGCGGTAATAATTGGCTGGCGGATTCAAGAAAGTGCTGCCATCTGCAGTGAGCAGCTGCCCCACAAACTGATCGAATGGCATATTTTCTGCAAACGCGTCAACGATCCACTTGTGATACTTCGAAACCCCGCGGCCACTGACGGTTTTGTCCTTCAACTGGAGCAGATCGGCCCATCGCATGGTCCAAAAAGTCGCATACTCAGGCCGGTCCAGCAGCTCGTCAATGAGCCGTGACCGCTTGTCGTCGGACGGGTCGGCGAGAAACGCACGCACCTCATCGACCGAGGGCAACACGCCAATCACCGTCAGGTAAACACGTCGCATGAAATGTTCATCACTCGCATCTCCTGAGGGAAGGTAGCGTAATTGCCGCAGCTTGTTGTGGACATGCGTATCAATGTAGTTATTTTCAGGGGGATCATTCCACACGAACCCCTCGATATCTTTCACAAATGTAAAATGGACCGCCTCGACATGCTGAAGATAACGAATCATGATCGCTGCCTGGCCGCGATCGTGACCGACCACCAGGCCACCGGGAAGGACTTGCGCCATATTGCTATCAGAACTTGAAAAGGTAGCCAGTCGCGTTACGTCACGAACGGTACCGTCCGAGAGGTGAGCCAGAACCACCAGCTGCTGCGTGTGCGCCGGCCGCTTGAGTATCCGCCGTAAGCCAGGCAGAATCTCCAACCTCACGCAGTACGCCTGGTCACCAGAATCGACCTGGCATCCCTGGTCAATCCAATCTCGCAACGTCTGGTAGGGGTGCTCCCCTTTCTTAAGCCGCACTCCGCCACCATGCGCTATCTGCATGGTGGGCTTAAGAAGCAACAGGCTTTTCTCTGCACTTAAAAGATTAACACGTCGGCCGAAAAATTCGCGCGTCAACGTGCGCTGATCGAACTGACCGTCATACGCCTGCATCGAAAGGCGAAATCCACCTTTGCCACTGGGTGATCCATGGCACCCGCCACTGTTGCAGCCTTGCCGCGTAAGCAGCGCCAGCGTTTCATTCTGAAACGATACAGGGTCCCGATTCGCATGACCGCTCACCGTGACAGGAACCGCCTGCTGCAACTCACCAACCTGTACGCGAACGACCGTCGCCCCATCTCCGGTTGGCGCGAGTACACCCTCGACGACGCGCACGACCCCCTCGTTTTCACTCACCATCGTAGCTGCTCGAGTTACATCCTGAAGCAGCCCTTCCGGGTAGTGTGCAGTTACGACCAGGCGCTGCACCTGACGCGCCGAACCGATGACCACAGCTTCAGGTGCAATTTCAAGATGATCGGGGACCCCGACCACAATCGGCTCCAGGGAAAGCTCTGCCACCGCAGGGGCCGTTTCGTTAGCCCTGGCGTAAGCAACCAGACTGCAGGCTACAACGGCCAACCACAGTCGAGCCCCCCGCAACACGACACTTTTTCCAAAAGTTTTACGGTAGGAGATCATCGGCTGTCAGCCTTCATCGCGCCAACGGTGGCACGGCAAGACCGAAATTTTCTCCGGAAGCTGGCTACACGCGCCAGGTACCAGAAGGATGAAGATTTATCTTTCGATCCAGTGGGTTACGACCACCGTCATTCCGTTGTCGGATCTGTCGCTGCATTACCACCAATATACATAGTTGCGGAAACACTCTCCACCACAATTTCCTGGTCCTTGAATTTTGTCGAGGCGCTAAGCCGAAGTGTTCCTGACGTGTCGACCGATGCAGTTTCTGAAGCAGCTATTTCCACTTCAACATGGGCCGCATCGGCTGGCACGACGCTCCCGATCGGCACCAGGATGCCGCTTGGCGCCTCGCTCCAGGTTAATACAACCGGATGTTTCTCCTCACCAAACCGGCGGACACGAATGCCCACCTTTTGACGTCCCCCTGGAGCAATCGGACCGGCCGGTTCAATCGTGACCACCAACGGCTTGACCACCTGCAGTGTCAGGTCTTCGATCACGGCTTGCTGGGGCTGCAGCTGATAAGTTCCCTGCGCGGTGATGCGGATCGAATGATTGCCAAGGGCAATTTCCGGTGGTCCGGTGAGTGTGACCAGATACTCCACCTGGCTTCCCTCGACCGGCTTGACCTCTGCCTTCACACCTTCGGGGAGTCCCTCGACCGACAGGGAAATTGGATCCTTGAATTTTTTCTGCAAACGCTCAAGCAATACTTTCAGTACCGATACCCCCGCCAGTTGCGGAAAATAAATGGGCGTCTCCTCAACCTGAATCTTGTAAAAGTCTGAAAACGGACCAGCCACACCAATCGCAATCACGCCGTCCAAACCACCCGGCAAGGCCGCCACATCTGGCAGCACCTTGCGCAGTGCCAACGTGGTATTGGCTTCCACCAGGCCCGTCCGCCCGGCATCGGCCGGCTTGCCAACAATGCGTACTAACTTTAGTTCCCCCGGCTTGATTTGATCAGACACGGTTGCGGTAACCGTGGTTTCGGTCTTGTCTTTTAGAATGGTTTGGCCTTGAAGTTGGATATGGTTGCCGACACCCTCCAAAGACAACTCAATAGGCCCTCCATAGTTGTGCCGCTTGGCGGTAACTTTTTGCTGAAACACTCCTCCATGCGGAACCGTAATCGTATCCGTTTCTGCAGCCAACTCGAAACCGGGGTCTTCGTTGCCAGCCACAATACGATACGTATAGATCTGCCCCGCGCGGCCCAGTAGTTCGTTGACACTCAGCAGGTAGGTCCCCTCTTCAGGCAAGACAAAATGAAGGGCCGCTTCGCTACTACCGGCATCATCCATCTCCTGAAGGACCTTGCCTTCCCGGTTCTTGACTCGCAGCAACAAGTCGGCAGGTGAGCCGAGTTGTCGCGTGAGGCCACAAAACGCAAGCCGCTCCCCCTTGGCCCCTGTGAAACTATACTGATCGCAATCCCCGGGCACCGAAAAACTGCCGTTAATCGCGCAGGGAACTTCAATCGGGTTGGCCTCAGGCTGCTGGTTATTGGGTTCAACCTCAAGTTCCTCCGGCTCGCTACCAGAGTCTACCAGCACAAAGCCTGACCCTTGACCACCTGGAAACGGCGCACTCAACAACTTTGGGGCAGGTCCATCCGCTGCTAACTGGACCCTTAGCGGAGACAGCCCTTCGACATGTGGCCCATGGAGATGAAGGGTTGCTATCGACCCGAGTTGCCCGCCCATCGGATAGACCACGGTCGCCAGGGGAAACCTGCCTACCCGCAGACGGTACTGAAAATTATCACCTCCCTGGTGGCTGACATCGCGCAACTCGAGGTAGCAAACTCCGTCGGCCGTAATTTCGTGACTCAGTCGGCTGTCCCCGCCAATGCCAGGTTCGTCGTCACTGCGAGCAAGTTCATTTCCTTCGGCATCGAGCAGTCGAAGCACCGAGTCGAGGGCAAAACCTAACCGCTGGGAGACAACCTCAACGGTCAACCATTGTCCGGCCCGACCCTCCAGCGCATAGTAATCCGACTTCAGCGGCCTGCAGGTACCATCGATAGCAACTGGAAGTGTAATTTGTTGCGCCTCGACGGGGGAATGATTGGAGGCCACCTGGGCGACGGTAGGCAAATCATCGACCATGATCATTTTCAGTCCGCTTACACCTCCGGTCGTCACCACCCTGAAGGCCTCGATGCCTACTTGCGCGTCGCGTGGCAATGTGAACTGGCAGTCAAAAGACTTGCCATCTTCAGAAGAGGCTGCCTTGGAACAGGCAACCGGAAAGGTGGTCCAGAGTCGCCGAAACTCGCCGAGGCCAGTTCCTTGCAATTGAAATTGGGTTACCGCACCCGGGCGGACTGCCAATGGTGAAATCCTTGAAACCGCCGGCGGCGAAGCCCAAAGCGACTGGCCCGCCAGAAGAACCACAGCTCCAGCCAACCTGGCAACAATTGTTTCAGAAAGTCGGAGTGGTCGATGAACCATGTGGGGGCTACCAGGTTGTATTTTGCCGGCGACTTTCATTATGCACCATCGGCCAACATCTTGCTGCCCTCAGGCAGCCTGTGGTCAGCAGAGACAGGAACCCAAGAGGTTTTCTGCCTTAAACAACAGTAGGCCAATACTTGGCAAATGGAGGCCAGAGGGCAGGGGGGCAACACCGCACGGGTATTGGCTGTTCCTATTTTCGACAAAACCCGCGTGCTGATGCGCCGACTGAAACCAGACTATCAGTTCACCTTCAAACGTGCGTAGCGGATATGCGTGGTGGCAACCTCGGTACACCAGAACGTGCAAAAAATATCCCCATCTGCGAGTACCGTGGAAGTCGGTGCACCAAACGATATTGTGTCGTGGGATCGGGGATAGTGATCGGTTAAGGTAATGCCAATCTTGTCACGTCCGGTCGCATCCCAAACGTGAACCTGGTCCTCAAGGCCCCATGTCTTTCCACCATCTTCTGAAACGGCTGCATAGAACCCGGGCGAATGGGATTCGCGGACGGTGTAGATGACCGCCATGCGGCCGTCTCCAAGATCGACTGGCCAGTTGGTCTGACCAGGGATATTCGTGGCTACCGGCGTCGACCACTCACGTCCATCCGGACTGCCTACACAATAATGGTGGGGCATGGCACCTTCGGTCTTTAAATTTGCAGTCCAAAACAAGGTAAACAGGCGATCGTCACGGAGGCGGTTAATCCGCCCGTGCCAGTGACCAACCCCGGCAGTGTCACTTACCCCAAAGGTCACCGGGTCACCCCACGATTGTCCATTGTCCGTTGAAAAGAGGCCAACCGTGCGCGGCTTGTATGGCCCAGGTTCCTCGTAGGCATGCCATTGGTCCGTAGGAAGCATCCAGCAGCCATCGCTTAAAACCACGATCGGACTACTGGGAGTGAGGATCATGCCCTCAGGCATTTGCACAACCTCGAAATCCGACCAGCTTGCGCCATTGTCGGTCGACCGAAAAAGTACCGTTTCAGCCGGGACGATCCCGCCAGTCTTTTCGTTGAATAACGGCTTGTCGGGATCCGACCTGCCCCAACGCGTGGCATTGGCAATGAGTGTGCCGTCAGGCAGGCGGGTTAACATGGGACCGTGATAGGAATAAACGTCATCGTCACCGCCCGGAGCAATTATCAGACCCTCGGTTTTCCAATTCCGGCCTCCGTCGGTCGAACGAGCCTTCAATAACCGGGAATCCACACTGTAGAGAGCCTGGCCCCGCTGAAATCCACAGAACAGCTCTTGTGGTCCAAGCTCAACCAGGTGACTGTGACAGGCAAAGTAGTACTCGTAACCTGGATTCGAATTGATGTAAATTACACCACTATCGACAATTTCAATCCGCGGCATTTTAAAAGACTCCAATTGGATTCACACGGCAGCAGACTCAGGCACTGGACACCAGTCGTGCACCTATTAAACAGCAGTCGCAACCATCAAAACAGACCTCCTCGAACTACCTCCTCGAACTACCGTCTCGAACTACCGTCTCGAACTACCGTACTGATTGCCGCTTTTTAAGCAGAGGCCCTGACTTTTGCACCTCCCACCTTTCGAGAGTGGCGGCTCACGCAACCTGCCCCTGGCTGAAAGTTGCGATTGAGACCACCACGCTGGCAACCTCAACTCGCTCTGGCCGTTAATCGAAGGCTGCCTGGAAACTTCGAACTGCAACTTGTGGCGCGCCGGTTTCTTGATAAGCTGACACTGTCGATCTCTGTTAAATCCAATCGGCATAAAACTCGCGAAAATCAATTTCAGAGCGATTTCGTAGCCGTTAACACCGGCTGGCAGCTGTGAACCTGACGAAGAGAGAGCAAAAATGCCCAAACCCCTCACTGACGAGATCCTGAGCAAGTACGACCGAGATGGTTATTTCTTCCCGCAGAAGATACTGGACGACCAGCAGGTTGCCGCATGCCGGACACAGCTTGAAAAATTTGAAGACTCTCAAGGCAAGCCCATTGGTGGATCCCAGCGGAGCAAGTCACACCTGCTGTTCAAATGGGTCGATGACCTGATGCGTAATCCGGCCATCCTGGACCCGGTCGAGGAACTGGTCGGGCCAAATATCCTCTGCTGGAACACGTTATTCTGGGTGAAGGAAGCCCACAGCCCGAGCTTCGTATCGTGGCATCAAGACCTGCGCTACTGGGGGCTTGATACGAATGACCTGGTCACCGTGTGGCTGGCTCTCTCGCCAGCAACGCTCGAAAGCGGGTGCATGCACGTTCTTCCGGGCAGCCACCGAGGAGAACTGATGCCCCACAAGGATGAATTTAAGAATGATAACATGTTGACTCGGGGCCAGGAAATTTCGGTGGAGGTCGACGAGTCGAAGGCCGTGGCCATGCCGCTTCAACCGGGCTGCGCTTCTTTTCACAACGGGCGCCTGGCACATTCCTCGGGCCCAAACCAGTCGACAGATCGTCGGATTGGTATTTCATTTCACTACATGCCTACGAGCACAGACCAGGTGGTCGGAGAGTGGGACAGCGCAGCGCTCGTACGAGGCGAGGATGCTTTTGGACACTTTGTCCTGGCCCCACAGCCTGCCCAGGACTTCGATCCTGAACTGGTCGAGTTTCACCAGAAGGCCACCGATGCAGTCCGGGATGTGCTTTTCAAGGACGCAGAAAAGGTGCGCAAGACGATCTAAAGGCCCACCCGGTTACCAACACCAGGGAGGTCGTGCGAAGTCAGCTCCCCTGCCATGAGAAACCGTTGGCAAAGGGCATAGCTGGGCTCAAGCTCTGGGGAGGGGACCGGAAATAGAAGCCCCATCTTCCGATGGCCATACTGCCTGGCGACCGCTAGTAGTCGCCAAGGCCCCCAAAAAACACCTTTTGGCGGACCAGCACTCCAGCCACGACCATTCCCAAAAGAAGTACCGACGCTGCCGGCTCCGGTACGACCGCAGCATCGCCACTCGCGCCAACCAGGGAGGTTCCAAAGTTTGTCTTCCAAACGTGGTAGTCGGCCTGCTCAATGACACCATTGCCATCCCCATCGGCAGCGAGCCCCGTGCCTGCCTGGCCCAGGGAGTCGGCCCAAACCGTGTAGTCGGCCGCATCGACCACACCATCTTTGTTATAGTCTCCCGCCAGATCCGTAAGGAGCGATGTGAGGATAAGGGTTCCCCCAACAGCTGTGAATTCAAAATTGTCGGCGTTCACTCCCGCCAGCGCCAAACCGCTGTCGGTAATGCTGTCGGCGATCATGACCAAAAACTGTGTGCCCTCAGCCGGTCGATAACCGCCTCCCAGGACCACGTCAAGCAAGCCAGCGAGGTCCGCGTCATCGCCAACCAAGAGCAAGTCACTCGACGAAGATCCATCCAACTCGATTTGCAGAGTTGCAGCTGCACCCAGCGTAAAGTCGCCACGCACATCGAGCGTGCCAATGCTTTGCCCCGGCGCAACAACTCCGCCAAAGGCAACAAGATCACCATTGACATCACCACTACCTCCCAGCACCCCTTCGGTGACTTCAAGTCTACCGCTGCCAGAATTGGTATTGCTGTTGAGGTAGAGTGCGCCCTCGCCTTTCTTGTGGACGGTGACGCCGTCAAAATCAAATGTATCGTCGAGACTCAGAATGGCTCCCTGGGCGATATCCACTGTCGTATTACCATTGGAGTGCACGTCGACGTTGAACGTGTGGCTCCCGCCGGTCACGACAACATCTGCCTGATTGGCCTGGCCATCGAGCTCAATCTTGCCACCTCCACTCACCTGGAACGAACTACTCGCATCTGCGACGATTTCCCGCAACGTAACGGTCGAACCCAGCTCGATATTTGTGGTAGCCGCGGAAGATCCGGTCAATTTTGCCGTCACCAGGTTCGAGTTCGGCACCACTCCTGCCGACCAGTTTGAGTTTGTATTCCAATCGCCTCCGGCGCCACCGGTCCACTGTACGGTCGGGGGCTCAATCGCAGTTAGCAGGAGACTATTCCCCAGTACGGCGTGCTGGAAGTAGCGCGCATCCGAACTGTCGAGGGTAAAACCAAGATCGGTAATGGAACTCGCAATCATGACGAGGAACTGGTCGCCGTTACTGGGTTGGTAACCATCGACAAGTTCAATGTCAATCGATCCTGACAACTCGGCATGATCCCGTACGAAAAGCAGATCGTGCGATGCAGGCCCCCCAAGTTCGATTTGCAGGGTTGCAGCTACACCCAGTGTAAAGTCTCCCTGCACATCGAGCGTGCCAACGCTTTGACCCGGCGCAACAACTCCGCCAGAAGCGACAAGGTCTCCATTCACGTCGCCGCTACCTCCCAGTTCGCCTGCGATAACTTCGAGCGTGCCACTGCCAGAATTCGTACTACTGTTGATGTGGAGTGCACCTTCCCCCTCCTTGGTAACCGTCACGCCATGAAAATCGAACGTGTCGTCAAGACTTAACGTGGATCCCTGGGCGACCTCAAACTTGGTGTTGGCATTGGCATGCACGTCCACCCCTAACGTGAGCGCTCCACCGGTCACCAGAACATCAGCCTGGTTATACTGACCATCGAGTTGAATTGTGCCACTACCACTGACCTGGAACGAGCTACTGTCATCTGCAATCAGTTCGCGAACCGTGACCGTTGCATTGAGCTGGACGTTCGTTGCAGGAACTGTAGAGCCGGTAAATTTCACGCTTACCTGGTTGGAGTTTGGCACCACTGCTGCCGACCAGTTTGAGGTCGTATTCCAATTCCCCATCGAGCCACCGGTCCACTCTGCAGCGGGGGGGTCGATGGCGGTCAGCACAAGCACATTCCCCACTGCGGCGTGCTGAAAATAGCGGGCATTTGGTCCTTCAATCGTCAAACCAGAATCGGTGACGTTATTGGCAAGCATGACAAGGAACTGGTCGCCATCGCTGGGCTCATAACCGTCAACCAGATTAATCTCCAACGAACCTGACAGGTTGGCGTCGTAGCCCACAAACAACTGGTCATGTGATGCAGGCCCGCCGATTTCAATTTGAAGCGTCGCACCGGAATCGACCGTGAGATAGCCCTGGATGTCAAGGGTGCCCACGCTTTCACCAGGAGCAAGCATTCCCCCAGAGGCAACCAGGTCACCATTGATATCGCCACCGCCGCCCAGTATCCCACTCTCTAAACGAAGCGTGCCAAAGCCGGAGTTCGTGGTATCATTGATGTTGAGCCTGCCATCCCCCTTCTTGGTGACCGTCTTGCCGTGAAAAACAAAACGGTCGTCGAGGCTAAGTGAAGCTCCCGAACTAATGGCAATCTCCATATTCCCGCCCACATTGACCGGGAGGTCAAAAACGTGGTCACCGGCCATCACATTGATTCCGCTGGCATCTTCAAAATTCTGCTGCAGGTCCAGGCTGGCCGATCCGCCTTGACCGGTAAGGCGATAATCGGCGCCGCCATCGATATCAAGGATAGCAACTGTCGTGGCCTGATCTATCGCGATCTCTGCAGTTGCAGCGGTCGCACCAGATAATAGTACGCTTGCGTAATTACTGTTGGGATTGGCACTTGGCAACCAGTTGGAAGTGGTGTGCCAACTTCCGCCGCCGGTTGCGACCCACTGATACTGCTGCATCCCAAAATGGATCTCGTGCAGTTGGTCGACGGCCAAATCGGTAACCTGCCGGGTGGTCCCCCCCGGCCAAAGGATATCGATATCGACCGGACCGGCATGGTTACCCAGACCAAAATGCAAGGTCGGATCATTCTGGTTGCCTTCGCCAGTGCCAAACTCAACCTGGCGCGTGTATGTCTCGCTGCCTACTTGGATTCGAACCTGGGCACCGACCGCATTACGGTTGATTGTCTGGCCATCGCCCACCATCTTTAGTTTGAGCCAGTGATTGTTATTACCTTGGTTGTGGAAGATGTTGCCACCGGCGATCAGGTCCAAGTGGCCGTCATTGTCGAAGTCGCCAAAGCCGGCCTGAAACGTGTCCATACCTGACGGCAGGCCCTCGGCAGCAGTCACCTCGGTAAAACTCCAATTTCCATTGTTGCGAAACAATTTTGATGATTCCGAGGCGGAATAATTACGAATGGTTGTGAAAAACAGGTCGACGTCGCCGTCGTTGTCATAGTCGCCTGCCACAGGCGTGCCGTACGACTCCTGGTAGATCACACCGCTCTCGCCCATATTCTCAAAGGTGTACCCAGCGCCGGCCCCTCGATTACGTAGAAACTGGGAGCGCGGATTGAACGAATGGGCAAAATGGCCTGCGAATAGATCGAGTTCCCCATCGTTGTCGAAATCAGCCCAGACAGAGCCTGTACCGTGCCCCCAGGCGTTATGCCCGTTTCCTCCCTGCACACCACGCTCGGCGCCTTCCTCGCTGAAATTGCCGGTCCCGTCATTGACATACAACGAGTTGGGTTCCAATCGGTAATTCGAAACATAGGTATCGATGTCCCCGTCACGATCAAAATCGGCCGACGTAACGCCACGTCCTGGTCGTGGC
>JAKVCB010000210.1 GCA_022448345.1 Pirellulales bacterium
TATTGAAAAACTCACATCCATTTTTCAAGCAGAATGCGATTTCTCGACTCGAGATGTCCGCGTTCCCTGGACCCTTATCGAAAAGCATTTTGACAGCTTCTGCGCGGTGCTCTTGTGGTTAAAAGAAACGCTGGAACAACGACATGCCGCTGTGCTTGAGGACCCGAACTCGGCTTGAGTTGCAGGGAAGGCAGGTGACTTCGTCACCGGCTGACATGCCAAGCCAAGCGGCAGTAGCACTCACTCAGTCTCCTAGCAGCCGACGCCGAGACTACAACTTCCGTGACTGATCCCATTCCGGAATCTTTGTACCTCGTACCCGTGCTGCCACAGAGTGCAACGCACCTCAAAGGGCGTGACTAACCCCGCAAAGCCATTTTAACTTCCGATATCAAGGAGCTTGATTTTTGGTTTCAGGGCGGTGTGCAGTGCGTTCATGATTTCCACCATCTGGTTGTGCCTTTCTGGCCACTGCTCTTCCGGCAAACGGTATCCGCCGTCGATAGTGCTTTTGATACGACAAGCCCGCTTACCGTCCAGCCGTTCCCAGCTGATTGGCGACCCAACGTTTTCCTCAATCTCTTCTTTTGAGGTAAAGAGTTGGTCGAAAATAGACTTATTCTCTTCGTCAAACCCCTTGCCGCGATCGATGTACAGCTCGGCTCCGCAGGCGTCCTTGGTAACAATGTAGTTGAGACTCAGGCCTCGTACGCCAGCAGAGGTACCTAGCCAAGCGTAGGTACTGGGCGTGAGGTGGGAATGAAGTTTTGCATCAGGTTGAGCAATAACCTGCGTCCACCAGTTCCGTCTAAGATCGTACCGTTCGGCGAGTTCCTTCTTCTGGTTTTGAATCGTGGTATCGCCGGAGGGGCCAACGATGACCGTCAGTAGTGGTGCGGCAGGTGATTCTTCGATGCGGACGGCTTCGACCTTGATGAGGTAGAAGTCGGCACTAGAAGAGTCATTGAGCCAGGCAATCGCCGCCACATGCTCAGGCCGTGGATCGGAGACAATCCAAATGGCGGCTCGTGCCGACATGGCCGTCAAATAAGTAATCAGTTTGCCGAGATGGTCGTGGTTACTTTTTTCGAGCTGGTTTTCAATGATGATGGTGCCGCCGTTTTCATCTTCGGCTACCAGATCAACACTGAATGCACCAGCCGCCTGCTCACGATCGACGTTCACTAGGTCAAAATCGAGCACACTGTTGAGCACATCGATATTTTCCTCCATCCACTGCGTGAAATCATGGGCTTCATGCTTCCAGACCTCTCGGAGGGCAACCCGGGTTAGCTTGCCAATGTCGATCATGGGTTGATCCTCTTTTGCAGAGTTATTTTATTCTGAAGGCCGATTGTGAACTCGTGCCTTTAGGAATCACTACTTTGCCGTTTTACTTCATCGAGGGTTTGACCCGCCTCGTTCTTCCATTCTTTCCAGCCGTTAGCACGCCGCCCCATCAACGCGCCCGCAGCTGTACTCGGTGTTTTAAACAAATGATCTTTTTGGAAAACGATTCGGCCTTCTTGTACTTGTATCGTGTCGGAACTTACCAGCTTTTCTCGAAACTTCTCCATATGTACACCCAGCGAAGGCACGTTCTCAATCCGGCCGCTAGAGCCTTTTAGTACCACAAACCCTTCCTGGGTATACAGCCCGCGACCCTCGGCATCGGATCCGCAGCAGAAAAACACTTCCTGCTCGTCCTTCATCTCGGTGCCACTACTAAGGGATACAAACAGCGGATGGCCTAGCGTTGCCAGGAGTGTTGAGGCCGTATCAAATATTTCAAGGCAGTCAGCCTCCAATGGCGGAGGTGTGTGCGGGCGGGTGCCAGCGGTACCGTTCTGGTCTGCATAACGACCCGCATCCCGAACCCCCTGGATGCAGTACCACTCCAGAAAAAGTGCGTGCGTTTGCGTCAGGCTGTTGGTCTGGGATGTGACGATCAAAGCACGTTCCCAAAAATCTTTGTTCTTGTTGTGGTTTGCCAGGCGGGCCCGCAAGTCACCCGTCTGACCGATGTACACCTGCGGAGCATCCCTCTCCTCGGAGTCACCGATCAAGAAGTAGAGTGCCACCTGTGCGCTTTGCGGCATCTTTAGAAAGTTGGGCAAGAGGCTCCTGGGGACCTCGATAACTTGCAGGATGCGCGTGGTGATCTCGGCAATGCGGATTCCGCGCGGGTCACCGCCGGGCAAAAAGATCTGGATGGTTTTGGGCGTAGGTGTCATGCGACCTCCTGGCAGGCGAATTCTCGTACGCCGATCTTACCAGTGACGGCGGCGGAAACGAGTGTTCCACCTGAGCTGCCACTCCCGCACCGGACTTTTGTGTGTCGATATTGTTGATTTGCCATAAATCAGATCTCGACTTTCTCGGGGAGGTTGACAAAAAGAGGGTGAGATTCATTTGTGATGGTGATGGGTAGTTCGTTGTCGTGGCGGGGCACTAGGTGCATGCCCCGGTCAGGCAGACCGCAGTACGGTTCGGGGGCGTCGTAAAGGGTGGCCATCAAGGCAGCTTCCATGCGATGCTGGATCCGCACGTCGGATACCTCGGCGACGAAAATTTTGCACGCTGCCATCTGCTGCCTAGCCACGTCTTTTAGTTCTTCTTCCCGCTTGGCGAATTCGGCTTTCCGTTCATCCGAATCATGACCTGCCCACAATCCATGCCAGATCTCCTGGCGAATCCCCTGCCGCATCGCATCCAGATCCAGCAAGGTGTACTTGCCTTTGAGTATCGCCCGCCGGTGTTCACCGAATCGCTGACTCACTGGTCGTTTGGTGATCCCAACCCCGTAAACAACATATCCGGTATCGTTCTTCACCGTCTGCATGTAGACACCGCAAAGACCCTTCAGCGGTGATCTTTGACGAGCCTGAGGCCAGTCAAACGGACCATTCCAACTTATCTTCAGACGCTGCATACTCACGCGACAGACTCCGCTGCCGCATCGATTACGTCCAGATCGGCTTCAAACGGGGGCAGGCCTAAGAGACGATAATGGTTCGGAGGTTGTTCCTCCGGCGGAATTCCCAGCCATTTGTGATAAGGATCGAATCCAGGCATGCGGTGATTTTAACCCTTGGTCCGCACCAATCACAAGTATTGGCGGACAAGAACGGTATCGCACCCCGCAGTAGAGGCTTTGGGGGACTCTGCTAGAGGGCCTGGGCGAGCCTACGGTCCTGTGCCTGGGATGGGTGTTTCATATTGTCCGGTGAGGGAACGGCATGACTAACCCTCCAACACTCGCATGATCTGCTGCCGGGTTGCCTGGCTCAGCGCCGGCCAAGATTGAGTTGGGGAAATGTAACTAATCTCAGCCTGCGCTCACTCCGCAAATATGGCATGGTTGAATCGTTTCGTTGTTCGAACTCCGACTAACCCTCCAGCAAGTGCATGATCTGCCTCCGGCGACTTTACTTGATGGAACTGCGGAGCACACGAAAGCCCCGGTGGTAGTTGCTCCGGTCGTCAGGCGTGCCCCTGTCGCGTCGCGCCGAACGGCCGGGGGGGTGACCCGGGCGACCGCTCCGGTTCACCCGGGTCGAGCCCACCGCAGCACCAGTCGGATCAGTCAGCGAGCCGCTCGGGTAAGCGCCGTACCAGTCCTGGCACCACTCCCACACATTCCCGTGCATGTCGTACAAGCCCCATGGGTTCGGCTTCTTCAGCCCGACGGGATGAGGTTTGCCGCCTAACCACGCGTACTCGCCCAGCTCCGAAGCATCATCACCAAAGCTATAAGCCGTCGTGGTCCCAGCACGGCACGCGTACTCCCACTCGGCCTCTGTCGGCAAACGGTAAACGTAACCAGCTTTCTTCTCCGCTGGCAACGCACTCAGCTTACGACAGAACTCCACCGCGTCATCCCAACTCACCTGCTCGACCGGGTTCTGTGGTCCTTTGAAGTTGCTCGGGGTCGTACCCATCACCGCCTCGTACTGCTCCTGAGTCACCTCATGAATTCCCATTTCGAAGGCTTGTGTCAAAGTCACTTGGTGGGCATCATCACCATCACCCATTGTGAACTCACCCGGTGGAATCAGATTGAGCTTCATCCCGATGGAGTTGGTTGTTTCGACCCGCGTGCCCAAGTGTTCGGCCCACACTGTCTGGTGAGCTTTGGCCTGTGCCGCGTCGAACGGGGCGACCGCCGGTGCTGGGATGGTGCCGTCGTCCGGCGCGACAGATTCGTATTCGTAGAGTTCTTTCACTTCGTCGTCGGTCAGGACCCGTCCGTAAATTCGAAAATCATCGAGGTCGCATTGTCGTGCATAAACCATGTGGCTGCTGGTAACAGTCGTTAGCAAGCCCCGCCCCAGTTGAATCGTACCGTGAACTGGTAGATCTTTTGTTGAATCATGATTTGTGAATCCGACAAGGTTTCCATTCTCGTACATTCGTGAAGAGTTTTCACCCATAACGAAGGTGTAATGAAACCAGCCTTTATTAATCACATCTAGTTCGCCTTGGAACCCACCAACTCCGTGGCTGCCAACACTTATTGTTCCAGTTATTTCCTGTGGAAATCCTCCATGTTGTGTATGTGAAAGTGACAGGCTGGATCCACTACCAGATGCTCCGCGAGGAATCGACCAAATAACCGGCACCTGTTTTGGCACAATTTGACCATCATCGACTTTGACCCAGCATGAAACGGTCAGGTTGTGACGCCTTACGTTGGCCGGGCGAAGTTCGATGTAGCTACTTAAGTCACCGTGAAAATGGGCTGCTTTGTTGTCTCGATCGAACCGATCGGACGTCCATTTGACATTCTCCGTTTTGCCATCGGCCTGCCCTTCACCGTCAGCAAGCGCATTGCCATCAAGGCGATAGTACCCAAGAAGATCGTTTTCTAACCAGGCGGGAGGTTGGGGACGCGTGTTGGCCTGTTGATGTGCTTTGGCCTGAACGGCGTCGAACGGAGCAACTGCTGGAGATGGCGTCTGGCCAACAGGCTGACTCGGATGTTGGGATTTCTTGATGGAACTGCGAAGCACACGAAAGCCCACGTTGGTGAGCCGGGTGCTTGGCAAGTTCGAGTTGCGGTGTGCAGAACGGCAGTCGTCGCGATTGATATACCAGCAACCGCCCCGGTACACCCGGTTCGAACCCGCTACAGCCCCGGTCGGGTTCGTCACCGCACCGCTGCGGTAATCGCTAAACCAATCCTGGCACCATTCCCACACATTCCCGTGCATGTCATAAAGGCCCCACAAATTTGCGCCCTTTTGGCACACTGGATGTGTCCTCTTCCCTGAAATTTCATCGTACCAGGCGTAATCGCCTAGTAAGTCGATACGTTCACCAAAACTGTACGCTGTCTTCGTACCCGCCCGGCACGCGTACTCCCACTCCGCCTCCGTCGGTAATCGATACACATGCCCGGCAGCCTTCTCAGCTGGCAGTTCCGACAACTTGCGACAGAACCCCACAGCATCATCCCAACTCACCTGCTCGACCGGGTTCTGTGGTCCTTTGAAGTGGCTCGGGTTCGTGCCCATCACCGCCTCGTACTGCT
>JAKVCB010000211.1 GCA_022448345.1 Pirellulales bacterium
GTTCGACCAGCTCGTAAACGGCCCACAGCGTTGCCGTCGGACTTCCGCCAATGGCTGCCAATGCAGGCCTGTCGTTGTGGGCCAAGCGACAAAGCAGGAAAGACTGCTCATCAGACGGCCGCTCAAGGCCTGCGGCGACCGCATCGAGAAACACCACCGCCTCAGCCGGTGGCGCTTCGGGTACGATAGTAGCCGTTACCCCAAAGAGTTTTGAGATGTATCGTTGTAGTTCGCCGGCCGCGAACTGAACCTGCTGGTCAGGCTGCCGGCCGGTGACGATCGCGAGTTCTGTCATCAAATATCCTCAATACTTGCCTGGACCATGGGGCTGAATGACTGAGCGATCCGGGTGAAGATCCATCGTGAGCTTACCTTCTCAAGGTCGAATTCAAGAGATCTCTTCCACGATTTTCCCCATGTATTTCAAACCCAGCTTCACCCGTTTTCCTTTCAGCGGCGACCACGGCTCCAGGCAAAAACCATCCGGGCCAAAGCCAATTCCGTAGTACCCGGTAAAAACAGCCAGTTGCGCAAAATAAGAGTCTGCCAGGAAACCTTCATAGCCCGAGGGAGTTCCGTTCCAGTGCATGAACTCCAGCCCTGTTGAGTACCCGCCGCTGGCAGAGTCCGGCTTTTCACGATTCTGATATCCGCCCACTGCGTATCGCTCCATCATCGGCCAGAGGATACGGTCAGCCTCTTCTCTTCGTCCGAGTTGGTAGAGCGCCTGAATGTAGGAATACGCCAACAGCGCCCCGGTACCACCATTGGCAAGTTCTCCGAACCCATCACTGCCATCTTCATTCTTGGACGACCCCATCACGGGGAACTCCCTTGGCCCCAAGACACCATAGTCGCACTTACGGATCGGGATCAGGCAGATGGGAAGGCCCAGATCGAAGCGATCATAACCGACTTCCCGCATTTTTGCCTCCAACCGATCAACGATCGCATTCGCGTCACTGGCAGGCACCAGTCCGTAAATAATGGCTACACCGTTGACCCACGGGAACCAGTAGTCATGCAAGTCGCCATTGCAGTCACGCCAACCGGCGATGATTCCTGTTTCGGGATTGAAAAATTTCTCCATGTAACCGGCGCGAATTCTCTCGGCAGCATGCCCATAGGACTCCGCCCGCTCATCGCTACCCGCCAGCCGCTCCAGATCGGCAAGGCAGTTGAGGGCTCGATAGGTCAGCGCTGAGGCATAAGCATCGTTGTGTCCAAAATTTATCTGGTCCGCAATATTCGAGTGTGGCGAGATGCACTCCTGGGCCGGAGTCCCCGGCTTGGTGGACTCCGGAAAACCATCGTCGTTGCGATCCTGTTTTTTGATGTGGGCAGCGTAGTCTTCGAGCACCGGCAACCAACGTCTCAACAGATCCAAATCGCCTGTGACACGAATGACCTCCCAGGCGGTAATCAGAAAACAGGGATACGAATCGAGGAAGATCCACGGCGCATCGGCCTCGGTCCCATAGCCGCGCGCCCCGAAAAAGTAGCGATCCAATGTCTCTCGTCCCACCTGGATCGCTTCCACACCACCAGCCAAGGGAGGCGTGAACACGGCAGGCTCAATGTAGTGAAGCATGCAGCTGGTGGTTGCGTTGGCGCTGATCACATTGTTGGCCAGGACCCCCACATCCTCCTGGTACTGAAAGTTGTTCAGCCAGTGGCGGGGTAATGTTTTGAGACGAGAATCCTCGTCACTCAAAGCAGGCACAGGCTTGACCGTCTCGACCGAGAGCGAAAGCTCCCAACCAAAATCTCCGGACGGCACGGCATAAAGTCCATCTTCGCCGCGGCGGCTTGCCTGGTCGACGATCGTCGCCTCCCAAAGTCGGTCGGAACGCGTCTTGCGCCCTTCCAGGGCAGAGCAGCCACCGTCGGTTCGCTTTACGAGCAAACTCCCGTAGTCTGGCGCGTGCAGAATGCAGGGTAGCGGAGCCCCCATTCCGGGCACCGGATTGGCAACGGGGGCTGTGGGGGTTGGCACAATGTCGAAGGCAAGCTTCAGCGCCGGAGGCGTCGCAAAGATCGACGTTCGTCCCAGGGCCCCACGAAAGGCCATCTGCACCGATTTTTCCTCCACCCTGATTTCCCACCGGGCACAGCCGCCGTTGGGGCACTCCAATTCGTAACTGATCAGGTTGCCTTCACACTCCGCAGGGCCCCGTGATTTAAAAGCCACTTCCGGTGAAAAAAGCGGAATGCTGACCAAACGCCCGCCGCCCCCTTCCTGGGGTTTGAGCAAATTTGTGTACAGATTGCCCTTACCGAGGCTGTCCCAACACAGAAACGTGATTTCAGGCCGCTCACGCGCCACCGCCAAACGAACCCACGCTGAACTCAACTCAATGAGCTCTTTCGTATGTCGGGTTCTAAAGAACCTCGCGCTCTGCTTGGTGGGCTCAAGCACCTTACCTGGTAAAGCCCCTGTCTTTTCTGCAGGCTGGCTCGGGGCCTCTTGCTCCAGGAAATCGCCAAACACCTCGATCTCCGAAATTTCGGTCTCGTTGGGATGATCCTTGTCGGAGGATCGTTCGATCCGCAGGCGAAAATTATCGGTAACGACCGGCTCAAAAGAATACGTAACTGCGAATGTCTCCTCGTCCATCCGGTTGTCAACCACTTCAAACAGGGGCTTGAATGTCAGGCCACCGTCGGGACTGTACTCTCCGGAAAAATCCACCGGGTAGTCAGCAATGTCCGCCCGATGAACGACGACGCGCGAAATACGCGCCGGCTGGCGAAACCGGATCCAAACCCAGTGCGGATGCGGTTTAGAAACCGAAGGGACCCAGCGATTCGTATCAGCGACCGCGGCCCCCGTCGGAACGCTCGTGTCGTCCCCGGGCACCATCCGAACCCCGTCATTGACGAACTTCGTTCGCCCACCCGCCCTGTGGTAGTACGCATCTCCCAAAAACTCCGAGTCAGCCACGGCAACCGCATCCTCGGTCGCCAGTGCAACATTAATAAGTTTTGACATTGGGTTGAGTTCCTGACAGCCTGTTCAGCCATACTCTGCATAAAAACAAATGTCCGCAGTCACCTGGCCGGGGCCCCTCACCACTGGAACACCAGAAAACCACGATACGCCAGTTCGTCCCGCGAAGTTACTGTAACCGTTTTCGCACCACTGACACCATCGACATTCACCGTATCAAAGCCTGCCTGGACCGGTTCCTTCAGAGGGGCAAGAAGTGTGGCCTCAACGGGCGGCCTGTCAACCGCACCCATGTGGACGGAGGGCTTCGCCACATCAGGTGTGCCATTAAAAACTACCAGAAATTCCCCTCCCTGCCCCTTGAAATGGATCGGCATCAGGTAGGGAGTTCCACGCACCATGGCAGCGCTGAATTTCCCCCCAGCCAGAAACGCCACCATTTCCTGGGTGATCGCCTGGCGCTGAAAACTGCGGGGCAGGCATGCGGGGTCGGGAGCACTTGTCGTAGCTACGCGCCCACCCAGTTGGTTCTCGTAGACCACGACCCCTGCTCCGAAACGTTTTCTTTTGGGCGTGAGGATCGTAGTCCACTCCTGGGCTCCCTCCAACGGTTCCAGCACATAAATGCTTTCGAGGTAATTCGCATTGAAATAATGTCCTTCGGCAACACCCGTCTTTTCCGAATGGACCCTTTCAATCGAATACAGGCCTTCTTCCCGGCAAACCCGTCCTTTGGACGTCACACCGATGTAGGGTCCGAATCCACGCTCACAGAGTATGTCCGCACTCATTCCGTCAAGGAAGAGCCCGCCAGAAAGCAATTCGCGGATCTTCTCATCATCAAAGGCCCATGCCAAACTTCCAAAAACAGCGTTCACTTCCTGAAGACCTGCCGAAACGGGAATGCCGTATGGCAACAGAAAATGGCCAGGCCCAAAGGAGGACGCATTGAATTCCTGCATGTCCTCCCCTTTTGAAGTGCGCACATGAGCCTGGGCATCCTCCACCCACGGAATGCCAACGCCGCAGGTCTCCAGGCTGCTGGAGAATCTTGCCGAGATCCACTCCAGGGCGGGCCGGCTGTTATCCAAAAGGGCGCCTAATTCCGGTTCGCTGTCGGCACGGTTTCCGGACATCGGAAACAAGTCCAGCAGCAGTGCATCCGAACCGTAGAACATGCAAAACCCCATCTCCGACCAGGTCATGCTGTCGGACTTGGTCCAACTGGTGAACGGAAAGTTCTCTACTTCAGGAGCGACCTCGCAATCCGGGGGTCGGAAGCCTTTCTGCACGTCCAGCATCATGATCGAACTATCCTGGTCCCTTCCCGGGGCCTCACGGTAGCCGTCAAAATGAGGCCGGTGAGCCACCTGGCCGTTGATCATCAACGCATCGAAAAGCCTCCGCCACTCGCGGCCCTCTCCGCTATGCATACTGGGAAGTGAACTCATCAGCCCAAGTTTTGTTTCGCCGGGGGCGTTTTGGGCGACTGCTCGCGCAAGGCCCTCGGCCACCTCAAGCTGAATATCACGCCATAACTCCAACCATTTGATTCTCCACGGGTGCGGTGGCCCTGGCGCGAGCACCTTGCTGACAACCTCGGTTCGGCTGACCTGCTGGCCGACGCGGTCTGCAAATTGATGAAGAACCTCCTCCTCAAATCCACCTCCCCAATCGAGCGGATCGTGGTTGTGGTAACGAAAATCGTCCTCGATCCAGATTACGCGAAAGTCAAGCTGGGCAAAACGGCCATAAAGTTGATCAATGTAAGTGCGCCACCCGGGGTCGGCAAACGAGGCACACGACTGACTTGCCTGGCCGGTGGGCGACACCATGGGTTTGAACGGCCGATCTTCAGGGAAGCTGCGTCCCCGATCGCAATGTAGCACCGTCATCCACGGGTTGAGGCTGGTAATCACTCCTGCTTTGTCCAAAACCGTTTTGACACCCTTGATCGTTTCAAACCACAAGTCTTCTTCTTCTCGGGACAATAGTCCGTTGTTCCATTCTTCGGCGGCGAGAAAAAGTACCACTTCCTCAATACCATGTGCCGCACAAAAGCGGGCGAGAACCGCAGCATCCCCCTGGGCGCCTTTGCCGGGCAGCACTTGAAACCGCAGATGATAGCGCAAAAAGTTCGTTGTCGGTGTGGCCATAGTTGGGTCCAAAGCGTTTTTCTAGTCAATGCTCGCTGACTGTGCCGAAGCGCCTGCTCCCATTTGGGACATGAGAGGGTTCGCTCATTGAAAAGCAGGTAGCTCACAACTGGGGCGTGGGTTAATACTCGCTTTCTGACAGGTAACGACTCTGGGAATCGCAGCTTGTGATGACTTAAGCTTTGAGTGACTTCAGGTAATCGCGAAAAAGAATCGTCTCACTGAGCGTATCGGCCCGGTTGCAATTTTCCCATTCGATCCAAACATACTCCAGGCCAAGGTACCCCCG
>JAKVCB010000212.1 GCA_022448345.1 Pirellulales bacterium
GGCATCGTCGCCCTGGCTGTTTTCTGCAACTGGGTTGTAGGGGTTGGGACTATCTTCGTTCATCACCGAGTAGTCCCGCAGCAACATCGAAGACGAACTGGCCGGTACCTGCAACAGTTCCATCTGGCTGACAAACGGCCGGTTATTCCACGGGAAAGCAGGGAACGTGGAACCGAGCATTTTTGCAAGTCGCTGCCCTTCGTTATCGGGGTTGATCGGTTGATTTTCGCGTTTTTGATTTTCTCGGTTGTTGTTGGATGGACCTGGGTCTGGAGGGATTGTGTCTAAATTTAAAAATGGCGCGCTTGCCGCTTCAGGGCGAAACTGTCGCCTCAGAAATTTCTTTTCCTCTGCTTTTTGCGGCTCTGTCAGTCCTTGTTCATGGGTCAGAACTTTGGCATTTCCGGGGACCCAGGAATCCTCCGCAGGCACAACGCTTATGTTCTCATTCTTAAGAGCCGGACTATCGACAACCTCATTATTTAATACAGCCCACGGGGCTTCATCAACTGGGCGCAGCGCCTGGGCTTTGGGCTGGTCGGTATTGACCTTCATATTCATGTCCGGCGCATACGACTCATTGATAAAGCCGAGCGTGTGTTGCATCACAAAATCGAACACGTGGGGGGGCGAATCAATTTCGTTAATAATCTGCTTGTTCTTCTTGCGTTCTGCCGGTGTGAGCTCGTCACCACCTGATTCGCGCCCTCGAAGCAAGTCGCCATCCAGAACGTTTACCAGGTCCGAAAAGTTTTTTCGGTTCGACACAATAGTTCTGTTGGGCGGTTCCTGCTTCCACAGCAGGCGCGGCTGCCAGGCCGGGTTGTAAGTCCAGCCAACCTTGTCGGCGGCTTTGTAAACCTGGCGATGGTGAGAACCCCGTTCGAGCGACTTGAGATGCATCCGCTGCCGGAAATCTCCCTGGCGACCCCCGAAGGTGATTTCTTTATCGGGCAGAGGCCGCTGTATGCGGTGCCATCCCCATTGGCCGTCGTTGTCCGTTTCAAAGAGGTTACTGCGATTGTTGATTTCACCCCCTCGGGCGGTCTCAAGACGTTCCAATTGCCGGTTGAAGGCGGTTGGGTTGCCATTGATTCTTCCGCGATACTCCGCCACGGTGGGACGAGGATCCGCCCTGGACATGATATTGATAAGTTCTTCAATGACATGGTCTGGTGCGCTGGCAAGTTCGGTGGCTGACAGTGGGGCAAAGTAATCGCCTTGCAACACGGCTCCTTTGGGAATTGCGTCAAAGATTTCCTGAGCCTTTGCTTTGGCGTCGTTGTCTCCGGCAGCAATTAATTCTTCATTGGGAAAATTTTCTGCAGTCCGGTTCATGCCGTTAAACGCGGTCAGGTCAACACTCATCGAGTCGACCGTCAGATACGGATTTGTGTGTTGGTTCCAGGGCGACAGTGGATTGGCCAGGCGTTGTAGATGGATCGTGCGGTAGTTTGCGGTGGTACCGTTACGGACCAGGTCAAACTCCATATCAAACGGCGTGTCGTACACCGTTTGATACTTCACCTCTCCAAATTGTGTTTGTGCCGTTCGATCAATACGGGGATTCGCAAACGGACCTTCACCCAAGTTGCCATGAAGTTCTCTGTAACGGTTGCTCGGATAACCCTCCACGGGCTCTGAGATGTTTAAACCTTCAATCGGAATTGCAACGCAGGGCGACACGATCCCATTTTGGGTTGCATTAACGTAGGTGCCGTTTTGAGCTCTGAACTCACCACCACCATTGTCGTCCACCAGCAGTTGCTGAACTTCCGGGTCTGAATTGGGTCTCAATTCGATTCTGCGGGTTTGCTGCATGCGCCCAATATGCTGGGAGTCGCGTTGTTCCTTGTCCGGCCCGTTACCTGGTTCAAGACGGCTTAAGGGATTGACATAGCGCGTGGTTCCGCCTTGGACGGCCGGTCGGTAGTTGTCATCCATGGGAATCCCTGAAGGGCCAATCACGGCGTACCTTCCAGGCTTGATCGGGGCTAGTTGCTCCTGGTGTTGAGGAGTTACAAAGTACCGTTTCGGTGGGGGCACAGCTCCCGGGGGCTGCGGTGTATCTCCCGGAATAAGCCCTTTATTATTTTCTGATACGAAATAAACATACCGCTCGCCAGCCTTGTCGGGATCGACACTAAACCCATCAAAATCGAGCATGCGGCGAGTCGGGTCGATTTTTTCCAGGTTGCCGCCTCCGGGAGTCCTGTCGACCGGATCACTTAGGCGGCCCGAGCAAGTATCCCTGGCAACGACCATTCGCCACACGGGTGATTTAGGAAGGTCATTTCCTAGTGAGTCCTTTGGATTGCTGAGTCGATCAAGGACAACACCTTGCCCATCGTAGGTATGGTCCGCTGTTACTTCTTCACTTGGATGGTAATAGAGTTCCGCCGACGTTTGAGCACCACTAGTCCAGGGATTGTAGAGTTCCACAAAGAGGGTGCCGCGCGGCTTGTAACGTTGGTCCAGGTCGTCATCGGCCGGGATCTCGTCGTCGGTTTTAGAATCGTTCAGAAATTCGTGGTTCAGCTTTGAGTCTGGTCCAGCTGCCTGCAGTTCCTGCTCGTCTGTGCAGCGACGGTCGTGGTAGGCAAACGTTTCGGTGATCAAGAGCTCCGGTCGCTCGGCCCCCCATACCAGGCCCCTGAATGATCCCTCGTCCGTACTGGGATCCTCGTCAACACCCCACCCATCAAACGGATTGTCGTCATATTCAAACGGGGTCATGATTGCGTCGGCGTCACGAAAGTCAACGCAGTTAATAGCCCACTGGGCAATTCGCCGTGCGGTGAGCTTGCGACGAAGCGATTCTTCTGAGTCCCCGTCCCGTTTGATTTTGTTGAGCCAAAACTCATCATTGGCGCAGCTGAGGTCGCGTTCGACCATGTAATTTTCATCCACCAGGAGCATCATCAGCACATAGAGGTGGCGGGCATACAATTGCCTTGCCAATTCTGGGTTTCCTGGGTTTCCGTTCACAGTAACCCCGTTGGTGTAGTCAAACGGGACGCCACCGGTTTGTGCCAGCGCCGCCAGACGTGGCTGGCTACTGGCGGCATTTAAACGAGAGGATCCCCCTGGATTGTTTGGGTTCCAAAGGCGCTCCCCGACCTCGCCAGGATCATCAACCACGCCATTGCCATTGTCGTCCTGTCCGTTCCCAAACGGGCGGTTCAGGTCCATACGATGGCCTGCCAGTACTTCCGGAGCCAGCAGGATTTGCGATAATGAATCAAGCTGCGAATCAAGCTCCGAGGAGGTTCGAAGAGATAGGTTTTGCCGAAAACGTTCATACTGTATCCGGTATCGGAGCAGGTCGAGAATTCTGGCCCCCATCGGAACAGGTTGGCCACCCATCAGGTTTTCATAATCGTCAGGCGTACCACGGATGCCATCGGCACCTAGTGCTAACCGGCCCTCTAGGTTGCCACCCGGTACCGGCATATCGTAGCTATCGGTTGTTACCAGCCGGCGGTTGATCGCAGCCTGCTGCTGGGCCACCGACTGCATAGCCATACTGCTGGAGATTTGGCTGTTATAGATGAGCTTGTTTGGATCAAACGCATCGACCAATTCCCACAGGCGGCTGGGAATAGTGCCTGCATCGGCATCATAGGCCCGCAGAAGGCGTTCCAGTTCTGCCGTGGCGAAGGGCGCGTCATCGCTGGCGATGAGGCTTTGGTGGTCCATGAAGGCAGATGTGTTGTAGCTCGCATGCTGAGGATTATCCCAGGTGCCTCTGCGTGAAGTACTGCTTAGGTTCAGTTCGTACGGGGAATTGGTCAGCAGATAAGGGTTGTAAGAATCGTTATGAGCTTCCGAAACAGGTTGACCAAAAGGGTCGATCCCACCGGCGTAGCGTCCCTTGAGATCGGGTGGAGATCCAAAGGCGCTTAAGTCAACAATCGAAAGTGGGTGATCAAAAAACTTCAGTTGTGCCAGCGGGTCTGGCATAACGCTATCGGGAACGGCATTGGGATCGTAATTTATCCCAGGTGTCACCCGGAACCCCGGTGACGTTGAGCGGTTCAAGAATCCATAACGACCGCCGATGGCAAGTCTGGTTACAGAGATACGTCCCCACAAAAGTGCGGCGTAGTCATCGATTTGGTAGGTGGGATCCCGCGATCCATTGTTTAAGGAATACTCAACACGATTGCCGGCCGGTTGTTCACGAGAGGGGGCCGGAAAGACGGGTCGCAATGAGATTTCCGGGGTGCCATAACCGATACCATGAGGCATTTGATCATTGGAGACAGGATATGCTGGCGATGTTCCTGCCAGCAAATTGCTGGCAGGATCGAAGACGGGCGAGAAAACATGCTCAGCCGTGCCGTGCGCGTTGACATTCAGCCGGCTGTCGAGGTCGATGATTTTGATCGCGTAGAGCGGTTTGTAGAGCGTACCATCTTCGGCCTGTTGGACCGGGTCGCCCAGGTCGACAAAAATGCTGTCGGGCACCCCGTCGTTGTCGTTATCCACATCCCACGGACCGACGATTTCCCAGTGGGGGGTGTTTTCCGGGCGGGACTGGGGATTACTGCCATCAAAGTTGGGATGGTCTTCTCGCAGGGGGCGCATCATGATTTTGCGTTTGATCTTCTCGCGGAAGAGTACATCTGTGTGGCCCATGTTTTCCATGTAATTAAGCCAGTAGTTGATCAGTGCCATCCGGTGGAACGATGGGATCGGCACATTTTCCAGATCGAAGGCTTTAAATAGTTTTGGGCCAAAACTAGCCATGTTACGTCGCTCTCCCGTGACATCCACCCAGTTGCCCTGGGCTTTGGGTGTTACGGTCTCGTGGGCCAGAAACATATTCTGAAAATCGGGTGCGTCGTACGACTCGTCGCAACCACCCAGGCCAGGGAAAGGAATTCCGTTTAGAACTGTGTCATAGGTAACCGCATTCGGGGTGAGTGCAACCAAGGTACCAAGTCCCTGGTCTTGCATTGAGAGCCGCGGGGTACCGGCTTGTGCAGTCGGGTTGTACCCCACACCGGTCCCGTTGTAGGGCCTGCCGTTGACGATGAAAGAACGGCCCGCAAGTTGGGCTGGTGGGTTAACCACGGTCATATTCGCATGGGGAACTGCTATGATCCGCAGTCGGTAGACGCCGGAATACGTGTTTGTGTCATTATTGAAATCAGGGTCGTACTCAAGGACTCGAAAGGATTGGCCCCTTGCCGGCCCACTGGTGAATGTCAACAGCGTGCCATTGTAGTAACCGTTAATCAGCGGTAACGAATGGGCGATGGGCAAGTTATGGATGTTGCGCTCGAGCTTGATGACCTGGTGAGCATCTGGCTGAATATAAATATCGATGAATTGTTTCTGGGGCAGGTTAGGTGCGGTGGCAAACTGGGCCGAACCAGCC
>JAKVCB010000213.1 GCA_022448345.1 Pirellulales bacterium
GGTACCAGGCTTATACGGCCGAAACTACCCTGAGCCATTACCGGCGAAGTACCCAATTCAGGGAAGTTCAGAAGGATGGGGTGTTGTGCCTTCCAAACTACGAAACAGCGCACAACAGAATGCACAACACTAAACCAGTCCGCATGAGTCCGAGACGAACCGGTTTGCACGAAAACACCGGGGAAACCGTGCGAATCGATCCGCACCAGTCCGTCAAAGTATCCGCGAGAGGATTCGAACCTCTAACCTTCGGCTTCGGAGGCCGACGCTCTATCCAGTTGAGCTACGCGGACCAACTCAGGCGTCGAACTTGCCGGCAAATGCCAACGGCCGCAGGTATCAACGCTCAATGAATGGCCAAGTGGTTAACTTACCCTGTTGGCTGGTAGTCGATCAACCGGTCTCGGCTCCAGGATCCGGCAGCCCCCCAAACCACTTCATACAGCCCCTTCAGAACGCCCGCCTCACCGAAGACCGTCAAGTCGCCTGAACGTTCGACTCTGGCACTCAAACCTCCGCCAAGACCGGGGTGCCTGTCGGTGGGAGGGTGGCAGGCGGGGGTTTCCGATAAATTCCTGCGCCAGGTTACCACTTGCACGAAAAAACCCCCGGTGCCACAAGGACACCGAGGGTTTATTTCAATCATGCGTATCTTCACAGATCAGCTTACTTCACAGATAAGCTTACTTGCGGCGACGCACTACCAACGCGAGGCTGGCGAGGCTCAACAAAACCAGCGAAGTTGGCTCAGGAACCACCCCGGTGATCCTCACGGCGTAGCCGCTGGCACCACTGGTATCGATGTTCACGGTGCCTATACCACCGTAGGCGGTCAGCCAACCGTTATCGACAAAAGTCTGTGCACGGGTGGCCATATCGCCACGGGTCCCCTGCAGCACACCGCCGGCAATGTCCATCGTGCCATTTCTGGTGCCGTCATGTCCAATCATGTTCCAATCCCAGGCAGTAATCGTACCACCATTAAGCTGGACATGGGCCTGGGTCTGGCCACTGGCACTCGTTGAGTTGGCCCACCACCCCGGGTTATTGAAATACGTTGCTTCTAAACTACCGCCGTTTATTTCCAGGTAAGCATCACCGTACGCACCAATTACAGCCTGGGGAGTTGCTTTAATATTACCTGAACTAATCACGGTACCACCACCGTTGTTGGCACCACCAATGATCAAGTTACCAGCCAACTCAACATTGACACCCTCGTCGATGGTCAGCTTGTTACCTTTATACCAATGAGAAACCGTCAGCTTGTTGATAGAAGTATCACTGCTAAGGGTAATTTCAGAACCATCCCAACCACGATCGACACTTACGTTGTCGCCGGCGCCCGGAATACGTCCAGCTGGATTGGGATGAATAAACCAAGAATTAGCATCCTCCCAGGTACCACTGTAGGTCCCACCACCGACGTTACCAGTAGCATTAATCTCGGCAGCCGAGGCCAAGCTGCATGCCACGCCAACCAACAACAACGCTGCAAATACCTTTTTCATTACTCTCGCTCTCCCATGACAAGTGGTTCACCTGCCAATAAAAAGGGTAAAAAACTACCAGGCTACACGACCTGATTTCCAACAGCTCCCGGAAACCTCTCCCAGGAACCCAACCAATTTCAAACCGAAGGAGGTTCGGCCCGCAGAACTCAAAAAGCTGCGAAACCCAAAAAAGCGGGCATTCAAAATCGGGATAATTGAACTCTACTAACGTCCCAATTAATTGGACCCCACTAACGTCCCAATATGGACCCTTTTAGACCACTTGTCAAGAATACCAGGTTAAAAAAACAAAGTTTTATCCAAAGCCCCGGTGACCGCCTATCAATTTCGGGTGGAAGTGAAAGTCCTTCCAAAATGGGTTTCAGGGCTAGAAAACCGGGCTTTGGGCTCCAAGAACGAGAAAAGAAGCATCCATGCTCTCAAAAACCACCCACCGCATCAGGGCGCCTAAACCGTAACCTGCTTAACTGGTCTGCTTAACTGGGCCGATCGACTGTGGCCCACGGCTTTTGCTTACTCGACCAGCCGGTAATGGAAAATTACCGCAGCCGGACTCTCCCGAACGGTTACCGGCAGTCCCCGTTGCATCAGGTGGGCACCTGTCTGAAGTTTTGACTCGGACCTCCCGGGTGGACCATCAAAATCGAGCACTTCGTATTTGGCCGGTCCCTCCAGGCCGCGGAGGCGAAGGCTGATTTCGGCCGGGGCACCAGGTCTCCGAAATGCCTGTACGAATCCTTCTCCCGTTTCAGGACTGTGAAATTGCCACGCCATCCACGCTCCCGACTCCTCCAGCGAGAACGGGGTCAACGGATAAAAATCGCCAAAGTAGTGCGGTGCCACCTGCCGCCACTGGCCAATCAACTTTTTCAGCAACTGGTAGTCGAGCTTCTCGTCGCGCACGTCCCGTGTCGGCGAGCGGTCTTCCCAGGCTCCCTTGGTAATCGCCGGGTACATGTTGCTGCGAAAGACGTACTTGTCGATCTGGCCACCGCAGTTACCAAAGTAGGGTAACCACATCGCTAGCCCATAGGTCTGGCACTGCATGCCGACAGGCTCGACCGCGTAATCACACTTCCACAGCGGTACGCTGCGACGCATCGTTTCCAGGTCGTTGCGACGTCCGCCGGAAGCACAACTGTCAATGAGTAAATTTGGATCTCGCTCCAACAGCGCGTCCCAGAAAGCGAGATAACCGGTAACGTAGTGATTTTCGGTGATACCCTGACGGTCGCGTGCATCGTTCTGCCGCCAATGGTCGAGCGGATCCATGTTAAAGTCGGAGCGAAAAATGCCAACCTGGTTGTCGCTTAACACCTGGTGAAGATGGTCGGTAATCCACTGGCGGGCCTCGGGATTGCCCAGGTTCAATAGGCCCTGCTCGGTCGTCGAAGCGTGCAGAACCCATTCGGGATGTTCTGTGTTGAGCGGACTGGTGGGCACGACCCGTTCGGGCTCAAACCAGAGGATCGTGCGAATATCATGCTGGGCAGCATGGTCGCTAATCGGCCGGATTCCGCGGGGAAAACGGTCGGGCACCGGTTCCCACATCGGTGTGTACCAGCCGGTATCCATCCACCAGGCATCCAGTTCAATGCCCCGCCGAAGGAACAGGTCGATCGACTCCTTCTGATTCTCTTCGGTCGCCTTGTACATCCAGTCCATGTAGTAGCCAGTTTGCCCTGAGAGCATCGGCTCGATAGGCTTTCCGCCCGGCCGAGGCAGGTTGTGCTCGATCATCCATCGGCGCCACACGTTTTGCCCATCCATCCAGTCCCCCCCCGCACGAAACATGAGCACCACCAGCGGCGTGCGTACCGACTCGCCCGGCTTCAGTCGCAAGTGGGTCCCCTGCTGGCCGGTGGCCAGGTGAAGCCCGCGGCCACCTTCGCGCAGCAGGTTGGCCTCCCACTGGCCGGGCCACCCCACCGCCAGGATCACTCCGTCGTCATCCTGCTCAAGGTTAAAATAGGGCATGTGCGTGTTCGACGGCCGTCCGCCGAAACCGCTAAGCTGGAGCAATTTCCCAGGATCCAGCGAAGTCGTATAGGGAGCAAACGAGGCTGCTCCCGGATAAGAACCGGCATTGTGGTGCAACTGCCACCGATCGGCATCCAGCCGGATATTGAGGGCCTCGATATTCTCCAGGATCGGTGTCTGCTGCTCGCCGTTATTCTTGAACGTCACCACCCACTCGACAGCAGGAAAGTCGTGGTACTCGACCAGTTGAAGCTCGACCTCCAGATCGGTTTTCAGATCGCGGCAGGTGATCGTCTTTTGCACACGGTTCTCGTCAAGCTGCTGCCAGGTGCGGCGGGTCTTCCAGCCCCGCAAGTGCCCAGGTGGCAGTGGATGCCCGCCGTAGCGAGACCGAAACATCTCTTTGCCGTTGTAGCCAAACGAGAAGGGCAGACCGACCGCCGACTCGGAGAGATTCTTCCGGATCCACTCGGCCGCCCGGCGCATCGAGGCTGCCCACCGGTGGTCGTCGGCTATTTCGAGTACCGGCTCTGGCCCCTGTGCCAACGTTTCTCGCCGGCGAGCCAGCTCGGCCAGCACCGTCGGGGTAGCCGAGTCGGACATCTGTTCGATCGTGACATCGGTGGCTAACAGGCCAAACGGAAACGTCACGCTACCGGTCGAAGCACAAATCTCAACCGTATCGCCTGCCTCCAGGGCCAGGTTCTGATAGGTGTGCGTGGCGGTAGCCGCGAAACCTTCTAGCAACCCCTCGGCCAGTTTCACGCCGTTCACTACCACGTGATAAAACGGATCGCGCTGCGCCTCCGGTGGTACGTCAAGCCGATTCTCCAGGGCAATTTGGATCGAAAAAATCCCCTCAGCAGGGGCCACCCACCGCAGAGAAACAATGCCGGTCGTGGGCGCGTCGTCATCGGTCAGCAGATGCACTTGCTGGGCAAGATATTTTTCCGGGCCCTGCTCGAGCGGTCCTTCTGAAAAATGAATCCGCCCCACATGCACCTGGCCAGCCGGAGGCGGAAAAGGAACCCACCAGCGGTTCAAGTCGGGTCCGCTGTCGGCCCCTCCAAAGACACCTGGCCCCAGTTCGTCGGCAACCACAAACGGCTTAAAGGAACCGGCATCCATGTGGCCCCACTTCCCGTCGTTGTACCCGCGGGCCATGCGAAAGCCATATTGCCACGGATTTCCGTCGGCCGAATGGCTCTTTGTAACGACCGGGGCACCTGCAACCGGCGCATGGAACTGGGCCGCTGAATTCCAGGTATCGCCCGGGGCCGCGCAGGCGATTCGAACGAGCAGTCCACTGGCAAACAGAGTCCAAAAAAAGCGACAGGCCATACACACCTCAAGCATTGCTGCGGGTTGAGAACTTGTAAAAACAAAAAAAGCCGAACCCTGCCTGGAGCCCCACTTTGGTTGCTTAGAAAATCATAGGCGAAAGGCTTGGCTAGTGCAAAATCTACCTGCCGGTCGCCTCAAGCAGCGCGGCGGCGAACGGAGGCAAGACCCGCAACCAAGAGCGCTAACAGCACCGAGGCAGAAGGCTCCGGAACAGCTACAGCTCCCCCGCTGCCGGCCGCGTTGCCAAACCTGTCACTCCAGAAAATGTAGTCGCCCTGCTCGATGGTGCCATTCGCGTTGCCATCGGCGCCACTTCCTGCGGTCACCGCCTGGCCAACGGTGTCCTGGTACACAGTGTAATCGGCTGCATCGATCTGGCCGTCGCCGTTGTAATCGCCACTGGGTCCACCGCCACCTCCTCCGAGGCAGGCACCGCCGGTGCACTCAATCGTGCCATTAAGGGCCACCGGAACCCCGGGCCACGCCAGCCCACT
>JAKVCB010000214.1 GCA_022448345.1 Pirellulales bacterium
CTGGTCGTGGAGAATTTTCCGCCCGACCCATTGATCGCAAGGCGAACGTTCAGCGGGTTGTTGCCCACATTGTGGAGATCCATCGAAATGCCACGGATGCCTGCTGCGGTATAGTCACCGGTCCACTGCGTTTTATTAAAGGCAACCAATTTGCTACCTGCTCCAGATGTGCCGGTAGAGGTAATGGCCAATGCGTGGTCTCCCGAGCCAGAGGGGCCGTGGCCAAGTAGGAGGGTTGGTGGGTTGGAATTCGCTGCGCCACTTGTCCAGTTCGCCGTGCCACTACTTTGAAAGATATCAATTTGGCCCAGTGCTACCGCATGAGAGTTTGCTGCCGGAAAGCACACGACCACCAGTGCAGCAGACAGGAAGAATTTTTGTGTCATTTTCATCTACGAACCTGATCGGTCGGAGGTTAGGGAAACAGAAAAGTTTTGGGAATTCCAACACCATCTTGCGGAGCGAGCGGCCTGTTAAGGTGCGTTTTGGAGTGCAGCTTCACCAGGGATGCCCTTAGGACCTGCGATGATCCGCCGGATCGACTCTATGTCTACCCTGCCTGCCCCTACGATTGGCCTTCAAGTAACAGGGTAATCGTATCGCAAATGGCTGTCAAATTTTTCCCTTCAAGCTTTTGCTGGGCCGCACAAGGCACAGCTGGTGGCGACCAGGGGAGGGTGGGGGTAGGATTGGCCTTTTGGCCCCGTTGATATTTCTCCGCCGCGTCTCCATGTGGTCATTGCCAGGAGGTACCAGCCATTGTACGGTTGTACCGTCAACTTTGGTTGCTAAAGACTTTGGGATGGCGACTTTATGCCGCCCACAAAAGTCGGTTGGCATTTGCAGTGCGGCTGTCAAATGGTTTGGCCGTGGCTGCCAAAAGATTCACAAGCCGCTCAAAAAATATTTACCGACGAAGCGCGGAGCAATGACCATGAAAACAATCGTAATGGCCGAAATCGGCGAAAACCACTACGGACGTTGGGATGTTTGTCGAGGCATGGTCGAGGAGGCTGCCGCCAATGGCGCCACCATTGCCAAGTTTCAGACCTATACTGCCAGTCAATTCGGCAAGGACCACGAGTGGTACGAATGGTTCCAGGGTGTGGAGATGCCCGAGGAGGTACACTTCCAGATGCAGGAACTCTGCGCTGAAAAGGGCATTGAGTTTCTCAGTTCGACCTTTACCATTCGTTCGACCGATTTCCTGGTCGACAAAATGGGACAGACCTCCTTGAAACTCGCGTCGAGTCGGATCGTTGATCACGAATTGCTTGACTACGTAAATTCTCGAGCGGACCAGGTTAAAACGGTTTACCTTTCCACCGGTGGTGCGACCCTGCCGGAGATTCATGACGCGGTAGATCGGTTGGCCCGCATCGACAGCCTTTCGCTGTTGCACTGCGTCAGCCAATACCCGACCGATGACCATAACGTCAATCTGCGCGCAATTCCGACCATCAAGGCAGAGTTTCCGCACCTGCCGGTCGGATACAGCGATCACAGTCGCGGCATCGAAGCTTGCCTGGCAGCGGTCGCACTGGGTGCCGAACTGCTCGAAAAACATTTTACATATCACACGCGCATGCCTGGTGACGATCATGAAGGCGCGCTCACACCTGAGACCCTCCGCCAACTGGTCACCCAGGTCAGTCGACTTGAAGTGATGCTGGGATCCGACGAAAAGGGGCCGGTACCGGATGAAACAAAAGCACTCAGTCAACTGCGCGGCAAGTTGCTTGAGGTTGACTTCGATTAGAATTCGTCTTGCAGTCGCACTTCCGGATTTTTGTGGTGTGCATTGAAAAGGCAGTGTTCAATGCTCCCGGTTGAGCCGGATCGAGGAATTTCTTGAATCCCCTTCTGAAGGTAGCATCAGGTACGATGCCCAGCGGTGGGACGCAGCTCCGTACTTTAGTTGATAGAGGAGAGTCCTGTGTCGTTTGCCGAGTCACTTGCCTATTGCTGACCCGCCATCACATGTCCACGTGGAATCAAATTTCCTGGCCATTCGCAACGCACGCCAGAAAATAGGTGAGAAATTGTCGTAGCAGAAGCTGTTTGAGCTTGCGACGTGACGTCCAGAGAACGCGCTAATATTCCAGGAGATAGCCGGAACTTCGGTTTGAACAAGGTCCTGAAACCGGGTTGCCCTGTGACCCATCTTTTTGGTCATTGCCGTTAGTCGCGAGATAACCGTCAGGTCGTTGTCGAAACGTGGATTAAAAATAAAGGTTGTCAGTGATTCGGGTCCCATCCTTGGTGAACGCCGTCATAAACTTCTCGATGCGTCCCTGGGCCTCATCCAAATCGTCATTGTCCAAATTGATATTCAACAAGTCGATGTACCAGGGTGCTTTTACATCGCTGGTGACGTAGGCCGCGACAATGGCTCGGGCAATCGGCAGCGTCGTGGTCTTCGAGTCATCATGGACATCGCGGTTTCCGGCTGCCAGCAACTTGTCATATTCCTCCTCCAGCAAACGTTCAAATAACGTCCCGGTCAGAGGATCACCGGCGGAGACCCCACTTGGTTCATCCGACTCACTAAAGGCCACCCCCTTGTGTAGCCATTCCCAGAGGATGCTCAGCCGGATTTCTCCCGTCGCCATGTCTTCCATCAGATAAAGGACATCGTCGTTGCCAAAAGAGTCGGCTTGTTTGAGAGCTGCAGCCTGCATGCCCTGACCAAACGCGTTTCCATACTGGAGCGCCACGCTAAGCAGGTCTCGGGCTCCCCGCACGGTACGCGGCGCTGCCTCGAGCAAGGTTAAGCCGGCCGCGTCGGTGTCGGTGTAGGTCACCGGTGGGAAGTTCCGTCCCAGTTGGTTGGCGTCTCCGGCCTGTTCCCAGACCGGACGGACAATGTGCACCATTTTCCAGTGCGCGACCCACTTGCCGCTGGCTCCTGCTTGCTGCTCGCGCTGGGCACCCGCCACGGCCCGCTCCATGCTCGCGGCCACGCCCTGCTTGGAGCCTACCGGAATGTTGGGTTCCATACCGCCCTGCCACAAGGCGCAGCGACCATTCTGGTCGGGAGTATTGACCGCCCGCCGAACCCGGTCTTCGTAGTTGCGCATGTAGCCATAAGTCATCCCAATGGCATCAATGTTCGGGTTGTGGAATCCTTCATCCCACGACACGGCATCCGAGACACTGTTGATATAGTCCCACCGCCCTGTGTTGAAACCAACGAACCGGCGGCCAAGTGTGGCCCGGATTTCCATCAACTGGAAGCTGGCCTCAAGTTGTTCAACCAGGACGTAGGTCTTGATCGTCCCGTCTGGAAGCGACAGATGTGCCTCGAGAGCCGAGAGCATGTTGCCCCAAAGTGTGGCTTCGCCCGCAGTTTGGATTTTGGGCAGGTACAACACCACCGAGGAACCAGCGGCCCGCAGGGCCTCTTGGTTGTTGACCACGTAGAGGGTGACATCAACGAGCGAGGCGCCAATTCCGGTGCCATCGGCCCGGCGGATATGGCGGTCGTCCAGGTGAAGCCCGCGTGCGCGGTAGATTTTTGTAGTAAAGTTGAGCTGTTTGCGCCAGTCGGTCACGATATCCCGCTCAAAAAACCCTTGTGACCAGTTATTCATTTCGGCAGCGACCTGCTCGGCCACCGTAAGAAACATGGGGTCCTGAGCAATGGCGAGCTTCAAGTTGCGATGGTTGTCCAGGGACATGGTCGAGAGTTGCCCCAGGGCATCTTCGCCGTCGAACATCCAGCCGTCGGCCCCAGACAAAAGCGCGTAGGCGACGTTTCGCAGTGATCTCTCGATCGGGGTATTGGGCCGGGTTGCCGGGCCTGTCCCTTGAATCCATTGACGCTGGAGATCGGTGGGGATTTCGCTGCCGTCGAACTTCCCATCCCGTGCGTCCTGGACTTTGATATCGGTTCCTTCGATGGTCGAGTTCGCATCGAGAAAGGTGATTGGGCGACGGTCCAGAAACCGCTTGGCTCGGCGATCGATCCGCGCCCGCATGAATTCCCGGCGGCGATCCTCGAAACCGGCCAGGGCTGCCAGGGCTGACAGAGCCTCAGCGGTGAGGATATCCGAGTACTCGTTTTCGAGTCCGGCGCGGATCTCAAGCCGGCTTTTGGGGTCGTCGATGGTTGGCGACATAATGTCTTTTTGCGTCATCATTTTTCCATGCGTTCCTAGGTCTGGGCGTTTTATGTTTGGGTTGCGAGTTATGTCTGGTTTGCGAGTCAACTTTGTCGCCGGCCGGCAACGGGAATCGCGTCTTTGTTTTGACGAGGGAGCGGTGGTGAGTATAAATCTGTCAAAACCGCGGGTCAATTCCCGATTGGTCCCAGAGCGTGATGCACCAAAATTTCCGCCTCAATGTCCAATGCGTTGAGCCAGACTTACCGTCGATCCGGCGGGCTCGAGAGGCCGCGCGACTCCAGAATTTAACCTGTGACTTCACTCTGAGGAGACCTTGGTGAAACCCCCGGTCTGCATGAACCTGCCGGAGTTAACGCAAATGCACGGACAGGTGACTTGTCCCGGCAAAAGGATTTACCAGAAAACAACCGACTTTTCACAAAACGGGCGTTTTCAGGAGTTTTGTGATGCCGCTGTTTCAACGGTACGCCAGTGGAGATTTTAGAGGCAATAAAATCGCGGAATGTCGAGAAGGTTTACGCTTGGAGTTTCGGTTCCAAGTCCCATTTTCGGTCACTCCCACCGTACACCCAGTATATCTGATGCACCAACTTGGAGAGCGAACGGAGTTCCTGTTTCCAGTTCAACTGCGCGGGAACCAGTGAGTCTCCTGGAGCGCCGTGGCCAATACATCAATATCGTCCGACAATAAGTAATGCCAAATAGGGGACAATATTCAACACCAATATGCTTAGCTTGAAGAAGCCCATGCTGGCATATTGAATGGTGTCGAACTTTTCCTCTGGTAACTTGAACCACTTCCCATGAAGTCGATAGATCCAATCGTGGGCCACCATGAGAACTAGAAACCACAACAGCAGAACTCCCATGTTGATGATTGCACACCAGGCCAAACCGTCACGAATCAACTCAACTGTCATTGCTTATTCTCTCTTTTGGACATTTGACGACGGAGATCACTGGGGTGGTCAGGCCAACTGCAGCTGGCCCAAACCCCAAACACATTTGTCAACAGTTTAAGGGGTACGTCACCTGGGAAGTAGCCGAAATGGTTTAACGACTTGTTCGGTGGCAGTCACGTTCGATCGTTGCCCGGTTTTGACTTTGGTCCGGCTGCTTTGGCTGAGGTTTGACTAGGAGTCTCAGCGCGCTTATACTCAGCCCGCTTTTTATCCAGGCTAGCCTGTCAACACCGTTGAGG
>JAKVCB010000215.1 GCA_022448345.1 Pirellulales bacterium
CGGGTAACCTCCAAACTCGTCAATAAAAATTCCATTGCAACCTCTGTCAACCTGCTCCGAGATCTCCTTGATCCAATCGGTCATCTGCTCCTCAGAGATCACGCCGGAAGGCTGCGATTTGGGAGCTCCAATCCAGGCCACGACATCCGAACCGTGGTCCAACCAATACTTGATCGTTTCCGGTTTTCTGTTCGGCGCAATCACCTGGGCAGTTAGTGGACCATAGGCCAAACGTTCGTCGGGCGTGGGCGGCCCCCAGACCAAGAAATACATGTTGCGCCACACAACCGGAAATTCCTGGACGATACGCTCCGCATTGCTGCCGGCTCCGAAGTCGACAACCGCTTTGTAGAATCCGGTTTCCCGGGGAGTGAAACTGGCCGATCGACCGTCGGCATTTGCCAACGTTAACGTCCGCTGAAGGATCGATTGGCCAGCAAGAGAAATGTTTAACGTCGCGGTATCTTGCAGTTGAACGTTTTTCGGCAGCTGAAGGCGAAGTGTAAGTTCGTTGTTGATGACCGGTACTGTTCGAGAGACTACGATCTCTCCCCGTTGGGCAGCCAAGGCGGTGAAGTGGGATTGAATCAATAACAGCAGGGCTAAACTGTAGATTCTGAACAGCATGAGTAGGGACTCCCGGATTTACATTAGAAGCGGCTTTTTTTCTACGGACGACCCATCCGCCCCGTCTGTCGGGCTCCAAATTTGCGGTCGGGCTCCAGAGTGGTTACAATTAATGTATAGGAAAATAGTGGGATAATGTATGGGGAAATGAGGGGCGTACGGGAAAATGTTGGCGAAGATATGTGGAAGGTCCATTCTGCGAATCTATGGTGATCAGATGCCACACGAATCTACCGTGATCAGATGCCACAAAAATATTTGACGGTCGCACTGGCAGCCACGATTGTGCTCGTTGCGGTCGCCGACAGTTGGGGCATCACGCGGCGCGATGATCGCGGCGATTCGCTGTAGACGCAATTTGCCGAAGAGGATTTCGTCCAATGTATCGGCATCACAAGTTGGCACCATTGAACATAAGCAACAGACAAATTTAAAACCTTGGAACGAAGCGGTTACAAAAACACGGTAAAATGGATGAAGCGTCCGGCGAATCCATGCTTGCCAAACCTGGTAGGCTAAGGCCATTGGTTGTCAATTTCGAATTGCGGATTGGTAAAGCCTGAAACCTTCAGGCCTCAACTTTGAAAGTATAAGCCTAATGATTACTCTCAAGCACATCTCGATCGCTCGCGCTTTTCCTCTTCCCTTATCAAGGAGACAAAGCACAAATCGTGAAGTCCACGTTCTTTTGGCGGCCATAGCCGCGCTATGTCTTGCTCCGGCCACATCCATTGCTCAAGTGCAGGTGCCGCTGACGCCGTCGTCGGTCATTGGTGGAAGTGCATCGCTTAACGATGGCGGCTCCCAGTGGGACTCCACCGACGTCAGCCAAGGCGAAGGATTCAACGGCTCAAATATCACCGATGGTGACAAGTCTGAGGACGGCATCGATTCTATGTGGCTTGTTAACGCTGGGGGTATAGATCCGGCATACCTGGTGATCGATCTAGGAGATGCGTACAACATCAACCAGATCGATCTGTACAATACACACAATCGAGGGGGCAACAATTTTGGCACAGGTGACTTCCGCATTCAAGCGTCCAACTCAGTTTTTGACACCGGGAGTCCTACTGACTTTGACCTGTCAGGTAACATAGCTACCATTCTGACAGGGACCCTTTCGGATACATCAGGGGAGAATCCGATCACTACCGTGGACTCTTTTTCCAGCATAACCCCTCACTTCGAAGGGGCTGTCCGTTACCTGAAGTTCCTGGCGGACACAGGCATTTACGGCTCGCTCCATGGCGGCTCCGGCAACAACGACCTCCGGGGTCTCAATGAGATAGAAGTATTAACGCAGGACCTCGTATTGGGGGAAGCTACTGACTTCACGTGGATTCCGAGCAATTTCGGCGATTGGGCTGATAGTGACAACTGGAGTTTTGAAAGCGGTTTTTCGGCGTCTGTTAACCGCGCCAACAGCCCGGCCCACACCGCCATCTTTGGAAATGGCATTTCCGGACCGACCACCGTGTCAACCCACGCCGCGGTCAACGTAAATCGTGTTGTCTTCGACAACGACACCAACAGCTATGCTGTCGCCGGATTGGGCAGTGTGAACCTTGTCGAGGGTCCACTCGAGGAGGTCCCCAGTATTGAGGTTGTTGCGGGCAACCATGAATTTCAAGCAGATGTCAACTTGCTCAACAACACGACCGCCGATGTGGCTTCGGATGCCATGTTGACGTTTGACAATTCGCTGACACTCGGTGGCAACTCGCTGACAAAAATCGGAGACGGTACACTTGCCATTAACAATAACCTGGTCTCAACGGGTGGTACGATCAACTGCCAGGCGGGCACCTGCAGCGGTTCTGGTACGATTGGCGGTGATCTGAACAACAGTGGCGGGGCCGTCTCTCCAGGCAACAGTGCAGGCATATTGACGATTGATGGCGATTACAACCAGGGAGCGGGCGGTACACTGGCAATTGAAATTGCAGGTACCTCCCCTGGTGACGAGTACGATCGCCTGGTGGTCAACGGACAGGCCAATCTGGCAGGGACATTGGCTGTGACGTTGCTCGACAGTTTCACGCCCCTCGATGGGCATACGTTTGACATTCTTGATTTCAATTCAGTCAGCGGCGATTTTGACTCGTTGAATTTGCCTGGTGGTTTTGACTGGAACTGGGACGTCAATACGGGCGTCCTGAGCGTAGGTTCGGTCGTCGGTGGCCTGGCGGGCGACTACGACGGCAACGGCGTCGTCGATGCGGCCGACTACACCATCTACATGGACAACCTGGGTGGTGATTCGGCGGTCCTGGGTGGCAACGGTTCCGGCGCTTCAACCGTCGGTCAGGCCGACTACCTGCTCTGGAAGAGCGGCTTTGGCAACACCAGCGGTAGTGGCAGTTCAGCCGCCATTCCGGAGCCTACCGCCCTGCTGTTGGCCCTTTTGGCCCTGGCCGCCGCACCCGTTCGAGTGCGGTGCGGGTGAGGTTGCGAATCTGAGACACCTGTGAGACACCCAAGCGATCCATTCGTGGTGGTGGTGTCGAGCCGGGCCTCTGGTACTCTCTAAAACAAGGGGTTTTTGGCAAGGTGCTGAAAGCCCCTTTTTTCGTCTGCGATTCTCACCAAGATCTCGCCATGATTGTTTTCAGTTGCGTCTTCTTCAGCACGATCTGGCGATTGCGATTCCCACCGGTGAGCTTGTAGCTCTGAAGCTGCGAGTGGAAGAAGTTCGAGATAGTGGGTGTCTCGATATCGTACTTCACAGCAAGCTCTTTTTTACAGCAAGCTCTTTTTTACAGGAAGCTTTTTTCACGTGCTGAAACGAGCCAGTCTTCTCCTTCGGATCCAGCAGCTAACGGCGGCTGATGTCGCGTCTTTTGATCCATCGTTTCTGCGGCGTTAGACAACGGCCGTTTTAGAAACAAACCAGGGCAAATCAGGTTCTAGAACCGCCCTTTGGGCCGTTGAAAATGCATGTCAACACAAACTACAATGAGTGCATTCTTCTACTGGCAGGGATTTTTTATGGGAGCGGGTTGTGAAACGCCATCGGTTACGGGCGGCCCTGCCAGCAACCTGGTTGCTGCGGACGCTGTTTAGCCAGGGATGGGCAGAGGTGATTGCAACGGGTGACATCGGATCTAGAGCGTCGGGCACCGGCATGACAACATAGACTGGGGGGAAGAAATGAAACGTGTTTCATTTTCGTTGATATCACTGGCAACAGCAATTGCTTGGTTTGGGTTCGTTACGGGTCCGTTTGCAGACCCGGCTGAAGCTGCGGTTACCCAAACGGGCGCTGTGGAATACGATTACAATAACGGAAGTTGGAAGATTGGGAATTATGCCAACGGCTCATTGACTATCGATAATGGTAGCCAACAAACGACGGGCAAACAGGCGACAATAGGTCTAAGTTCTTGGCCCACGGTCACGGGCACCGTAACAGTCACCGGTCCAGGGTCACTTTGGCAACTCTATTTTCCGTATGGTATGGATGGTCTTGGCATACTTTGGGTGGGATACAACGGTAATGCGAAGGGCTATCTCAATATTGAAAACGGTGGCCGGGTCAATATCGCAGAGAAGGCCGTTCTCGGGCATCGAGACAATTCACAAGGCACAGCCACGGTCACCGGTGCAAATTCGACCTGGGATGTTGGCGATTACCTCAGCGTAGGTGACAATTCTTACGGCGGGTCTGCAAAGGGTTGGCTCACGATTGCAAATGGGGGCCAAGTTAATAGCAATTCAGGCTATGTGGGCCGTTATGGTACCGCCAAAGGCACGGCTACGGTCACCGGTACAAACTCGATTTGGGATAACGACGGCCCTCTCTACGTAGGTGAGGCAGGCACTGGCACGCTCACGATTGAAGATGGCGGCCGGGTGGAGAATACGAGCAGCTATACCGCTTATAAAGCTGGTAGCGACGGCACGGTCACGGTCACCGGTACAAACTCAATCTGGGATAACTCCGGTTCTCTTTATGTGGGCAGATATGGCACAGGCACGCTCACGATTGCAAATGGCGCCCGGGTGGAGAATACGGCCGGGTATATTGGAATCTACTCGGGCGCAAGTGGCACTGTGGAGGTTAACGGTACAGGTTCAACCTGGGAAAATGACGGTGACCTGCATATTGGTGGCTGGAGCACTCACCGCGGAAGTGCCGACGTTTCGATCCAGGATGGCGGCACGCTTTCGGTAACGGGTGACACGAAGCTCTACTCGGGCAGCACGCTCACACTTGCTGGTGCGGCGAGCACGCTTAAGTTAGATGGCGCGTTTACGAACACTGGTACCTTCGACTGGCAATCGGGTGGTGTGACGGTGACCGGTTCCGGTTCCGAGTGGACCAATTCGACAACCCTTACTGTGGGCCACTCTGGCGCGAGCACGCTGAATATCGAGGCAGGTGGTTTGGTTTCTAATACCTTTGGTTACATCGGTCGCCATTCAGGCTCAACGGGCGTGGCAACAGTCACCGGCACCGATTCGAAATGGACCAGTACGTCGAATACTTTCGTTGGTTATGAGGGAAATGGAGAACTAACGATTTCAAATGGAGGCCGGGTGGAGAATACGAACAGCTATACCGCTTCTGAAGCTGGTAGCGACGGCACGGTCACGGTCACCGGTGCAAACTCAATCTGGGATAACTCCGGTTCTCTTTATATGGGCAGATATGGCACAGGCACGCTCACGATTGAAGATGGCGGCTGGGTGGA
>JAKVCB010000216.1 GCA_022448345.1 Pirellulales bacterium
CCGTGCGTTGTTGTGAGGTGAGACCACACAGAGGGGGAGCGAAATTATGACGAAAATGGATGTGGTCGTTTTCTTTGACGTGGATAACACGCTCCTGGACAACGATCGCGTGGCGGCTGATCTGAAATCGCACCTGGAGAGTACAGTTGGTGCCGTTGCCAACCAGCGATACTGGGCGCTGTTTGAAGAGGTGCGTCAAGAACTTGGCTATGCCGATTATCTCGGCGCCCTGCAAAAGTATCGCGTGGAGAATCCACGCAATACCCATTTGCTGGAGATCTCTTCCTACCTGCTCAACTATCCCTTCAAGGATCGTCTATACCCCCGCGCGCTGGAGGTAGTGGCTCACGCACAGCAGTGGGGTACGGCAGCCATTCTGTCTGACGGAGATGTGGTCTTTCAGCCCCGCAAGATTGAGTGTGCGGGGATTGGTGCGGCCGTCGAAGGGAATGTGATGGTCTATATCCACAAAGAAGACGAAGTCACCGATGTCGAGCACCGTTATCCGGCAAAGCACTACGTGATGGTTGACGACAAGCTATGGATTTTGGCGTCGATGAAAAAGGCTTGGGGTTCACGGCTGACAACTGTCTTTGCCAACCAGGGCCACTACGCCCACGATCCCGGGACGCTAAAGAAATATCCACCCGCCGACCTACAGGTCGAACGGATCGGAGATTTTTTGGAGTTCGATTTCGAGACCCTGACAGGGGCAGCAACCGGTCGGTAACCGCCAGACTCTTGGCTAACGGTTCTTTGGAAAGCCAACAGTTCTTTGGCAAATAGGCGCCGAGCGTTGCTGGTCACCGGTTCAGGGGGTTACCTCGTAAACCGGACGACCACCAACGATCGATCGACTGCCTGGACGCAGCACGTTCGGCAACAATACGCCTTCGCAAGCGACGAAGATTGACTGGGACGGATCGGTCCGGGTCAGGCGATTGTAATGTCCCGGTCAAGGTAGACGTCCTGGATGGCACCGAGCAATTCGATTCCATCGGCCAGCGGTTTTTGAAATGCCTTGCGCCCGCTGATCAGTCCAATTCCTCCGGCCCGTTTGTTGATCACGGCGGTACGAACAGCGTCGGCCAGATCGCTCGATCCGGAGGGACCTCCCGAGTTGATCAGTCCCATGCGTCCCATGTAGCAGTTGGCGACCTGGTAACGGCAGAGATCGATTGGATTGTCGGAGGTCAGCTTCTCGTAGACCAGTGGTGAAGTTTTTCCAAAATCAATTGCCGTGTAGCCACCGTTGTTGGTCGGCAACTTCTGCTTGATGATGTCGGCCTGGAGCGTTACGCCGAGGTGATTGGCCTGGCTGGTGATATCGGCCGCGGCATGGTAATCGGTGCCGCCCTTTTTGAATCCATCGTTTCGCAGGTAGCACCAGAGGATGGTTGCCAGGCCAAGGTTGTGTGCGTGCTCAAAGGCCTCCGCCACCTCTACAATTTGGCGGTCTGATTCATCCGAGCCAAAGTAGATCGTGGCCCCAACGGCCGCCGCGCCCATATCATAAGCCCGGTCAACACTTCCGAAGAAGATTTGATCAAAGTGACTGGGATAGCTGAGCAATTCGTTGTGGTTGATTTTTACCACAAAGGGAATTTTGTGGGCATATCGGCGCGCCACGGCACCCAGGACTCCGAAAGTTGACGCCACCGCATTGCAGCCGCCTTCGATGGCCAGCTTGACGATGTTTTCCGGATCGAAGTAATCGGGATTCGGGGCGAACGAAGCGCCCGCGGAGTGTTCAATCCCCTGGTCGACAGGCAGGATCGAGAGATAACCAGTGCCGGCCAGCCGACCGGTACGCAGGATCCATTCCAGGTTGACCAGCACGCGGGGATTGCGGTCGCTGTGGGCAAAGACGCGATCCACAAAATCGGGGCCTGGCAAGTGCAGGCAACTGCTGGGAATGGTTTTGCACTCGTGTTCGAGCAGGCTGTCTGCGTCGTCGCCGAGATGGGTGCGAAGCTGGTCAAGCATCTTGATTTTCCTCTGGTGCGTTATTTTTTGATGGTCACTGGTGAGCCCCGACTTGGGCTGCAAAGCGGCCAGCATACCATATATTCGAACGGGCGCTTAGTCGGTCTGGAACGGGTTCTTGTGGCCAATGCCAGCGGCGGGACCTTGGCAGTCCCGATCCTATTGGCACTCAGTCGAGCACAAGTTTTGTCCTGTGAATCCCAAATCCGCACAACAGGCGTTCCGCATCACCCCCAGGGGTACCGTTGGAAACGGTAGTGGCTTGGCAGGCTGCGAAAGTATTCCACTTGTAAACCCTCAGCCAAACCCTCAGCCAAACCCTCAGCCCAAGCGAACCCTCAGTCCAAGCCATGGTACTGACCGCGTTGGACATCGAACCGGTTTCCTATGACCACATCGCCTTTCAGTAAGGTTCCGCTTCCTGTCGGCCGTGGGGACGTGGTATTCTAACCCTGCGCATGGAGTGGCCCGTTCGCAGGAGAATGTGGTCAAAAGTATTAACATGACCGAGGTTTTTATGACCCAACATGAGACAATTTTGGATCCGCCGCAGTCATTTTGGGGACGATTTCGGTTTGTTGGCCCCTCACTGATTATCACAGCAACCCTGGTGGGATCGGGCGAACTTTTGGCAACCACCACCTTTGGAGCCAAGGTTGGCTTTGCAGCGCTGTGGCTGATTATCGGGACCTGCCTGATCAAGGTTGCCCTCCAGGAGGCATTGGGCCGGTATACCATTTCATCGGGCGATACCACGCTCAAAGCGTTTACCCGCTTGCCTGGCCCAAAAAACTGGGCCATCTGGTTCTGGCTGGTTGTGATTATTGCCACGTCCGTTCAGCTTGGGGCGATTTCCCGAGTGGTTGGTGAAGCAGTGAAGCTGACTCTCGGACAAAGTGGTGCCGAGGAGTTTATTTGGGCTCCGGTGATTTGCTTGATTTGTCTCGTCCTACTCTACGACGGCAAATATGCCGTGATCGAAAAAGTTTCAACATTGCTGGTTAGCCTTTTCTCGATCGCAACCATTTTCACGGCGGCTGCGATTCAATTGACGCCCAACTTCATCACCTCGGCTGATCTGATTGACGGTTTTCGTTTTCAATTTCCTGAAGCGGGAGTTGGAGTGGCACTCGGTATTGTGGCCATTGTAGGTCTCAGTTCGTCGGAACTTGTTTACTATGCCTACTGGTGTTTGGAGAAAGGGTACGCGAGGTGGACAGGGCCTGACGATGGGTCTGAGGCATGGGCCCAGCGGGCACGAGGGTGGATTCGCGTGATGCACGTCGATTGCATTCTCGCCTTTGTGATCTACACGACCACGACCGTGGCCTTCTATCTCCTCGGGGCAACCGTCCTGCATCGGCAGAAAATCGATCCGGGTAAGGGTTTGGACGTGCTCGAAAAACTTTCCCGCATGTATACCGAAACACTTGGCCCCTGGGCATTCTATCTTTTCATCGGCTCCGCGTTGCTGGTGCTGTTTTCGACCCTGTTTGTTTCGATCGCTTCTTATGCCCGCCTTGTTCCCGATGCGATTTTTATCCTTCGCGGTGCGACCAATGTCAACGACAGCGTGCGGCGTCGATGGGTACAACGGAGCGTGGTTGTTTTCTCGATTCTTTTCGCCTTGATGGCCCAGGTTCGCGAGAACCCGGTTCAACTGGTGGTGATCGGAGTGATCGGACTGGCACTGTTATTACCCGTGATTTGCTTTGCTGCCGTGTGGCTTCGGTATGCGAAACTTGATCCGCGGATACGGCCTTCGTGGGCATTGGACCTCTGGCTGTGGGCTTCGGCCATTTTGACCGCGCTGATGACGGTGTTTTCTCTCTGGAAGGGAGTCGAGAAATACCTGCTTGGGGGAGGCTGATCGGGAGTGGCTTTAGGGCAAAGACTCGATTTGCGAAAGGCTTGACCGTTTAAAGCATGCCCGTGTTCCACAGAACTTGCTGGGCAAACTCGGCCGGGCCCGTTTGATAAGACTTCCCGATTGTCAGCAGGCGTGTGGATAACCTTCTGCAATGACCGTCAACTGGATTCAGCATGATCCATGGCTTGAACTAGTAGGTCGCAAACCACGCATGGTCGATGGTGGGGAGTGTGTGTTTTTCCTGCCAGGGATGGCCATATTGTTCCGCAACCTCGTTGAGTTGTTCCAAGCGGGGTAGCACGATCGATTGGAGAAGGTCATCTCGCTCCGACTTTTCAGCGGTGGTAAGTTCCCGCCACAAGGCACGTCCGGCAAGAAATCCGGAGCAACCTGCTTCACAAGCGACCTGAAGTTGGGCCTTGAAAATATCGAACGGGTCACCACCTGAGAGCAAGGCCCAGGGGCAGGGCGACAAATCATTGAGTTCCTCACAGGCTGCGCGCCACTGCGATTCGGAGGTATCGAAATGACCGTCGATGGGGAATTGTACTTTCAGCACGTCCGGTTTGAGTGCCCCGAGTCGCCGTACAGATTCAAGCACAATCCGCCGCCGCTGGCGGGCAAACTCGGGTGAGTTGTCTGGTACGTTTTTGTCAATCGAGTAGGCAATCGGTTCGAGGAACATCGGGATGTCTTCGCGGTTACACGCTTCGATCGCCTCTGCTGCGACACGTTCCTGCCGGGTTGTGAGTTCACCCGCATCCGGGTGATAGTACAAAACCAGTTTTACCCCACTGGCTCCCAGTCGTTTGATTTGGGTGACCCCCCAGCCGGGCATGGTTATTGTTTCCCGTGCCTGGGGAGTACCGTCGTAAAGTTCGCGTTCAAGCGCCGACAGGAAGCCGATGTTCCCAGGCAGTGATCCGGTAGCAACTGCCTGTCCGATACAATACTTGGCATCAAGGATCACTGCCGAAGCGAGGCCACCTGCTTTCCGCAGGATGTCGAGTTTGAAATCAGTGACTTCGTTGTCCGCAATGGCATAGGGGTTTTCGGGATCAAGCATCTCGAGCAGCACGTCGCGATGATCAATTGCAAGAATTTTGATAATCCCACGAGGGCTGGTCGCTGTTTGAAGGTGACGTATTTTTCCGGGAGTCAAACTGGCCATAATAAAGAGGAATTTCCTAAGGTCTGGAAGGGTTTTTATCGTCAGGGATTGGCCTGGCGGTAGCGTGTGCCGGGGCAGAGGCGGGGTTTAGCCCTCTTGGCTCCACTAAGGATATCAGGGCTGAAGCCGAAGGTTAAGGGTCGATTGGGAGAGTTGAATCTATGGGGTCCCAAGCAACCCGCTTTGCACGTCGTCTCAAGAGGAATTCACTCTTCGTGCCTCTGCGTTTGTGTAACCGGCCGTATTGATCTCGCCGTATTGATCTCGCCGTATTGATCTCGCCGTAT
>JAKVCB010000217.1 GCA_022448345.1 Pirellulales bacterium
TTTCCAGGGAGTGAGTGCAGATTATCCCGCAGGAGAATCTTTTCTGGAACAGCGCAACTGGTCTTCGCATGAGACGATCTTGAGTGGGGATGTTGCGAATGATGACGCCTATGTGTTTTATGGGCCGGGTAATACTTATGGGGTTGAAGACCTGGTGATGGCGATCAACAACAACGAAGAGAATAATCATCATGTTGTTACGGGGGCGGACGATGCCCGCTTGGATGGATTTTACGTGGAAGGGGGAAATGCGAATGGGTTGTGTTCTTCAGCGGGAACGTCGATGAGCATTTGTTATGCTCCGGTCTCGTTATGGACAACGGTTTATGGAAACGGAGGTGGTTTGTATGCAGAACAGGGTACACCAACGGTAGAGAATACCGTTTTTCGCCTGAATTCTGCTTTGCGAGGTGGCGGTGTTTATACGGCCCAAGCTTCGTCAAATTTCACAGAACCGAATTTCCGAAACGTTGTATTTCACAATAACTTGGCAGAGTATATCGGCGCTGGCATGTATAGCAACAGTTCCGATGTTTACTTGGAAAATGCAGTTTTTCACAAGAACCATGTTCCTGGTACCGGCGGCATGGGCGGTGGTCTGACTATCGCAGGTGGTGACGCGATCATCGTGAACAGTACCTTTTATGGGAACTGGGCTGAAGCCGGTGGTGGTATCGCGATTCGCAGTGCGAGTCCGGCGATCGTCAACAGCATTGTCCATGGGAATGGAGCAATTGTTGCGTCCGGTACGGGCAACGTGATGCATGTTGGGTCAGGGCAAATCTTTGCAGCTCATTCGAATTTTGGTGACCCACTGCCCGCGACCGCAATCGACGGAGGAGGCCTGAATTATGATTTTCCGTTCTGGGCTGCTCCGGATACAGCGGAAGGGCCAGACAACATTTGGGTGACAGATGATGATGGACTGGTATTGAACAGTTTTAGTGTTTGTCACAATACAGCCATCGACTCGATCGTTTTGCCGAATGGTTTGCTGGTGGAGGCACCGGAGGATGATATCCTCGGCACGCTTCGTGACGATCCAAACATTACGAACGATGGGATCGACATGGGGGCTTACGAGTTGTCTACTTCCTCATTGGTCGTCGACGAACCGGATCCTAGTCCACCCACCGATGGATTTATACCAGGTTCTGGAGACACTGACTGGCAGCGAGATGGAAGCCATGATGAACGGATCGTTCGGCGACAAACGTCCCGGAAAGAGGATTCGTTCTCGCAATCTATCGAGCATCAGCGGGTTGCGGTGGATGGCCGAGTCGAGTACGGATTTCTGGAATCGCGGCCAGCCGATAAACGAACCGCAGAGTTGTTGGAGAAACATCGCATCATAAAGGATGATTTTTTCCACCAGTTGGGATTGCGGGAATTGATGGAGGCTGACCGGTTGAGTTGGCTGAAGGCAGAACGGTTCGTGGTCTAGCGGTTTCTGTGAGTGGAGCAGTTATGTCGACGGATGTAACTGCTTCGCTCATAGATCGGCCTGTTTTTCTGGATTTACGTTTTCCACGCTTCTGCTAGTTGCTACAATGGGTGTTATTGAGAATAAGTTGAGGCTAATTCGAGGTGATGACATTCCAGTTAGCTTGGCAAGGGTAAGGCGTGGGAGTGATGAACCGTAGCAGTTGTCCCGGACCGATACGGCGCCGAGAGTTCATGCAAATCGGTGCGTTGGGACTGGGCGGTATCACGTTACCGGAAGTAATCCAACGGAAGGCTTTAGCTGGCCAGGCCAGCCGGGACACCTCGGTGATCATGCTTTACCAGCACGGTGGCGCCTCTCAGTTTGAAACCTGGGATATCAAGCCGGATGCTCCCAGCGAGATTCGCAGCCAATTCAGCGCGATCCGAACCAATGTTCCCGGCATGGATATTTGCGAACATTTTCCCTTGCAGGCTAAGATAGCAGATAAGTTTAGCCTCATTCGTTCCTTGCATCATGATGTCGGGATTCACAGTGATGGCGGCATTGTGGCCCTGACAGGCAAGCGTCCAACGAAACTGGATCCTACGTCACAATCCAAGAGTGAACATCCAGATTTTGGACACGTTGCCAGTCAGTTTCTTGGGTTCCGTAATTCACTACCCCCGTACATTACGATTCCCCAACATCCGTATATGACGAGACCGACCTACTTGGGTTTACATCACCAGTCGTTTGTCGTTCCAGATCCGAGCAAGAGTGGATACCAAGTGCCCCAGTTAAAGCTGGCAGCTGGGCGTGATGCGAGGCAATTGGCAAACCGTCGACAGTTGTTAGAGAATCTAGATCGTCTTCGTGGTGATATTGATACCAGTCCACAATTGGCAGGGGTCGACCAGTTTCGCCGGCTGGCTTACGAGATGCTTAGCAGTCCCGCTGCGGCTAAGGCATTTGATATTACGCAAGAACCGGAAGACTTGCGCAAGCAATACGGACTCAATACTTGGGGGCAAAGTTGCTTGTTAGCGCGTCGATTGGCAGAAGCAGGTGTTCCGGTGATCAATATTTACTGCAACACCCCTAAGAATGGCGAAGAGTTTACGAACTGGGATGATCATCCAGGCAATGCGCAGCGCCCGGGACATTTTGCACACTACATGCGAATTCGTTTGCCTTACCTGGACCAGTGTCTTGCTACCTTGATCCAGGATATTTATTCCCGTGGTTTGGATCGGAAAATCATGGTGGTGGTTGTGGGAGAATTTGGCAGGACTCCCAAGATGCGTTACGGCCCACCGAACAATTCTTATGGTCGAGACCATTGGCCTCAGGCTTACACGGCATTGGTTTCGGGAGGGGGATTTCGGATGGGACAGGTAATCGGGGCGACAAACAGTAAAGGTGAGTACCCGGTGGAGCGTCCACTAACTCCCCAGGATTTGTTGGCCACTGTCTACCATCACCTGGGAATCGATTACCAGGCTGCTTATCCTGATTACTTTGGTCGCCCTGTCCATATACTTCCCCATGGAAAGCCGATCCAGGAATTGCTTTAGGTAGCCATCATGGACCGGGTGATTGACAGCCCGGCGAGTGGGGCGTCTAACTAACACCTGTAAAAGGGAATTCGATAGGCGTGTAGGGGCAGTTCTGTGTCAGATTCGACCGCAAATCCCGGAGCACCTTTGGATCATGCTGCCCTGGTGGCTGTGTTTGACCAGTTTGCAGCGATGGATCGCTATAGCCATCAGCGAGACGAGATCCTTGATCAACTGGTAGATCACACGTATGCCTGCGAAATTGAGTTTGGTTCTTCGGAGCGAACTTACGGGTATACGCCCGATGATCGGTTTCGTGATGGTCGCACAGTTATCGGCATCTTGAAAGGATCGTCGCACAAGGTCTCTTTGCAGATGCCGTCCGATCAGAATGATCGAGTTGAGGGGTTCGGTTCCGGGGATACGGTACAGCAGGCTGCGGTTTTTATGTCCTGGAGTTCGATTTACGATCGCTTCGAGTTGCAGGCGGATCCCGTGGCATCCGTGGTGCAGCAGCAGGGAAGGGAAGAGAAGGTGGTGGAGCCGGAAGCCCCACCATCGCCAGCTACCGAGCCGGTATCGAGCGAAACGGTTGCGGAAGCAAAGCCCGTTGCTGAACCATCTGGTAGGGAACCGTCGTTGGCGTCGACAACGCCCGTTGAACAACCCACAAGAGAAGCTGTCAGTGAGTCCGACTCTCCTGAGGCTCCTGCAGCGCCCGTTGCAACAACTCCTGGATTGGGTCGGTTGTCAGCAGAGGATCGGAACGCTTTTCTCGATGTTGCCCAACCCTTAACAAGTGCATCCCTGATCGATTTTCTCGCTACGGGTTTACAGTTACAGGTCCAGCAAGTGACGGCCGTTGTGGATGGTTTCTGGGGTTATGTGCTTCAACCAGAGCATTTTGGACACCAGAAAAAAGTGATTCCAAACTTTGGTACTTTTTCACTCGCTACGGAGCAGGGGCAACCGACCTTGGTTTTTCAGTCGAAGTCGACTCGGCAGCTAGTTGCGCAGCAGTCGAAGGCTTGGAATCACCTCGCCTCTGAACGCTGGATCCGATATTACCAGGCAAAATCGGATTCGAGTGACCTGTCTGGTTTATCAGTTAAGCGCCGAATGAGTGTCTGGATTGCAGAGCGTACGGGGGAATCCCTGACGATTGTTCACCGTGTGTTGTGGGAATTGATGAGTCTTGTTTGTGATTTGATGGCAGAAGGGAAGCGATCTATTCGCTGGGCCATGCGGGGCGAGATGTTTCCCCATGAAGTTCAGTTGAAGGGGGAAGATGAGCCACAGATGCGTTACGGTTTTCGAACCTACGGTCGGCTGTCGAAAAAGCTGGTTGTTCCCGTATCTGAACAGGTGAGAACATCGGCAACCGCTGCCGCCTCGGTTTCGGGGGGATTAAAGAATCTGTTCAATCCGGCCAACTATTTCCAGGGCCCCGGAACGTTACGTCAGGCGACCGTTGGCGAGGGCACATCCGCTGGAAGCAATTTGAAAAACTGGTTTAGCTTGCGGTGGTGGGGAATACCTTTAGTGTTTGTGCTCTGCCTCAACATGATTTCCTGGCCTTATTCGCCCGTGGGCAGCTTTTCACTTCAAGCTTTCATCTTCAATATGACCTTCACCATGCCACTGGTACTTAGCCTGGTTTTTGGTTTGCTGGCAAAAGTACTACTTAGCGCGACGGGAAGGCCTTCGGATCAGGTGTTGGTTTTGATCTTTCGTATTTTCGCGATCATGAGCGTCCTGGTTGGTCTGCTGGGATTTGTCATCGCAGTTGTTTTTCGCTGCCTGGACTGGCTGTCAGGTTTAGTAGCCTAGCTTCCTGGTTACGTGCGAACAACGATTACTCAATGCTCTGAACTTGGCCGGAGAAGAGTTGTTCTAAGCCATCCTCAGTTTTTAATGTCAAGGCTCCTTGTTCGTCGATGCCCTGGCAGGTTCCCCGGTAAGATCGCTTTTCTGTTACCACTTCCAGGGTGCGACCGT
>JAKVCB010000218.1 GCA_022448345.1 Pirellulales bacterium
CACCCGGCCCGCATCCGAGGGTATGGAAAGTCGGGGGGGAAACTGGGCGTTTGGAGGGGGGCACCAACAATCGCAGATACCGGTGCGTCGTGCCATTCGGGTTGTGGTCCGGCAGAACCGATTGTCGGTCTTGCCCGACCGTTATGAAATGTCTGGCGCCGGTTGGATCGGATCCGGTGGCAGGGACGTAAAACTTCAAGGGCCGACACGGTTGGCCCTTGATGAATTGGTTGCTGGTCTTCGAGAACATGTTGAGCAGTGGGGTATCGCCGGCAGTGGACTCTATTGGCGCCCGGTATTGGCTCTGAAAGTTGCCCCTGACGGCCAATCCCGCGCCCGCGATTTAGTTCGGCTTCTCGAAAACAGTGGAATTGAAATTCGCGACACTTCTACAGCAAAGCGAGTCAACCAACCTGATGCGAAGAATACACGTTGACGAATCCGGTGGAGATGTTTCCGGGCAAGATTCGTTTCTCGACATTGTGGCCAACATTGTCGGAATTCTGATTCTACTCGTGGTAGTGGTTGGAGTGCGCGCGTCGCAGCATATCGATAAGACTGCGGCGTTGAACACGACGATCGATGAGCCTGTTGGTAAGACGAGCAGCCTGATTGAAAAGGTACAGCCAGCAATGAAACTTGTCTCGGGGGCGAGGCACGATTTAAAGGACCTGATCAGACAAATGGTCAACGTGCGGCGAGAAGCCCTGGTGCGAGACGAGGAGCGATTGCAACTTAATACGTATGTGGCCGCGGTGGAAAAAGAGCTTGAAGAGGAACGCTCTGAACTTAGTCGTGAACAGCGGCAAGATTTTGACCTTCGGCGGGAACTGAAAGGCGCTCAAAAGACACTTGATGCCTTAACTCGCCAACAAGTAGCCTTGTTGGCGGAGGCCCCTGAAGTGGAAGAGTTGGAGAATATTCCGACACCGCTTGCCCAAACGGTTAGTGGCGGTGAAATTCACCTGCGTCTTGCTGGCGGTCGCGTGGCCTTTATTCCCCTCGACGATTTGCTCATGGAATTGCGGCACCAGGCCGAGGAAAAACTTTGGGAGTTGCGTGATCGCAATTCAGCCGTTTCTACGGTTGGTCCCCTCAGTGGTTTTCGGCTCCGATATCGCCTGGAGAAAAAACTTTATGGCGGCGGAGGGATGTCCCGTGTAGGGCAGAGAGGTTCGGTGGTCCAGTTGTCGCGATGGGAATTGGTGCCAGAAGTGTTCGACATCGGCGAACCGCTTGAACAGGCAATGCAACCAAACTCAGATCTAATGCATTGCCTGAAGGGCCGTCATCCGGGGTCCACCACCATCACGGTGTGGACTTATCCCGATAGTTTTTGTGAATTCCGGGAGTTGAGACAAGGTCTTTACAGTCTTGGTTTTGGTATCGCCGGACGGCCCCTACCAGAGGGAATTCGTATAGGCGGTTCTCCACACGGTACGAGGTCCGTCGCTCAATAGACCGCCCTGCCCTGCCTGGGGCTTATGCCTGAACAACGGGATCAGGTTCATCGACGTTGGTACAAACAAGGTCTGCAAGGCTCAAGCGGGACAATTCTGAGCGGGCCAATTCGGTAGCGCGGGAGAGGGCCTTTTTGAGTTTTTCTTCAGTTGCGGCTGGCAGTGTGGCAAGTAGGGGCATCGTGGGGGTCAACGGATTCTCAAATGCATCCAGGACATCGATCAACGTAATTTCTTCTGGACGGTGGAGAAGTGTATAGCCCCCGTCGACGCCGCGCGTAGAGAGTAGCAGGTCATGGGTCACCAGGTTGCGGAGAATTTGCAGTAGGAAGCGTTCTGGCATTTTTCCTTCGCAAGCAAGCTGACTGCATGGGACTGGAGTTTTTGAGTCGGTTTGCGCCAATTGAAGCATGGCGTGCAGCGCATACGCTACGGTTCGCGACACTTTCATGTTTGTGGGTTCCGTAAGTTAAAGAGAGTTCTGACAGGAATGAACACGCCAGCCTTCAAAGCAATTTGAGCTTGCTCGTGGTGAAGGCTTGCTGGGTTCTGAAACGCGAACTGGCCGGTGATCCCTGTTGTGAACGTGCGTCCGTGACAACCGGCGCTGTAATACTGTCCCCTAAAGATTCGTGGTATCGTATTTATTGGATGAGTCAGATGATACCGTTTCCACGCAATAAACGTGCCCCTCAAGCTGAGTTCTACCACACAGGTGGTAGGGACGTCAAATTATCGGCGCTGTTTGGCTTCAATAAATCGCGTTGGTTTTAAAACCTTATTTTGGTTCGAAACGGGTTTGCCATTTTGTAAAAGAAGAGGGATCGTATTCGCTGTCAAAATGAACAGAAAATAACACCTTGTGGTGTGACCGCAGTTACGAAGGCAGCGGGTTGGTGGTATGCCGGTTCCCCCCAAAAGGACTGGAACGTTGGACCCGTGAAGGATTGAGCGGTTACGAATGTTTGGTCGCTTCGGCTTGGCCAGCTGAGTTAATGGGTTTTGAATCTGGCTGTCGGAAAGTTTGAATGACCAGCAAGCCTGCCCCCGCAACCAGGAACGAATCTGCGAGATTGAAATTGGGCCATCGCCACTCGTCGTTCCATTGCAAGAGTATCCAATCGCGAACGGCGTAGGCCCGCTCCCCGGCTCGCGGCAAAAATTCAGGCCAGGATTCGCCCGAGAGCCCAAGCCGATCGTAAAGGTTGCCAATAATGCCAGCCATAACACAACCGAGTGCCACAGTTAACCAGACATCCTCTGCAGCACCGAGGCGGAAAAGCCAGAGGGGAATAGCAGCTGCAGCGAAGATGCTAATCGCGGCAAACAGCCAGACCATCCCCTGGCCCATCCCAAAAAGCGCACCTTCGTTAAGGCTCTTTTGCAGGCCGATGTGTCCGTCCCAGATCCAGTAGGTGTTACCCCAGGGCAAAGTGGACCAATGAAAAACAGCATGTTTCGACCAGAGGTCGAGAAATCCGCCTGCCATCGCTAAGCCCACAAAAAGGCAATAGCGACTCACTGCAATTCGTTCCATGAGCCAGTCTCCCTACTGGTGTAGTTTTCTTAGCAGTCTGTTGAGGTCGAATATGGAGAGCATTCGGCCGAAAATAAAACGAGCTGGTTGCAAAATATTCGGCAGTTTACCGAGGGTGGCCTAAAACCGTTGGAAATACCACGGAAGCCTCGCCGGAGAGCTATGGGGTGCTCAAAGAATTTAGAGAGCCGCGATATTACTCAAGTTCCTCCGCGCAACGAATGCAAACAGGCGTGTAAGGGATCGCTTTTAAGCGAGTTTTTGCAACAACGCCGCTGCATTCGATGCACGTCCCGTAATCGCCAGATTCGACACGCTCCAGCGCAGACTCAATCAGGCCCAGCGTATCTTCTTCAGTTGCCAGCAGGGTCAGCATGAATTCTTGTTCGAAGTTGTCGCTCCCGAGTTCTGCCATATGAATGGGCATTCCCGAACTTTCGGAACTGGCCATTCCGGATTTACGCAAGGCCACATTGGCCATGGTGGATACGTCACCACGGAGCCGCGCGCGTAGATCGATCAATTTTTCCTTGTAGGCCCTCATCTCAACTTTTTTCATCAATCGCTTCTCCAGCTTTCGGTCACCGATGGTCTCTTTTTTGTCCTCGGAACGAAATATTAGGGTCGACGTGCCTTCGCGAGCTAGACCCAGCATTTTAGTCCCGGTCAAAAGCAGAGTCCACTAGCTGGGTAGCTCTTGTCGATAAAAGGAGTCCAGTTGCGATTTTCCCCAACATTGGTTTAAACTAGGGTGTAAGTTGTGCAGTCAGCATCGTTTAAGCGAGCCTTTCCAAGCTTAAATTTGGGGTTTTGGGGTGGGTAGGCGACTATTCAGGCCGGGACCACGGGTTGGTTTAAAAAATAAAAAAAGTTAGTAATATTCAAAGTCGCCAGGCTCAAGTCGCCAAGGTCGACCACAAACCAGATCCATCAACAATTAGTGGCACCGTGGGTTCTTTTCTTGATACGACAACCGATTGGGTTTGCCAGCGGTGTATTTTGCCTGGATGCGGTGCGACATGGGATGTCGGTGAAGTTCGTACCGCCTGTGGAGCCTGTGGTGGGCTTCTGGACGTGGAGTACGACTGGAATCGCGTGGCCCCTCCCGACAACTGGTCGTTCTTTGAAAAGCGATGGTCACAGCGGAACAATCCTCGGTCGTTCAGCGGAGTTTGGCGGTTTCACGAATTGTTACCGTTTGTCAAGCCGGAGCAGATTGTCACCATCGGCGAGGGCCAGACACCGCTTCGCCTGTCCGACGGAGTTGCTGAATTAGTTGGCATGCGGCCGGGGCGGCTCTTTTTGCAATATGAGGGAATGAATCCCTCGGGAAGTTTTAAAGACAACGGGATGTCGGCCGCATTTACGCACGCTCATTTGATTGGAGCCCATCGGGCTGCTTGTGCGTCAACGGGTAATACAAGCGCTTCGTTGGCCCTTTATTGTAGTATTACCAAATTGATGCAGGCAGTGATCTTTATTGGTTCGGGAAAAATCTCATACGGCAAGTTGTCGCAAGCTTTGGATTACGGAGCGCTCACGATGCAGATCGCCGGAGATTTTGACGACGCGATGCTGCGAGTACAGCAGGTGACCCAGCAACTGGGCATTTATCTAGTCAATAGCGTTAACCCATTTCGACTTGAAGGTCAGAAAACGATAATGTTTCGCGTCATGGAGTCGCTTGGATGGGAGGTTCCAGACTGGATTGTGGTCCCCGGGGGGAATTTGGGGAACAGCAGCGCCTTTGGCAAGGCATTTCATGAGCTTAAGCAAATTGGTTTAATTGATCGGATTCCCCGTCTGGCCGTCATTAATGCTGCAGGCGCGAACACATTGTATGAATTGGTTGAGAATCGCGGGTTGTGTTGGAATGGTGGTAACCCGGATCGTAAAATCATTGACGGGTATTATGCAGAACTCGATGAGGCGGGG
>JAKVCB010000219.1 GCA_022448345.1 Pirellulales bacterium
ATTCCCTCACCGGAGGAACTGCACTCGGTTGTCCGGGATTCACTTAGTGAGAATCCTGAAAAAGCGGCCTCGGCTGCAGACTTGCTGGCTATTTTGCCGCGTTTTTCTCTGCCGCCGGGCAGCCGGGAAATTCCCCATTCCTGGAAGGCTTTTAGTATTCAGGCCGGGGCGTTTCGATTGGGGATTCCGATGACGGGCCATCCGATGATCGGACACGACATCATCTACAACCATCCGATGAATCACTGTGCCGCATTGGGTCGTGCGGCACAGCGTGACTTTCTCACGTTTGCCGAAGGCGTCAGCCGGCTCGAAGGTGGAGTTTATCTTTCCATCGGTTCTGCTGTGATGAGCCCAATGATCTTTGAAAAGTCGCTCTCGATGGCTCAGAATCTTGCCATTGCCCGAGGAGAACACATCGACGGGCACTACATTCTTGTCAATGATCTCGCCAAGTCAGATTGGGATTGGTCCCAGGGAGAACCGCCGGAGGAAAACCCGGCCTATTATCTCCGCTACAATAAAAGCTTCAGTCGGATGGGCGGAGCCATGCGATATCTGCAGGCCGACAATCGCGATTTTCTGCTAGCCTTGGTTCAGGCTTTGCGGTCGAACTGAGGTGGGGCGGATTTCGAAAAAAAGAACGGCCTCTGTACTTTTGTAGCCACCTATGTCCACCACCGCTATGATAAAAGGGGACGGATCCAATTGGCGGGTGGAAAGTTGTGTCGCCGTTGGAGTGCCGTTGGCTTTGTGGGCAGTGGGAAAAAGGTTGTCGGGAGGCTTCTTTGTTCGCGTTGATAGTTTTTGTTGCGACCGTGGTTCTGTGTGGGGCAGTTGCGAGTGCTGACGCCCCGCCTCAAGAACCCCCGCTTGCTTTCGATGGCAAGACGCTTGACGGCTGGCGGACCGAGGGCGGCCACCCGGTCACTCGCGGTTGGGAGGTGGTCGACGGTGCGATCCACCTAAAAGCAACGAATCCGCGGGCCGGTTCCATCGTAACGGACGAAGAGTTTGGTAATTTCCGGCTTCGCTTTCAGTGGAAGATCCCGGCAGGCGGAAACAGTGGAGTGAAGTACCGGGTGCGTAAGGTTTCCGGGGGGTGGCTGGGTTGTGAGTACCAGATTTGTGACGACCAAACCCTGGCAAGTTTGCCGCCGCGCAAATTGACCGGTGCCCTTTACGATTTGTATCGTCCGTCTGATATAAAACCTCTTCGTCCTCCTGGTGAGTTTAATTCCAGCCAGATTGAAGTTTGTGGCGACTCGATTCAGCATTGGCTCAATGGCAAGTTGATTGTCTCAGCGAATGTAGGCGACGAGCAGTGGTACCGTCATCTCTCGCGAAGCAAATTTGCAGACGAGGTTGGTTTTGGGCGGAATGCCAAGGGGCGGATCATGCTGACCGATCACAGTAGCGAAGTCTGGTATCGCAATTTTGTGTTTGAGGCACTTCCGGAACCGAAGGTGCGACGACAGGCAGATTTTTCCCGGTCCGGTGGTATGTATGCCGGTGGGAGCGATGGGGCCTACGGGGTACTCAATACTTTTCGGGCTCGGGTGGATGGCAATTGCAATAACCGGTTGCGCTTGGGACGGGAAATGGGGCTGATCAACGTGGTCCAACTTGAGGACGGCGATCGGTGGCGAGGAGACCCGGAGGTCGCGCAGCACAGACTTCGGCGGTGGCTTGAGCGTACGGAACTCTCAGCCATTGATGCGGTTCATTTCTCAGAGGAAAATCCCCATGATGCTGCCAGGTGGCTTGATCCTCTGTTTGACCTGGTCAAGTCCGCAGACCCGGATTTGCCTGTTTATGTGTGGCCCAGCTATCCACTGGGCCCTTTGGGGAAAGCAGACGGTTATGTGTACGACGCCTATCCGGCTTCGTACGAGCGGTTTCGAAAAAAAGTGGTGCAGTTTCTGGCAACGGGAAAACCACTTGTCGTTTGTCTCGATGGGTCTGGTTACAGCAAGCTCAGCACCGCGCGGCAACAGCTTATGCTTTGCCGCGATTTTAATCTTCCGGTCTTTTACTTTACCGCTGACAGCGGGTCGGGGAGCACCAACAACTGGCTTGGCAAGCCAACCGCATCGCTGGCTGCATGGCGAAATTTTGTGTTCAGCGCGATGGAATTTCAGCGCCAAAGTGGTGGGTGGGCACCAGTTTCTGCTGGCGGTGTGGTATGGGGAGACGTTATTGAACTGGCTGCGGACCCGGACGGAAGGGTCGACTACCAGTGGAATGGCTTGGGCAAGGCGACCGTGTATGGGTTTGACCGCCTCCTGTTCGACAAAAAAAAGGCAACCCTTGCCCAAGGTTCGGACGTGAAGCTGGATTACCAATTTTGGTCCCTGTTTCCGGTTACCGGAGGAAAACTTTTGTTAGAGGGTAAGCCTTTATCGGATGAGACGGTTGGCGATCGTCTTCGTGTAGAGCGATCGCGATGTGGCCGGGCCGATCAATGGACCGAGGTTCCCAGGATAAATCGAAGCGAAACGTTGTGTTATGAACTGGGCGACGTTGGGCGGGAGTGTCGTGTGCGCGTGACCTTGCTGGGAGAGGTTGCTTCCGAGCAGAGTGTTGCGTTTTCTGGTGGGCGCCTTTCAGGTACCATGGCCCTTCCGGTAGATGGTGCTATTCCGCTGGAGGCCTATGAGGACGGATGGCGGGGCGGAATTCGATTTCGTCAGGCGCTTGCCACCGGCTTGTGGCGGTTGGTTGGCAAAGTGGACCTGCCGGATCTTCTGGAATCGGGTGACCAGTTGGCCATGCGGGGGCAGGCAGGTCGTGCGGTCGAAGCGGTCGTTGTGCAAAAAATCAGGAGCCGTCGCCCCCTGGGAAATCTTAAAATCCGTCTGACTGGCTATAGCCACTCGAGTCTTGGATCGTCTTTTTGGGTTGGAGTCTCCTTGGATGGCAGGCATGTCTTGCATAGAGGAACGCCAACCACCGCACCTCGTGAGGATGGTTACTTTCGGGGTATCCACGCTCTGGATGCGAGTCATATTGCCGAACTACAGAATGCCACACAGTTTTATGTTCACCTGGCACAGCGCAATCATTCGGGCATTCGTAGCCAAGTGAGCAGTCGGCTGGAATTGCTGGAGATCGACGCGGACCTGGCAGACTAGCTGGGGCTGCGAATCTGTGTTTTCCACAGCCTCTTCGCGTGGTGGTCCTCCAGGGCCCCTGCTACGTTCCCTCTTTTTGAGAGCTTTATGTCTTTAGCTGGGGCGTTTTGTCGACCCGTTTTCAGACGGTTCGATGTCGACCTTGACTTGTCGCTAAGCGTAGTCACACCTGCTGGCTGGTTCAGTAGCCCGTCACCACCCCTGCCGCTCAGCAGCAACCCGTTGTGGTCGAGCACAAGCTAATACAGGTGAAGAATCGTGGGTCCGGTTTTTCTGTATGTCTGGACTTGTTTTTCCTGTGTGGCGACCCGTCTCCGGGGGGAACGGGTTGCAGGCGTATTTTTTATTGGGCCGGGTGTTGCTTACAGCACGCCGCACCGTTTGTAGACTTCCTGGGCATTCATGCCATTGGCAATTTCTTCGCGCACGCGATCCTCGTCACCAACTTTTTTCCAGGCATTCTGGATGGTCTCTGCCTCAACCTTGCGAGGTACGACGACGATCCCATCGCGATCAGCGATGACAAGATCACCGGGGCAAAACTCGACTCCGGCAATTTTGACCGGCACATCGTACTCAACGACTTTTTGACGATTCATCGAATCGTAGACAGAGGTGCCACGGGCAAAAACCGGGAATTGCATCGCTTCCATGCGGCCAACGTCGCGCACAGCACCGTCGACAATCGCCCCCACGCACCCTCCACTTTGTGCTGCTGTTGACAGGAGTTCTCCCCAAATGGCAGACCGCATCGACCCGTCGGCAGCGCAGATCATGACGTCGTCTGCTTGGCAACTGTCCCCCGCCTCCAGTTCCCCGTCATAGGTGTTTGGGTCATCGTGCTCTAAATCAATCCAGCGCGTGGTCTTGCAACGGCCTACCAGTTTGTGGATGCCTGTTGCAGGTGGCAGGGCAATGCGAGGCGATTGGTGTCGCAATCCAAGCTTGTCAATGGCATCGGCAACAACGGCGCTGTAAAGCGACTTGCGCATCATGTCGAGTGTGATTTCGTGCTTTTCAGAAGTCATATGTCCGGCTTTCGTTCAGGAGATTTAGGATTCTGTGGCGAGATTCGCAGTTCCCTGTGAGTTGTTCCGTCGTCAATAAGGGCCTGCGGTTGTGCGTGATGTTTTGCCGTGGGATGAATATCCGGATCTTTGAACGGATCCTATTTCCAGGTTCAGCAAGGCCTCGACACGACTGTTCCACGAACTCGTACGTTAATAGTTTAGACCACCAAAATCAACAGGCCACTGGAGCTGTTCCGTACGGTGTGTGGAAACTGGTGAGAAGCGAATTTAGGACGATTGTACGAACGAAAGGCAGTCTAAAAAAGATGCCGTTTGGCACTGCCCTGCCCCGAGAGGAATGAAGGATGCCACGAACCGCCCTCCCCTGCTGCTTTTGGGAAAATTGGATGGTTGATCGACGGTTCTGGGTTGGCTGAGTTGGGTTCTGTTTCGAGTGCTTGCTTGGGCAGGCATGCGGACCGCTTGAATCACACTTCTACGAGGGCTTTTACGGCGTCGTAAGAAATACGTGCGGCGGCGAGCATGTCCTGTTTTAAGACTTTTTCTTAATAGAACCACGACTCGAACTCGACGATGAAGTAACCCTCGTAGCCGACCTCATTCATGGCGTGAAAATATGCAGGCCAATCGATTTGTCCTTCACCCAGAAGTGGAAAGATGAAGGTGTCTTGATCATAGCCCGGGGTTCCGATCGAGTCTTTTAAGTGGGCATGTTTGATTCGCTTGCCCCACTGACCGATCACCCAGGGGATATCATTGCGCCAG
>JAKVCB010000022.1:0-11503 GCA_022448345.1 Pirellulales bacterium
GGGCTGCTAAATACCCTGGGCCGATGGTTAATCCCTTCATCAACGGCGAAATCAGGAGTTGTTAACGGGGGACATAGGCCAGGCGTGGCCGTAATTTCGGGCGATTTGGCAAAGTAGGCTGACCATGGAGCAGAATTCCCTTTTCACCGGCAGTGGCGAGGTTGGTACCGATTGAGTAGCCCCTGTGGGCTAAAATCTTGTATGGAATCAAGCAGCAGTTGCTCGGCAAACAGGTTTTTCCTCTGGCCGTTGAGCAATCGTTGACCCAGCCGTAGAATGGGGGGTGGCGGGTGTATAGGTTGCCAATGGATCTTCGCTGCGGCTGGACATTGACGACTGGTGTTCGAGACCTTCCTGGTTTTAGCTTCCGGCGGTCAACGGTAGCGGAGGCATTCGATGGGCTCCCAACCAGGCTGCGATTGAAGGGATGGATCGACCTTTTATGAGTGAATTGAACCACGAATGTGGCATTGCTGCCATCTATCACTTGGCTGGCAAGGCAAGTCCGTTGGCCTCGTCGCATGGCCCCGATCAGATCAGCCGACTTTTGCCCCGGATGTTGCTGGATATTCAGAACCGGGGTCAACTCTCTGCCGGGCTCACTTCTTATAACCCGGAGCGAAGCCAGCTCATCGATACTTTTCGAGAAGTGGGAAGTGTTAGCGAAGTGTTCCGGCTCAATCATCAAGGCAAGGCTGACAGCCTGATGGAGCGATATGCTGGCCGGGCAGCCATTGGCCATGTCCGCTACGCCACCTGTGGAACAGAGGATCGCAGTTACGCCCAACCTTTTGAGCGGCATCATTTGCAGAAACACAAATGGTTTAGTTTTGGTTTTAATGGCCAACTGGCCAACTACACTGCACTTCGTGACAAGTTGTTGGCTGATGACGATCACCATTTGGCCCGGTCGACGGATACCGAGATCATCATGCATGAGATCAGTCGGGAGCTTTCTGGTGATCGGTCTCCGACGCTGTTCGAGGTCATAAGCAAAGTTTCAAAACGATTCGATGGAGCATACAGCCTGGTATTGCTCAATGCGCTTGGGCAGATGTTGGTGGCCCGTGATCCGCTTGGAATCAAACCGGTTTGTTACGCCATCGAAGACAACCTGTTTGCTGCCGCAAGCGAGAGCGTTGCCCTTTTGAACCTGGGGTTTAGTCACAATAGCATTCATTGCCTTGATCCCGGTCATGCGATCACAATTGATGGTTCACATGTTCGTGTGGAAAGGTTTGCCGACCAACTGGGGCGAGCTCACTGTTTCTTTGAGTGGATTTATTTTGCAAATGTGGCCAGCACGATGGATGGGCGGAGCGTCTATTTGTCACGAAAAGCCCTGGGCGAAGAACTCGCGCGCCTGGAAGATTTAACCATTGGGGAGGATACGATCGTCGTACCAGTCCCCGATACCAGCAAGTGTGCTGCTGATGCTATGGCCTACCAGTTGAATGTTCCCAGTGTCGAGGGGCTGATCCGCAACCGTTATTCGGGTCGTACTTTTATCGAGGGTGGCAGCCACCGTCGCAGCAAGGCCGCGATCAAGTACACTCCGCTACGCGAAGTGCTGGAAGGCAAGCGAGTACTCCTGGTCGAGGATTCGATTGTGCGTTCGACGACGATGCGAGTACTGATTTCGAAGATTCGAGAAGTTGGTCGGGCTCGTGAAATCCATGTCAGGGTTGCCTGTCCGCCCATTACGTCACCTTGTTTCTATGGCATCGACATGTCGACCATCGACGAACTTTTTGCACCTCGGTTTATCCGCCCCGACCGGTCAGTCGACGAAATGCACATGGCCATGGCACGTGAGTTAGGGGCTGATTCGCTCCGGTATCTTCCCGTTGAGTCGATTGCCCGAGCTGTCGAACGCCCGGTCGAAGAACTTTGCCAGGCTTGTATCACAGGCCGCTATCCTACGCCTTGCGGACAACAACTATACGATATTGCACTGTCCAAAGTTTCTCAGGAGTCTTCCGTCGAATCGGGAACAACCGATAGGGAAGTAGTACGTACTTACGAATCACCCCAAGCTACGCTGTGATGCGTGGTTGCGCTGCGGATTCTCGCGGAGTGGGTGATAAGTTGGGTCTCCCACATCAATTTTGGCTGTGGCTGCAAAGTGAAGTTCCGCTTGCAGGGCCTGTTGGCTGGTTAGCTCAATCGTTTTGCAAAATTTCGACCGCTTTGGACCAGGCCACTTTCTGACGGGATAGACGTGTCAAGTTTCAACCAAGGTGCTGATAACGCGGTCTCAAGCGACCGGATCCACGAAGAGTATTTCAATGCGGTCACGCATGGTTTCGGATTACTGCTCGCGCTGGTTGGAGCCGTGGCAATCTTTGCGTTGGGTCGAACCTGTGACCGCGGAGAAATGATTGCCGGACAAGTGTATTTGGCAACGCTGGTGGCCGTGTATGCGATCTCAACGCTATCGCATGCAATTCAGAGCCCTCGTCTCAAGTTGTTATTTCAAACTTGGGATCAAGGGACCATTTATCTGTTGATTGCCGGAACCTATACCCCTTTCATTTGGGCGTACGCGGGGATCGATCGGCGCTGGTTCTTCTTGTGGGTAATCTGGTCTGTGGCATGGGTTGGATTTGGTTCAAAGGTCTTTGCTCGCTATCGTGTGGTCAACTTCTCGTCCCACAGTTACGTTCTCTTCGGCTGGTTGCCCGCTTTGGCCTTGGTCAACGTGGTTCCCTGGGGGTGTGTGGTTTGGATGGCACTGGGGGGAGTTAGCTATACGGTTGGCACATTGTTTCTTTGGCTTGATCATCGTTACCGCTATTTCCATGTGATCTGGCATTTGTTCGTGATTGTGGGCAGTGCATTGCATTACTATGCTATTTACCAATTTATTTTGCTACCCGACGCAACTGGGTAACAGATTTTCAGGATGTGCTTAGCACCCCTTGGGTTCAGCGATAATTCTTCGGTGGCAGCCAACTACCTGCGTTGACCCCTGCGGTTTGTCCAAAAGCAGGACTCGAAATATGTAGTTCTACTGAGATAGCAACGTCTTTGCTTCGAGCCCGACGAGAAGTTTTGTACACGGGGTGTCAGCCATGTTTTGTCCGGTCTGGATCGCCACATTGCCGAAATGTGGTGGCACGTCAACGTGGTCTGAAGAGAACCTTTTCCAAAGGCGAAAGAAGCAGATCAGAGATCGATGGCGTCAAGTTCATCGATCAGTTCATCAAGTTCGTCACGTGGGCTCGTCTCACGTGTCCGCTTGGCATTTTGATCTCTGATCCCAACCTCAGTCCCAACCGGGGCGCGGCCAGCCAGCAGAAGCTGTTCATCGCGTTCGCTTACGGCGACGTCCAACGCTTTTTCAGCACCGGGTGCTCCAGGATCGGGCGCGCCGAACAATTTGGACAAATCAATCTTCATCGGGGCGCCAAACTCTGGACTGCCCGCAATCGTTGGCGTTTTGTGTTGAGGAAAGATAATGGCATTTTCTGGGCAGACGCGACTGCATGCCGGACATCCCTTGCGGCAATTATCGGGCTGTTCAACCAGGATGGTTTCGGCCCGATCGATGCCATACACTCCGAATAAGCAAAAATCGATGCATTCAAGGCAGTTCGTACAGCGGCTGAAGTCGATCACCGGATACCACCGACGCGACGCCTCTTCCTCAACAACGGTTGGTTGTAGGGGTTCGGGGGTTGCTGCTGGCGAATCAGGTTGGGGTCCCAGGTAGCGGTCCAATTGTTGTTGCTTTGGTTGGCCCTCAATCCAATTCATCAATTCGACCGTATTGGTCGTTTGGTCAGCAGCGATACGACGAATTTCTTCGAGGAAAGGTGTTGCGGAGTCGTAAGCCCGCAGATCAAGGCAGTAAATCTTGCGGTTGGGAAGTTCTCTTTCGTCGAGGACGCGAAGCTTATCGTTTTCCGACAGATCTTGCTCATCTTCTACCTGCTGGTCTTCTTCTTCTGACTCCCCAGCCGACTTCAGCAGCGTTTTTCCATGGTGTCCCCAAATGTCGTTCCGATCGAGGATCCAGCGAATTGCCCGTGGATAGAGCCAACTACACACCACAAGATCGCCAGTGACCCCAGAGAGGCAGAGCATTCCCGTGCCCTCAGGTTTCAGATCATACAGATGGGGGACAACGGTCACATCGATGCCCCGTTCCGAGAGCAGGTTCGCCACAATTTCTTCTTCCATCGCCCGCTTCTTCGGGTTATGGCTTTGGCCTTGGGATACGACGACGGCTATGCGATGGGCCATGATAAAAGCTCTCGGTCCTGAGGATCTTGCCTTTCAGCTTACCCAAATCCGAAGGAAACTTAAAGCCACCACATGGAAATCAGGTCATTCGTTCATTTGCCCTTTAATTGTCTGTTGGGTGACCTTCCAGACCGCCGCGAGATGTTTGAGGTAGTCGTTAGGTGACAACAGGGAATCACCCTCTCCAGTAATTTCAAACAGCCAACCGGCATCGTACGTGTTGACATTGATCGCTGAGGGATCTTCGAGCAAGGCCAGGTTAATTTTTGTCAGTTGGCCTGACATTGGACTGAAGAGGGAAGCCTCGGCTTTTTGGCTCTCGATTTGCCCAATTTCCTGCTTCTCCACCAAGGGGGCACCAGATTCCAAAATCCAATCGAGAAAATAAACATCCTGCAACAGGCGGACCGCATAAGCCGTGAATCCAAAACGCAACGAGCCGCCTGCAATCGGTAGGGCCCACATATGATTCCGGGCATACCTTCGATCGGCCGGGAATTCGGCACGATATTCACCCATCATGAAGTGGAGTTTGTCGGTCACGGTTCACCAGGTGCGATTGCTTCAGGTGTAACGAACAGTCTGGTGTTCTGGTTCGAAAAATGCGGGCAGCAGAGAGTCGACCCGTAACAGCCCGGACCGGGTAAGTTCAATTTTCTTGGTTGCAAGGTTCACCTTGAGCAGGTTTTGCTCTTCGTAGCCAAGCCACTCGGCATGCCATGTTTCCAGGATGTTCACGCCAAATTTTTCCTGGAAGTAGGAGCCATCAAGGCAACCTTGCTTCAGCTGTAGAATCATTTCACGTATAAGTGCTTGCCGGGGGGTCGTTTGAAAACCACGTGCCAAGGGTAGTTCACCAACTTCCAACCGACGGCAGTATTCTTCCCATTCGGGTGAGTTTTGATAGTGTACACCCTGTACGTGTCCGAAACTGGCAATGCCGGTTGCGAGTAGATCGCTCCCTTGCCAGAGGTTGTCGCGGTAACTGAAGTGCACCTGATCGGGATCTTTGACCATCGTGTAGGCACTCGAGACGGAATAACCGGCATTTGCCAACTCGTCGAATGCGAACGAAACCCAGGATCGCTTGGCATTCCAGTTTGCAACGGGTGTTTCGATTTTTCCAGCGAGGATATCTCGCGAGTAGACGGTGTTGAATGGGAGTTCCATTTGGTAGATGGTGACGCTGTCGGCGGAGAGTTCGATGGCTTGTCGAACAGTTGCTTTCCATTTTTCTTCGGTTTCTCCAACCATGCCAGCAATGAGGTCGATATTGGTGTTTGCAAAACCAGCAGCCTGAATCCATGGCCAGCTTCGAAAGATTTCTGCCGATTCATGGGCCCGACCATTGTCACGCAGGACATCGTCGTCAAAATGTTCGACGCCCAGGCTGAGACGTGTTACGCCGAGCTCACAGAGCGTCTGGATTTTTGCTTCAGATAAGGTTCCCGGCTCGCATTCAAAGGTTACTTCCTCTGCTTTTTCCCAATGGATGTTTTTCTGAAGCCGATTAACGAGTCGGCGAAGTTGCCTACTACTCAGGAAGGAAGGTGTACCACCACCAAAATAGACAAATCGGAAAGGACGCTCTCCCATGACGGGCAGTTTGCTGACAAGCTCAATTTCATTGGCCAGGGCTGCCAGGTAACGCTCTACCTGGTCACCATTCTTGTCGGTGAATACCTTGAAATAACAGAATTTACACCGTTTTCGACAGAAAGGGATATGCAGGTAGAGTCCCAGCGGTACATCTGCTGGTGGGGTGTGCAGTGTGGTCTGGACTTTCTCCAACTGGTCGCTTGACCATTGAGAAAAGGGTGGGTAATTACTGATGAAGTAACTGCCAACGTCTGTCTTGGAAGTTTGCTCTGGCATGGAAAAGCACCAAACCGTGAAATGGTTGAATAATCTATTGCCGAGCTCAAGTTTCTTGAAATTTCAAGCGGCTAGCGTTTCGTGGTAACCAGCTTCAAAGTATATTCTACTCGGATGTGGAACGAGACCAAAGCCAGCAGAAAGTGTTTTTAGGGGTCAATGGTTCTTTGGACTCTGAGATTTAAAACAGTATAGCGTTCCATCGGTATTTCCAAGGATCAGTTGCCCCGCGACCACAATCGGTGAGCCGACAAATCCACCTCCAGCATCATATTCCCACATGGTCGCACCGGTCTGAATATCCAGTAGGTAGATCCGACCCTTCACCGTTGCACACACGACCTGGTTACCAGCAATGATGGGTGAGCTGTCTATGCGACTTTTCACAGCGACTTTCCAGCGGAGTTTTCCGTTGGACGGGTCCAACGCGTAGATCATTTTTCCCTGGGATCCATAGACAACCAGTCGGCTATCAACCGCGGCCGCTGTGCGGAGGCTCTGGCGGCGTTGAGGGTCGTGATAGGTCCAGGCAATATGAGCTTCCGTTTCGGATAGTGTCCCCAGAATAATCGCATAAAAGGTTCCCTGTTCAGTACCAAAAAAAGCACGACCTTGGTTTGCCGCGGGCGTCGATCCGGTGGGGCCATCGATGGGTAGCGTGGCAGAAAGTACACCTGTGTCGGCATCGACAATATGCAGCTTGCCATCGCAACCAGCCAGCAGCGCCTGCCCAGCAGCGATCGTGGGCGCGCATCTCAGGGGAGCGTCAATTTGGTACTTCCATTTTTGCTGGCCATCGCGAATCGAAAGGCTGGTGAGAATCCCTGCATCGTTAGTGACCAGCACGGATTCTTTATAAAGGATTGGTCCAACGTAGGATTCTGCTTCGAGCTGAACCGACCAGAGGGTGTGGCCATCTTCAGTGCTCAGACACCAGAGCAAGCCATCGTAGTCACTGACATAAATTTGTCCGTTTTGAACAGCTGCCGCGGCGGCAAACCCAGCCATTTCAAAAGAGTGCTTCCAGATTGATTTTCCGTCAGCAAGCCGGATTGCATAGAACGTAGTATCGGTATCACCAATGTAGATAATTCCGTCGGAGACGACAGCCGTTGCTTCAAACCCGGTGTCTTCGGCGACATATTTCCACTGCAGACCAAGATTGTTGCTTAGTGTGGAATTGGCTACTCCTGAGCTGTGCAGGTCATGACGAACCAAGGGCCAATGGTTTGTGACTTCACCGTCAGCAAGTACCATCGATGTCAACAGGCCCGCCCCGGCGACAAGAAGCCAAAATTCAAAACGCTGTTTCATAGATTTGTAAATAGTCATCAAGTGTGAGTTTGACAGGATTAAATTGCCCAGTCCATTGCTCAGCAGCAGCGGCAGCAAGTTCTGGGAGGCGATCGCCATCAATACCACATTCTGACAGTTTACCAGCTAATCCCGCTTGTCGGACGAACTCTTCGACAAGGTTTGCCAGGCGGTCAACGGCGGTGTTTGCCGAAGAGGAAGCTCCCTGGCCGGAAAGTTCATTCATCAGCGTTGCATAATCTGGACCAACAGCCTTGCTATTGACCCGGATCACATGAGGAAGCATCAACCCGACAGCCTCGCCGTGCGCGATGCCATAACTGGCCGTTAGGGGATTTGCCAGTGCGTGGGCGGCTCCGAGCATCGAATTTTCAATCGCAATTCCGCTGAGGCATGCCCCAATTTGCATTTGGGCGCGAGCTTCTTGATCGTCGGGATTCTGCAGCACGCGGGGAAAATTTTTCGCGAGTCGACGCCAAGCCTCTCGGCTAAATCCTTGCGAAAACCAATTTCGCGGTTTGGAAACGAAAGATTCCAAGGCATGGGCAGTTGCGTCAATTCCAGTAAGTGCAGTGACGCGGGGTGGTTGAGTCAGGGTTAGGTTGGGATCCAGAATCGCAGTACGAAAGGCAGCCTGTTTATCACCACAGGCCATTTTGAGATGGGTTGTGGCATCAGTAATCAACGCGTAGGACTGTGTTTCGCTGCCGGTTCCCGCCGTAGTTGGTACTGCAATCATTGGCAACAAGGGACCTGTCGCTTTTGCCGTGCCCCAATAATCACGCATTTCACCGCCGCATGAATAGAGGAAATTGATTCCCTTGGCACAGTCCATCGAACTCCCGCCCCCAATTCCAACGATGAGATCTGGTTGGAATGCTTTTGCCACCGTCACCCCGGCCTGGACGTGTTGAGTGGTTGGATTCTCTTCGACACCGTCGAATTGTCGAACCTCGAGATGGCTGGTTCGAAGTGATTCGATGCCAGGCTGCGTGTGTCCGGCAGCGATAATTCCTGGATCGCTGACTACTAACACGCGGTTGACGTCTAACTCCGTAGCGAGCATACCTAAATCCGCGATTCGACCAGGGCCGCAGACGAGTTTGGTCGGGAGTTGGAAAGAGGTCGGAATCATGGCAGGAAGAAATCGGCAGCCCACATCAGAGAGATTCGAGTTGAAACGCACGATTACGAAAGAGAAAGTCAATCATGTTTCCTTCGTGCGGTTGAAGCCAGTTAAGTTTTGTAGTTGCTATGGCTCCAAGGTTTAGTCGATCAATATGTGTCGCGTTCGTTGCTGCTTCCCGAAGAGAGCTATTCCTACTGATGACAGTACCTACGAGGGTCGGCCCGATTTTCTCGAGCATTGCATCTTGTGGGCAGCGGACGACTGTGGCAAAGGGAAACATGTATTCCTTGCTCGCGACACGGCTGTCGGGAGTTGCAGAATGAATAATTGTGGGTCGCAAGTAGCTACAGCGTTCTTTTTCAACCAGGCGAGGTCCGTAGGAAGCTGTCGCCTCGGTGACTCCCTCTTCCTGAAGATCCTGTTCGATTTGCTTCCAGATAGCTGGGCCCGCTGCCTGAACGGTGAACGCTGCCAGGCCAGCATTCGGGTCATTTGGAGGTAAGGCTTCAACCGGTCCGAGACGTTCGGCTAAGGCTTGGGCAATTTCCTCGGTATGTCGCGAGGCCCAGATTCCCGAACAGTTGATGCAACCACGACCGCTGTTGATGAAGATACTTTCGGCCATGAGATCCAGATATTCTTCCCAAGAGTCAACGATGTCATCACCAAGCAGAATCTTGGAGAATCCAGGGCCGTGGGCCTGAACTTTCGGATTGCCTTGGTAACGCTGGACTGTGGCTGTTCCCCCAAAAATCATCGAGCGTTCGTTCGCTTCCAGCACGGCGGCGCCCGCTTCGGCTTCACCCGGATACAGGCAAAAGGCTTCTGGCGGTATGCCAGCCTCGGTATAGGCAGAGAAAATCCGGTATGGGGTCCACGGTTCCTGGGGGCCGGGCTTTAAAACCAGTCCGAGTTGCAGGGCAATTACGGGCAGCCAAAGTGTATGAACCCCAGGTGAGTTTGAAGGTAAAACTGCCGCTAGTACGGGGGTCTGGGCCTGGTAGCTGACTTCGACGCCGCGGCCCTCTTCACCCCATCCGCGGGTGAAAATTTCAAGATCGATCCCACGTGTCAGGCAGTCCAGTATGTGTTCCAGGTTGTTCAGAACGAATGCGTTCTTTGCCATGTTCTTGCGGCACATATGTTCGGGAAGGCCTGTGCTGGCCGACTGTTGGTGAACAAAGTCTTCTGCAGATTGGCTGCCGTCACCAAGCGGCAAGATGGCATGTTCATACAAATCAGCCGCCTTGCTCAGCATGGTAAGCAGTTCACCACTTGGAATCTCCTTGAGTCGGGTACGGGCCCGATGGGCCTGTTTCATGTCGCGGCGGATGATTCCTCCATTGGCCTGACTTACCTTTGCAATCGGTTTCCCGGTCGCAAAATGCGCTATCTCCACAATGTCCAACGATTCGTACGGTTTTCCCCAGCGAACAATAGGTAAAGAAATCATCGACTTGGATTCCAGTGTGAGTTCGGCGGTCAAAGTGGTGTTAGAGAATGCTGCACTTACGGAAAGTTGGTCATTTATAATGAACGCGTTAAATCCAATGGATAACTGGATTGGGGATGCCTTAACGTTGTGACAGGACCACAACGAGAGAACGGATTTTTATAAGGTTGCTAGGCAGGGGACAAGTCTTAATAGACTCCGACGGTGGTTGCCTCGGCAATTTTGTGATAGGGGCGTACTCCGCTAACCCCGTCCCAAGGATACTTTTCATACGGTGGTTCGCGTTCTCCTTCGTCCCTTTCCAAAAAACCCGGCACGAAGAATTCGGGAGTCAATGTGGTTAGTTTGACACGTCCGGTTTCTCCATAATCAACCACACAGTTGGGATTTTTAAAATCAACAACTTCAATGACAGCGCGTGGCTGGGGAGCGTAATAGGTGATTTTATAATTGTTTTCGGCAGTTACTGGGCTGGAACAGGCAAGCCCCATCAAGGTATTGCCGTAGGTTGGTGTCATGTAGAGTCCGCTTTGGTCGGGTGGTCCACCAAATAACTCTTCCACACAAAATCGAGTCCACTGGGGAGTGAACTCGGTGCCCCCCGAAAAAATCCCAGTGATACCAGCCGCCGGCAGGCTGCTTCCCTGTTCTTCCAGGGCAAGGCAAAGCGCCTCGATCAGCTTTGGCGTACCAAACATACATTTTACATCATGGCCAGCCCGTAAAATTGTAATGGCTTGCTCAATGCAGTGTTGTTTATACGCTTCAAGATGTTCGGTCCACCCTTTCTGAATGAGTTTGATGACCCAGCGAGGGTCGAGATCGATGCAAAAACAAATGCCACCTCGTTGTTGTGCTAAATGTTCAACCGCCAGTCGCAAACGTCGAGGCCCCGATGGGCCTAGCATCAACCAGTTCGAATCAGGTGGAAAATATTTATCGGGTAGTGTTTCACTGAACAGGGAGTAATCAGTGCGAAAGTCTTCACAGGCAACTCGGCTCTTGGGGATTCCTGTTGTCCCACCTGTTTCAAAAACGTACACCGGCTTGTTAGCCAGACCTTGAGGAATCCACCGACGAGCAGGGCCTCCCCGAAGCCATTCGTCCTCGAAAGGGGGGAATTTTTTAAGGTCGGCAAACCCTTGGATTTCGGTCAGTGGGTCAAAATTCAACTTCGATTTGAATTCAAGCCAGAATGGAGATCCCGTGGACTCATGGAAATGCCATTGAACTGTTTTTACAGTATGTGCATCGAGAGCTGTATCGGCCTGGTTGATTACTTCGGTAGAGCAGAAAGGGGTGTTCATTTAAGTGACGATACCGAACCACGTGGCCAGAAGCAACGGGTTATCTCCTTTTGAACTTTTAGCCTTCTTGATCGTGTCGGGATCGGATGGGTCGGGACGTGAGGCGGCGGTCCCGACTGTGAAACGTTGGGAACCTCCTCAAAACGTTTTGTAGATTTGTCCAGATTTGTGTTGGAA
>JAKVCB010000022.1:11513-38477 GCA_022448345.1 Pirellulales bacterium
AAAAAAAACCTCGTCCAAAGGACGAGGCTTGAAAGACTTCGCTTCTTTCAGTTTTCAGTACTGGCTGGGTTTGGTGCACTGGAGAGTTGCGCCAGCACCTGAATAACACCGTTAAGGTGCGCGAGCCGTCCTCCGAACCGATCAATGAAGTCATTAAGCATGAAATCACCTTCCATAAGGTTTTCATGGGTTTCGTTGATTTCTTCAGTCATGCGATCCAGGAATTCGATTTGTACCTGACTAAGCGATTCAGCCGCATCTCGGCACGCATTTGCCAAGTAAGGGTTGGCATCGCGCCATTGGTTCAGCTCGTTTGTGCGTTGACGTTGTACGGAAGCCATCGTACCAACTAAATCTTCAAGCAACTCGTTGGTTCGGTCTTGTGCGCTGAGGACTTCCCGAAGCAATTCCGAGTGTTCGTCACAACCAGACGGCGCCGACTGCGGACGTGCTGACGAGGTAACATCAACCTGAGAAAACAAAGTAGAGCTAGGCTCTTGGGTAGACATGAACGGGGGTTCCTCTCTCGGCGGGACATTCAAGCGTCCAGGCAAAGCCAGGACGTTAGATGACAAAGTCTCATCTCTTACAAAGTTAACAGATGAACTGACAAAAGGGAACCTTTTACACAGCACCTTTTCCCAGTAATTGCAGATTGGCCGTCGCAGCTCGAAGGGAAATGGCCACCATAACCTGGTGCCGGACATGGCTCAGCGAACTTGGCCGTGTTTCCAGCCCCGTTCAAGACATCCTTGACCCCGCCTACCACCGTTGCTCCTACGACCCCTCTCTCCCTTTAATTTAGTAGAAATTTTAAATCCGTTCCAGGATTCCGTCTATTTTCTTCCGCTAAAAAAGTATTTCTCTCGAAATATAGGGTTGGATTCAAGCAAGGTTGACGTTTTGGGTGGGTTGTGGGGTGGGGCCTCTTGACCCTAATTCGTGAGTTAAAGTCCTGGGCTCTGAGTTCCCGATGGACCTTGTAAACCTTCATGGCGAATTTGGCCGTACCGCTTGCCGACAACCACTTTTGCCCCGAGCCAAGACCCCTTCCCATGATGACCTCCCTCGGCCAGTCTAGAAGCCACGAATACGGCTATTTAACCGTGTTGGAGCACGCCCCCTACGGCTTGCTGGGTGGTTATTTAATCATTGACGATCGTGGCCGGCCGCTGGAGTTCCACTGTACGGCACCTGTTCAACCCAGCCGAGCCGAGGAAATTCTCTATGGTGCGACTTTAGGGCCGTGTCTGGTTGGGGAACAAATTGGCGGTGGTCTCATAGCCGCTGCCCGACTCAAGCCCCAGGTGGTCTTGATCGACCAACTCGATCTCAGTTTTCTTGGCCCACAGCATGCAGTGGAGACGGTCCTGTTGGTTGCTAGCACCGACAGGGGGTCAGCTGGGGATGGCGCAGAACCAGGGCTCGGGGGAATGGGTGATTTGAGCTGTTTGCCACCAACAGCAGGTAACACGCCGCGAGACTCGTTCCAGGTTGACCAGTACCGATTTGAATTACCACCGAACGGGGTGGGCGATCAAAATGTCCTCAGCCGGATGCTGGAGTCCCTGAGCCAGCGTGTCGATTTAGCAGAACCATTCGAACGAATTCATTTGGCAATTCGAGAGGCAGGAGCAATGGGTGGAAGGGACGACCAGAAAAGTGTGGACGCAGCATAAATCAACCCCTGGGCCAAGTGGAGATCCACCTTTGATTGGGTCCCTGTCTGGAACAAGTAGTTCGGTTGGCATTTGGCGACCTCGGCTGACCGAGGTTCAAATCGGGTCCTTGGGGAGTCCTGCTTTCGCTCCTGGCCGGTTCGTTCCGGAGCCGGTCGAATTGCTATCGGTCCCGCTGGAACCATTGAAGATTTCCACAACCGGTTGGGTGCTTCCGGAGGGACAGGCTTTTTTGAAGGATTGTCCGCCCTCCAGTTGGAAGCCGGGTCCGAACACCCCAACGGACGAGCGACAAAGCCAATTGGCAGCATTGGAAGCAAATCTTCAAGAGCGAGGTTCTGGCCCTTCACGGGGTAGGACTCGGGTTCACCCCCCCAGAGATGTCGTGAAACTTGAAGACCGTCTCCGTTACTTACTAGAGCCGCCATTGGAATCGATGTTGGCGGGTGCAAACCTGCGATTTCCACATCCCCCGTTTCCTTATCAATTGGATGGAATTGCCTTTCTCTACCCTCGACATGAGGCTGTACTTGCAGATGAAATGGGTTTGGGGAAGACGATGCAGGCGATCATTGCCGTGCGGATGTTGGTGCACCGGGGGCAGGTGCGACGTGCTTTGTTAGTGTGCCCCAAGCCACTCATGGCCAACTGGAAGCGCGAATTTGCACTCTGGGCGAATGAGTTGCCGCTCACCGTCATTGAGGGCCATCGCGCGCGACGCAGTTTTCTGTGGCGGCAAATGGAACCTGGTATCACGATCACCAACTACGAGACTTTAGTTCGAGATTATGCCCGACTGGAGTCTACTACAGGGCATTTTGATCTTGTAATTCTTGATGAGGCACAGCGAATCAAGAACTGTGCTGGAGCGACGAACCAGGCGGTCTGTTCACTCTCCCGGGACCGCAGTTGGGCACTTACAGGCACGCCAATGGAAAACAGTGTCGACGATTTGTTCGGAATTTTTGAGTTCGTGACACCGGGTCACCTGAGAGTCGAAATGAAGCCGCGGACTTTGCGAAGAGTCGTTGAGAACCACGTTCTCCGACGGACCAAAGAGCGCGTGTTGAAGGACATGCCACCGAAACTATATCGCGATACGAATGTCGAGCTAACATCAGAGCAAGACGTAACCTATCAAATGGCAGAGAAAGAAGGAGTTCTCCGTTTGCGCGAGTTGAAGAAAACGGTCACGATTGGACATGTATTCGAGTTGGTCATTCGTTTAAAGCAAATTTGCAATTTCGATCCTGCCAGTGGGGCCAGTAACAAACTGGAGCGGATGATACCAGACCTCGAAGAGTGCGCCGCCAGTGGTCGCAAAGCGATTATCTTCAGCCAGTGGGTGGAAACCCTGCACGAATTGCAACGACGTCTCCACGAGTTCCATCCTTTAGCCTATCACGGCCGGGTTCCACATCGGCAGCGCGAGCAGGTGATTGAGCAATTTCGTGACGATCCCAACTGCCATGTTCTGCTGATTAGTTACGGTGCAGGAGGTGTAGGTCTTAATCTGCAATTCGCGAACTATGTTTTCCTGTTTGACCGTTGGTGGAATCCGGCTGTTGAAGATCAGGCGATAAATCGGGCTCACCGGATAGGTGTGGTCGGGCCAGTGACGGTAACGCGGTTTATCACGCCCAACACAATTGAAGAACGTATCCAACAGGTGCTTGAAGAGAAACGGGCTCTTTTTGACACCATATTTGGAGGTGATTTTTCTTCCAGTAAGTTCGATTCGAGCAGTTTTGGGCTTTCCCGTAGCGAGATTTTTTCGCTGTTTGAGTTGCCCGACGGTAACGGAGAAAAGGAAGGTTTATCTCTCGAGGTCGGCGACCGAAAGAAATCTGCGTAGCGTTGTACGGAGGGCCCGATTGACGGACGACTGGAGTTCGGGTGGAATTTCAGAAAGGGGATAGATTTCAACCTCTGGAAGCGGGTTTCCTGTATCGTCGTGAATGCGATAGAACCCATCAGGAAATAGCCAGATTGGCCAGGCAGAAGCGGTTGCCGTTTGATTGATCAGGCTCATCACGCGGAACGTCCAAAAGGCACCGTAGTCGTTGCAAAAACGGCTCCAAATATCCTGGAGGTTGCCGGGTTCGCGGTTGATTTTGTGGCCCTGTCGCCAGGTTTCGAGTTGGGCCAACATGAGCAGTCCCATCGCTGCTATGACGTAGCTGGTTGACGGATGCAGTTGAGTGTTGAGCAATGGCACGAGTAAAAGTACTTGAGCCGATGCAAAAAGCAGGATGCCAATCAGGTGTCGTGTCATTGCGTAGTTAAGCACTTCCAAAAAAAGCACAAGGCCAAGTGTTATTTTCCAGGCCAAATGGAGTTCAAATTGCGCGCCGGTCTGTGTTGCCACGGCATGAGCGGCAGGAACAGCCAGGACAAGCCAGAGCGAAAGTACGACCCATTGCCAGGCGCGATCTTGTGGCCGTTTGGCTCCCAGGACTGCCATTGCCGGGCAAAAGGTGCCCAAACTGGCGACGTAACGTAGTGGCTCAATCCACGACGCGGCATAGTGGCCTGGTATTCCTGTGGCGATTAAAGTTTCGCCTCCGGCAACAGCCACGACTGCTACCACGCACCAGCTCCAGGGGGCAATCAGTGTGGTACCAGTTAGCGCTAATCGAACACGGACCAGCAGAGCCAGATTGGCAGCTGCCAGTAATAAAACGGCGACAAGTTGAAGGTGCGAAGTCAAGCGAGGAAACCTATCCCGACTCTGTGGAATTCCCCGATTCTAAGGGGATTGCCGCACTCAGAAGAAGTGGAAAAATGGCGTATGCAAGTTCACCGAAAGAGGGGTTGGAACCACGATAGCAGTGCAGTATGCATGTTGACAGCTTGGATAATCGGACAAAACGGCAGAATTTACCCTCCCGATTTGTCAAAAAAGGGACAATCGGGCTCACAGGGTGAATCGGATGGAGCCCAACCAACCTCAGCGCCGATAAACCCTCCATAACCTTACGGGAGGGCGAAACACGACTTGTGTTTTGCTTCAGGATAGAGGTCATGGCAAGGCGACGGATCGGCTTGCCATGACCTTTTTTATTTTGCTATCGATTGGCACCGCCTGATTAGAGTGAATCGTAGAGCGTTTGTGCCTCTTTCCGATGGACGAAAATTCCACTCTTACTGTCAAGAGCTTCTTGGAGTAATCGCTTGGCGTCCGTATTTCGATTCTGGTTGGCAAGCAATTGGGCGACCAAAAACCGGCTGTCCGCATTCAGGTTTCCGAGTCGCAAACCTTTCTGCAGCGCTTGATTTGCTTGTTGGGTATCCGACTGGGTTTTTCTCATTAGATAGAGTACATAAGCGAGCGTAATATTCGACTCGGAATTGTCGGGATAGAGCCGCGCATTCATTTGTGCAAATTCCAGTGCACGACGTCCCTTGTTCTCATCGCTTGGTGCCTGTTCGGCCAGCAACAGAGCCAGCTGGTTAAGGACCGACCGATTTGAAGGCGATTGAGCAAGTGCGGCCTTGAAGCTCTCTTCAGCCGGTTGTCTTTTGCCAGCCATTTTTGTTGCCACACCGCTCAAAGTAAGGATTTCAAGCGAGTCAGGAGACAGCGATTGTGCTCGCTTGAGAACTTTCTCAGCTTCAGCGATGTTTTGCGACTGAATCAACCACTGGGCATAGGAGACGAGTGTACGAGCGTCGTCCTGGTTTTGAGATACAGCCATTTCAAAGGTTTTCGTGGCTTTGTCTGACTCACCCATTTGTGCGAACAGCAGCGCCGCTGTTACATACGGATTTGGCAATGAATCGTCCAATTCGTAGGCCTTAACGAGTTCTTCAAGGCCAGTTTCCGCTTGTCCGGAGAGAAACAAAGCGCGCCCCAGACGATGGTGTGCATTGGCCGTTTCGGGATCCTGACTGACCCACACTCGAAGGTCTTCCTCCGCGGCCGGCCAATCTTGTCTGATTGCAGACACAGCTGCCCGGCCAGCTCTGGCTCGAATCAGAAAATTCCGTTTTCGCTTTTCATTTCCGTCAAATCCATCTATCAACCCAATAGCTTTGTTGTACAGTGCCTCGGCTTCGATCAGACGTCCCTGCGCGTAGAGCTGGTCAGCCAGAATCAAGTAGGTTTCTGGATCACTTGGCGCCTCGCGGGCAGTTCTTTCAAGAGCTGCTCTACCGGCGGCAGTTTGGTTGGACATGATGTACATCTTGGCCAGCAACAGGTCGACGGGAGGTAGTTTTGGGTCATTTTCTAAGGCCCGCTCCAGGAACTGTCTTGCCGCCAGGATATCTCGATTTGAAAAACGCTTGATTGCCTCAGAGATATTGGTGTAGCGTGAAGTATCTCCTGATACGGCGTTACCAACTAACTGCTCAGATGTCAGCTGGGCATGGGCATCGGTTGCAAGAAAACCGAGGGTAGAAAGCAGGGTAGTGTACAGCAGGACGTCACGAAATACCTTCACCAGGGGTGGAGGTGACGGTTGGCAGGAAGACATGGGAGACGCCTCAAAAAAGGTTAGGTGGAACGGTAACTACCGCTGATTGTAAAACAAATTGTCAGCGGGTGAATCTATTCAGGCTCCTGACATGACCGCAATTTCACGTTCATAGGATCGCAGCTGGGTGATTGTAACGGTTGAGTTAAGCTGGGTGGTAGGGGGGCGTGCGCTCGACCACTCGTGCCAACCAACGTATATTAGGGATCTGGCCTGCTCGCTGCGGCCTGCCAATGTCTTTTTGTCCTAAGAGGCATCCCTTTCAGCAGAATGAGGCAGTTTTGCTTATTGGACCCGTTTTTACCCGCGAAGCGATCACCGCCCCGCGAAAGCTGCGGTTCTACATATTTCGTACGGTGTTTGTTGCTGCGCTGTTCGGTTTGATGCTGACCAGTTGGCAAATCCTGGTCGGTTCCCAACAAGTCACCAGCCCGGGCGATCTGGCGCGTTTTGGGGCTGCCGTATTTCAGATTTTGGCGCCACTGCAGGTCGCAGTGGCGCTGCCATTTTCGGCCTTGCTCACCGCCGCAGCAGTTGCTCAGGAAAAGGACCGTCGCACGCTGGTTCTCTTGCTCATGACCAACCTTTCCAATACGGAGATCGTCTTGGGTAAGTTGTTGGCAAGCATGCTGACGGTGTTCGTGGTTTTAGCAGCAGCATTTCCCCTTTTTGTTATTTCCGCAGCCCTGGGAGGGGTGTCGTACCTACAAATTGTTCAGGTGTTTGCCGTGACGGTTGTTAGTGCCCTGGTCGCGGGTAGCCTCGGTTCGACTATCGCCCTATGGCGCGAGAAAACATTTCAATCCCTGGCCTTGACCGCCCTTGCGATTGTCTTGTGGTTAGTTGGTTGGGAGATCGTTGCGGTGGTGGCCAAGAGCCCGGGGGTCAGTCCAACTCTGGCCAACGCTTGTGGCTATTGGGCCATGGTGATGAACCCCTGGCAGGCTGTTCAGGCAGCTGCCCAGCCTGCCCTGGAGATGACCAGTGCCGAGGGGATTTTCGGAAGTGCGCCAAACAGTTTTTTTATGGCCGCCGTTTGCGGCACGATCTTGCTCAACCTGTTGGCTATTGTGATGGTTCGCCGTTGGAATCCTTCCAGGCAAGTCGGTTCTCAAAGTGCTGAACAACGGGAAGCAACAAGTATTTTTTTGCCCGAATTACCAGACTCTACGGAGAAGCAACCTGGCCAGGACGGCAAATTTTTGGGGGCCGCCGTACCAACCGCTAACGGCGGCTCCCAACGCGATAAGAGAGTGCCGATTGATGTTCACAGCGCTGGTGGTCGGGTGCGAACGGTATGGGATAATCCAATCCTTTGGCGGGAAGTGCGGACATGGGCCTATGGGAAAAAGATTTTGGTTGTTCATCTGACGTATTGGATTATTTTTGCCGTATGCGCTGCAACAGTGGTGAACATGACCAGTCAATCCGAGGCTGCCGCAGAGCGATCTGTGATACCACCGGCTGCGGTGCCGCTTATCCCATTGTTGGTTGTCAGCTTTATTCTACTTAACGCGTTAGCGGTCACGTCTTTGACAAACGAGCGGGATGGCCGGGCCCTTGATTTGCTGTTAGTAACAGATCTTTCAGCCCAAGAGATTATTTTTGGTAAAATTGGTGGGGTGTTTTACAATGCTAAGGAGATGGTTCTACTGCCGTTATGCCTGTGCGACTACTTATGGTTTGTGGGGAGCATCTCAACGGAAAATGTCATTTTTCTGGTCCTGGGTTTGGCTGCAATGTACGCCTTTGTTGCCACGCTTGGGTTGCATGCTGGGATGAGCTACGCGAATTCACGGACGGCCATTGCCACCAGTATTGGAACGCTGCTATTTCTTTTTCTTGGGGTCGCAACTTGTATGCGAATTATGTTGGCGTTCAGTGCATCATTTGAAAACCAGTTGGGACCGTTTCTGGGTGTAGTATGTGGTGGTGGGGTTGCACTTTATGCAGCCCTCGGTCTGCGAAATCCCTCGCGAGCAATGGGATGGGCTTTTATTCCAGCTCCTTTCCTCACTTTTTTTGCAATGACGAGTTTTCTGATGCAGGATTATGGAACGGTGTTCCTGGTGACAACGGTAACTTACGGATTCGCAACGGCAGCGATGTTGGTACCCGCAGTATCAGAATTTGATATTGCCACCGGGCGTACTGTGAGCAGGGAAGAATGACGTAGGGAGGTATTCGGTGGCCATTGGAACCGAGGGTTGCTGGTCATCAACAGGAGTCCCAGTAGATCGATCACTAATGAATGATCTTCATTCCGTTTGGCAGTTTGCGCCACAGCTTTTGGCGATGGCAGTTCTCATTGCTTGCTCGGCATTTTTCTCCGGCAGCGAGGCCGCTTTGTTTTATCTTCGTGCCGATGACCGGCGCGTGTTAGGTAAGGGCGGGCCAGCCCGAAGACTCGCTGTCCAGTTGTTGGAGTCGCCAGACCGGTTGTTGTCTGCGATTCTCTTCTGGAATCTCGTAATCAATATGACCTATTTCGCACTTGCGGCGATCATTGGTATCCGCCTTAAAGGCGCTGGCTTTTTTGCCGAAGCTCGTTGGCTGCCAATGGTAGCCTTGCTCCTGATCATTCTCCTTAGTGAGATGCTTCCCAAGAATATGGCCGTCTTACGACCCCGTACGGTGGCTGCGTTCGTTAGCATTCCACTTGCGTTGGCGATTCGCCTGGTCGATCCCGTGATGCCGATTTTGCGTTTGATCAATCTCGTGTCACGGCGGCTTCTTTTTCCGCGTTTGCAGCCAGAGCCCTACCTGGAAATAGAAGATTTAGAACGGGCAATAACGCTTGGGACCGACGACGCGGAACTGGCACAGCAAGAGCAGGCAGTGCTCCAGCATATTGTGGCGCTCGCACAGATCCAGGTTGAGGAGGTAATGCGCCCGCGGCCACAATACCAGGCATTTCGTCCACCTGTTCAATTGAGTGATTTGAGGGGCCGACTCACTCCAAGCGGATACGTGCTTGTCACGGAGACTGACAGTGATGAGATTTCTGCTGCGATTCCCCTCAAGCACCTTTCCAAAATTCCTGCGGAACAGCTCGAACGCCATGCGGAGCAGGTCCTTTATATTCCCTGGTCTGCGAGCGTGGCTGCTACTCTTGAACAACTTCGAAACCAGGATCGAAGTGTTGCTGCGATCATCAATGAATTTGGAGAAACTATTGGTATTGTGACCATTGATGACATTGTCGAGACCGTTTTGCATCAAGAGAAAGGTCGTAGCGAACGGCTTTTGCAAACGGCTTCGATTGCCAGTGTTGGATCGGGAGTGTGGGAGGTGACCGGGATCACGACGTTGCGTCGTCTGCGTAAGCAACTTCGATTGCAGATTCCCCGTACAAAAAGTCTGACCGTTGCCGGTTTACTCCAAGAGCAATTGCAGCGGATGCCACAACAAGGCGACGTCGTTGAGTGGAACAAGCTTAAGTTCACCGTCTTGCAGGCTCCCGTTCGGGGGCGATTTGCGATACGCCTGGAACACGTGCATTCCAAGGAGCTTAAGCCATGATGTTTGTGGTGATTTTGTTTGCCATCGGAATAGCGTTGAGCGCTTTTTTTAGCGGTTCAGAAACAGGTTTCTATCGTGTAACTCGTGTGCGATTGCTCATCGATTGGCTTGCTGGAGATTGGCTAGCTCGAGGGTTGTTGTGGACCACCAATCACCCATCTGTTTTTGTGGCAACCACCTTGGTTGGCAATAATCTCGCCAATTACATTGTGTCGTTAGCGGTCGTGATGGGGACACAGATAATTTTTGCTGGCGGCAATTACATGGCCGAGTTGTTGGTTCCGATGTTGGTTGCGCCCGTTGTGTTTATTTACGGTGAATTACTTCCGAAGAGCGTGTTTTACGATGTTCCCAATCGATTCCTGCGTCGTTGTGCACCTGGACTGGCGATCGCCGCAGTCTTGTTAATACCCGTGACGATAGTTCTTTGGCTATTCAATAAATGCCTTCAGTTGTTAATGAGGCAATCACCACGGGTTTTGGAAACCCTTGCCCGAAGGGAATTGTCGGAATTATTAATGGAAGGGCACGACGTCGGAATCCTGCAACCTGCCCAGCAAACGCTGGCCCAGGCCATATTTCGACGTGTTAATCTTCCCATTCGAGAGTTTGTCGTTCCGTATGGGCGTTATCCACGGGCGACTACGAAGACACGGGCCCAGGATGTCCTGCAATTGGCAGCCAGGCAGCAACGCGCTCTGATTCCGGTTGAAGAGGCCAGTGGCAACCGGCGACTCGTGGGATACATTCGGGCTGCCGATATTGCCATCGATCAACTTGGTCAAATGCCGCCCCTTCGGTCGCTCGTTAAATTAAGGGATAACGAGTCGTATCTGTCGGCAACGGCACAACTAATCGAGCAGGATTATGCGCTGGGTCAAATTGTTGACGAGACTGGTAAGACCCTTGGCTTTGTCTCTGCTAAGGAGCTTACGGCCGTGTTGCTTTCTGGTTGAAAGAGAGCGGGCCCTCTTAAGGTGTACCAGCGTCGTGGAACACCACGCCAGATTTTCCAGACTGGGTTGTTGGCGGAGGGATCGATGTGATTTTTGCCAGAGGTGTCGATCTACCGCTGGTAGCCTAACGATTTGATTACCGAAAGCATTTCTTCAAAGGTGATAAACCGGCGACGGTGCCGCAGTTTGTAACCATCAATGGCGTGAGCCAGCTCTGTGGCATCGGGAGAGAGCTCCGTATGGCTATTCGTAAATTGGCGACGTTCGCGAATCAGGTTTAAACCTGAGGGACGGCTTGTGCGGCGATCGACAAATGTGCGTTCGCTGGAAACCGGGTCAGACGGAGTTGAGACAGCCATAACAGGAACTCCTTGGTAGGCAGTTGATCGGTAGGGGGGAGGGGGGCGGGAACTTGTGCCACACACTGCAGGCGGCGATTGGAAAAACTAACCACGAAAATCTACGTTACGGAAACAGTCGGGGCAAAGTTCACACCGCGAGGTTTCTATTTTTAACGATTGAAGGAGTTAGCGCAACAAACGCCCCCCGCTTGACTCGGAATTTCCACCGGTCGACTTGGAAGTTGGTTCTCCAAGTTTTGCCAGGAGTTTTCGGCTGGGGATGTGGGATGCGTTGGCCAGAAGAGCCTCTTGGACTGTTGTTGCTGCCGATTCTGGGTGATTTGTCATATATTCTGACTGTGCCAGTAAATAAAGCAGATTGGCATCCAGGGGTGTTCGTTCTCGGAGGGCCAAAAACCGTATCCGAGCGTCGTCCCAGCGACCTAAATCCGACAGGGTCTCGCCTTCCAGCAGTAAGGCAACACTTGGTTCCTCTCCCGGTGAGCAGCTATCCAGTAAATGCTGAAGCGTTGTCAGGCACCGTTGGTGTTCCCCCTGCTGTCGATAAATGACTGCCATGTCAAGGAGGATATCTTTTTTCCCTGGAGAAAACTGGAGTGCTCGCTGCAAATCGGCCAGCGCACGTTTTGGTTGACCCAACTCTAAATAGACCTGCCCCCGCAGGGCCCAGGCCGACGCTAGTCGCGAATCAAATCCAAGTGCCTGGTCAGCCCGCTCAAGGGCCCGATCGATATCCCCCATGGCTAACAACATTTCACCGCTGCGAACGATCATCGTTGCGTCCAACGAATCAAGTCGGATCGCAGTTTCAATTTGCAGAAGGGCTTCGTCTTTGGCGCCATGTTGCCAAAGTAGTTCAGCCAACTGGTATCGACTGGCCGCATCGGTTGGGGAAACCTCTATTGCCTTTCTCAGCAGGCCTTCGGCTTTATTCCATTGGCCTGCTTCTACGGCGGTAGCACCTTGACGTGAAAGCTCGCGGCAGTTTGCAACTGCTTCGGGAACCGCACCGCGATTACGCATCGATACGCATCCCCCGAGAATAATAAGCCCGGCAGGCAATAAAACAGCGTACCGCATAAAGCTCGCATACATACTCGGGAGGAGTGATGACTTGGTCAATGGTTTGCGAATGGGGCGTGTAGTCCATTAGAAGGGGATGCGGCTGTGACCAAAGCGGCCTGCAGAAGATAGCTTTCCGCAGGACCCCCAGCAATGTCAGATTCATGCGGTCGCTCACCCCAAGCCACTGTGGTACGATAAACCGTCTTCCAACAATGCTAGCAGAGGGTAAAGTGTTGCATGTCTACTCTTTTTGACCAATTCGGGATTCGTTTTGAATTTCCAGAGAACTGGCAGGTCGACGCGCCAACAGAAGCAACAGGTGATATTTCAATTACGGTCAGCAGTCCCGAGACGGCTTTTTGGTCTCTTACCCGTTACCATGGCACAGTGAATCCTGCGGAGTTGTTGGAACAAGTGCTGGCAACGATGAAGGAGGAATATGCGGGACTGGAGTTTGACACTGCTGCTGACCATATCGAGGATCAACCAATGGTTGGCTACGACCTCAACTTCTTTTACCTCGATCTGTCCAATACGGCGTGGTTCCGGGGATTTCAACGCGAAAAAGCAACTTACCTGTTGTTTTGTCAGGCTGAAGATCGCGAGATGGAGCAAGTCGAACCTGTTTTGCATGCAATGACTGTCAGCTTACTGCGGAATAATCAGGGTCGAGGAATGTGAGCAAGGTTTGCCAATAATTTTGCGCTCACCTGGCAACTGCAATTTTACCGATTTTGAAACTCTTACAACGCTGGCCCACCGGCTCACCACTCCTTGAGAAATTGTCAATTCGTGTAGGTGGGCAGCATTCGCCCGGTTTTTTGGCCCGATGACCCAACAGGTTTTTCCGCAGGTGCGACTGCCACACGCAATTGGCACGGCGATTGCTACTCTCATGTCCCGACGAGGGTCGTGAAAGGCGGATCGGTGCGATACCCTGCAGGCACCGGCCCACCTCTTTTATGTAGGGTAGATCCTTCATGAAATAGAGAGGTTGCACCAGGAAATCGACTTTGGTCTTTCTGGTTGGCGGCCTTACGACTTATCGACTGGGAAGATTTTGCCGTTGATTCGCCGGGGTTGGGCGATTGACCCGTCACGGGAAACGACAAGCATTCCAGTATTTGTATGAGAACTGCTTCGCGTCGCTTGGACGACACCGCAACTCCTGTCAAGTTTGCTCAGGGCTGTGCCGTGACGTGGCCCCACAAAGGGAGGGTAGTTTCTCACCGAGTAAAGGGTCCGGTTGGCTACCCTCGCAGGGCCAGCCGGACCCTTTTGGTTTGCGCCAACGCCAGCCGCAATAGTTCATCCGGCCGTTGTCTTTCTCAAGAGCCAATCACCAAGCCTGGGTGAGAGTTGCGACAATGCAAACAAAAGGCGGGATTTTCGGGGAACAATCAGTTCGATGTTTCGGCGTTCACACGCGTTCAAAATTTGATCGGCTAGCCATTGTGGGTCAATTTTGTGGACTCGAGCACCCCCTCCAGCCTGGCTTGCGCCAGGAGGCAAACCAGCCGCCTGTTCGTCGTATCGTCCTGCAGTGCCGGGCTGAGCCAATGGACCTGGACAGACCAGTAACACGTGCGGGCCGGTTGTACCCCACTGCAGTCTCAACTGTTGTGCATAGGCTGCCACGGGAAACTTGCTGGCCGGATAGGCTCCCATGTAACGTGGTGCGACCTTGCTGGCTAAAGAGCCAATCAGTACGACATGCCCTCCACTGGCAACGAGTAGATCAGCCAGATTTTGAGTGACTTGTGCGACTGCTAGAAAGTTGACTTCCCATAACTGGCGATGTTGTTCGGGTGTGGTTGCGAGGATTTCACCGCGCATCGATCTCCCTGCAGCGTGGCAAAGGAGGTCAACGCCACCCAACTCTTGCTGCGTCGCCTTGACAACTCGTTGGACATCATCACTTTTCGTGACATCTGCGGCTACGGTTGCCACGTCACCGCCATTTTGCTGCAACCGATTGGCTACCGCGAGCAATGCGTCCTCGCCACGGGCAACCAGTAACACGCGGGCACCTCGCGAAACGAGTAACTCAGCAAGAACTTTTCCCAGCCCGCTTGAAGCTCCAGTGACGACCGCGCGTTTGCCACTCCAGTAACCGGTATCTGTCGGGGATTTGCTCATGGGGTTTCGTTATTTCAGCAAGCCCGGGTTGTGGTCCACGAACTATGCACGATTATTCAGGGATCCTTCATTTGGAAGTGTATCACGTGCCAATACACTTCAGGGCCGCCGCCAAAAACAGCGCGGTGAAATCGGTTCGGATATCCGTAATACGGATCGAACTCAGCCTTCAACCAAAGTTTGGTGCCGCGTTTTACCTGCATCTCTCGCTCTGGATCTTCCGCGAGTTCAATTTCCCGCTCAAGAGTTTCAAACATGCCCGGTACCGACCAAACCTCCCAAGTCCTTTGCTGTGAGGGGATTTGTCCATCTCGAACCATTTTTGTCACGACCTGCTTCCGGACCTCTACTTGTACGATCCCAGGTCGATTACCCTCGATTTCGACATCCATATTGTAATTGGCAGGTCCGTTGGTACGCCAGCGTTGCTCTGCGGTTTGGAGGCTTTCGGCGGTAAGGGCTGGTAGTCTTCGGGCGACCGCAAAGCGGAGAATAGCGATCGTGGCAAGCACAAGAATCAGGCTGCTGGCCCCGAAGATTATCAGGGCCCGTAGTTGGTGCTTTGGTTTTACAGACCTGGTTTCGCCAGGTGGGGTATCGCTGGAGGTCGGGTTGCTATCGATTCGGTTCGTCATTGTTGGTGGATTACCTCTGGCCACCGAGCCTCGAGCAGCGATAAAAGGCCGAGCAAGTTACGGCTTTTGTGCTACCTCGGGGACGTCTTCCAGTAGTCTTTCTTTCATTTGCATAACGTAATGCATACTGCTGGTGGGACCGGCGTATCCGAGTACGCGACGATCGACATTCATTTCCTGCGAGAGAATTCGACCTGCTGTGATATCAAATCGGACGGTACCATTCATTAACCGTTGAATGAGTTGTGCTTCGAGATAGGCATTGATTGGTGACAAGACCTGATAGCTCACCTCAATAGTTGCCACGCCGTTTTTGACATCCATCAGCTTGTAATGTCGGCGGGCTTGAATAGCCCGGGTACCACCTTCTTTCAACTGTACCGTAACACGTAACGGTTCGTCCCAGGTTGTATCGATCGCAACCGGGTCTTCAGGAAGTTGCAAGGTGATGAGCGCATCGGGGTCAGCGGCCGGTTGGTGGATCTTCATTTTGCGATCCAGAATTTTGCCTTGTGGAGACATCCGGAGAATACTGATCGGTACGCCGACCGCCTTGGCGGCATCTTTAAACCCGGGAGGAGGAGTTTTATCTTTGGTGCTGTCGTAGACTTGATCATCCAGGTCCGGAAGCTGGTTCTTCATATAGACCTGTTCCACCATGTTCATCAGTTCGATCTGGTCATCCGGTAGCACATCGAGAATCCGCCATGCCTTCACCGACTTGGTTTCGCTGGTCGCCCGTTGTGTTTCTTTGTCGATTGTATTGCGGATCGACATGCGGTGTTCGACCTCATATCGGATGACGTCACCGGTCGAGAACTTGTAGGCCAGGTTGTATTTGGTATCGTCTCCGTGAGAAACCGTGGTGGTTAATAAAACGAACACGAAAGCAGCATGTTGGCAAGAAACAGAAAAGCCATTCATCGGTATGCATCCTTGCGTTGGAAAGCTAACGGCGGGTCGGTGCTAATTTCTCCAGCGACTCAGCTCCTGCGGGAATGGCAAGTCCAAGCCAGTTGGGCTACGGCTCAACCACTTACGGGAAGGTGGGCCTTAAATACGGTTACTCGGTGATTTTCAGGCGCCCTCCCCACCCCATCTTTTCACGAAGCGTACGGTAGTATCCCTGTCCAGCGACCTCTACCATTTGAAATCGTGCTGTCGAACGTGCAATGCGCACTCGATCTTTGGCTGTGAGCGAGCCTTGTACGCGACCGTCAATGACCAGGGATGTTCCTTGATTGGGCTGGGGAACGACTACTTCGTAAGTGCGATCTGCCGTGTCGACCACCGGTCGATTTGTGAGTGTATGCGGGTTGATTGGAGAGACCAGGAAGGCCTGGAGGTTCTTGCGCAGAATCGGTCCCCCCACGGACAAACTGTGTGCCGTTGATCCTACTGGAGTGCTGATAATCAAACCGTCGCAACTATAGGTGGTGGCCAAATCTCCGTCAACGTAAAGCTCGATATCAATCATTGAGAATGGTGGACCTGCTAGCACAGTGACCTCATTGAGCCCCAGCAGCGGCTCGTTCGACTTGCCATCACGGGTGACGTTGCACTCAAACATCAGGTGTTCGATGACTCGATACCTGCGAGCTGCGACCTCCGGTAGCATGGTTTCAAGTTCGTTCGGTCGAAGGCCTGCCAGAAATCCGAGATTGCCGAGATTGACACCAATGACAGGTAGCTGACGGTGGGCCATTTGATGTGCAGCCCGAAGTATTGAACCATCGCCACCCATCACGATGGCCAGGTCGGCATCGCAGGAAGAAAGGTCTTCACAAAAATCGAGCGAAACAGCAACAACTTCCAGATGTTTCTCGACGATCGGTCGAAATTTTTCGACAGCTTCCCGGATTGGCTCGCGGGTGCCATCGGCAAGAATCATAACCCGTTGGGCGGTGGAGGTTGACATCGGCTGGTGGCCTACGGGAGGGATTTCATGACGAAACCGAGGTTTGCCTGGTCGAAAAGTGGTTTATACGAGGTCGTCAGGTCCTTGGCGCGTTGTGAAGTTTAGATGGGTGAGGCAATTACTTGTAAAGTTTGGTTTGATCAATAGCAAGCGTTCGGCAAACTTGCGCGATTCCTGTGGCATCGAGTCCCAAATCGGCAAGCAACTCACCTCGTTCTCCATGTTCGATGAAGCGGTCCGGGATTCCGAGTCGCTGAATTGGGCAGGATTCGATTTGCGCTTCAGTCAACTCCTCAAGCACGGCGGAGCCAAATCCACCGGCCAGAGCCGCTTCTTCAACAGTCACCAAAAAACCGGTTTCACGGGCAGCAAGACAAATGGTTTTGGTATCGAGGGGTTTTACAAAGCGAGCATTGATCACACCAACATCCAAATCTTCTTTCTCCAGCAGTTCTTGGGCGGCCATGCATGCTGGCAGTAGTGCCCCGCAGGAAATGATGGTTCCATCACGTCCCCAATGAAAGATTTCACTGACCCCAAGTTCAAGGGGAGTCCGTTTACCTTCGAGCCGTTTTGTAGTCGCTTTGGGATAACGGATTGCGCACGGACTGTCGTGCTGAATCGCGAACTCAAGCATGGCCTGGAGATCATGTTCGTCGCCCGGCGCCATGACGACCATATTCGGGAATAACCTCATGTAGCCAAGGTCAAATATACCATGATGGGTGGGACCATCGGGTCCTGCCAGGCCGGCACGGTCGAGTAAAAACGTTACCGGTAAATTTTGTAAGGCAACTTCCTGGAAGATCTGGTCAAAGCTGCGTTGGAGAAACGTACTGTAGATATCAACGATGGGTCGCAACCCGGCTTTGGCCTGCCCTGCGGCGAAGGCGACCGTGTGACCTTCACAAATACCGGTATCGAAGAAGCGATCGGGATGCAGTTCGCGGATTGGTTCCAACCGGGTGCCCTGGCACATGGCGGCCGTCATGATGGTCACATCGGGGTTGACCGACATTTGTTGGAGAATTGCTTCAGAAGCGACGTGGGTAAATCCTTGGGACGAGGATTTTTTCATTTCCACAATGCGATTTTCGGTACGTTCAAATTGCGGAGGCGAATGGAACAGTACGGGGTCTTCGCTAGCTGGTTCAAAGCCGTGGCCTTTTTCCGTAACGACGTGAAGGAGAACAGGTCCTTTCACTTTCTTGACCATCCGCAAGTACTTGCGGAGCAATCCAATGTCATGACCATCGATCGGGCCGATATATCGAAAGCCCAACTCTTCGAACAACATACCGCCGTGCAGGCCTGCTTTGGCTGCTTCTTTAACCTGTGTCAAAAAGCGTTCAGCGGGATCTCCCAGCAGAGGGACCTTGTCGAGGACGTTCATGACTTGCTCTTTGAACCCCGAATAGGACCGGTGCATTCGCAGGCGATCAAGGTAGTCAGCGATCCCCCCGACGCGTGGACAGATTGACATCTTATTGTCGTTGAGCACCACAAGCAGTCGGTCACCCAGTCGCCCGGCATTGTTCATGGCCTCGTAGACGATTCCGGAGGGGAACGCACCGTCACCAATCACGGCAACACTCCAGCGATCTTCGTCTTTGTGCCGCAACTGGTCCCCGCTCATCAGGCCGAGTGCTGTTGAAACACTTGCCCCAGCATGACCGGTCATGAACAAGTCGTATTCACTTTCGTGCGGATTAGGATATCCCATCAAGCCGCCCTTGGCCCGCATGGTGTTGAATTGCAAAAACCGGCCAGTGATCAGTTTGTGGGGATAGATCTGGTGTCCCGTGTCCCAAATCAAGTGATCGTGAAGAAAGTCGAACGTTTGATGTAAGGCAAGGCATAACTCGACAACGCCCAGGTTTGAGGCGAAGTGCGCGCTTCGGCAACTAATGAGATTGCAAAGAACCTCTCGCATTTCCTCTGCTAATCGCTCAAGTTCAATGAGCGAAAGCCGGTGCAGGTCGCGCGGCGATTCGATTGTGGTAAGCAGAGGTGTTTTCTGTGGGGTCGATTTGCTCATTACCGATTCCGCTTTAGCACAAAGTTCGCCAGGTGGTGCAGATCGGCACCTGCTTTTCCCAGGGGTGCCAGGGCAGCGCAGGCCTGGTCGATCGACTCGGCGGCACGGCTCCGACTTTTTTCCACTCCTAATAGGTTGGGGAAAGTGAGTTTTCCATGGTTCGCATCCTTGTCAAGCCGTTTCCCTACGTCCTCTGGATTCCCAGTGACGTCCAGTAAATCATCGGTGATCTGAAAGGCAAGCCCCAAATGCCTCCCATACGCTTTTAGCGTGGCGTGCTGGGTATCGTTGGCGCCGGCGGCAATTGCCCCCATTTCCAACGAGGCGGCAAACAGGGCGCCTGTTTTTCGTTGATGGATGCTTTCTAATTGTTCGATGGTGCATCCCGAACAATGGTCGGCCAGATCGTCAGCTTGACCGCCGACCAGGCCTGTTGCGCCAGCTGCATGCCCCAACACGCTTGCACAGCGGACTGCCCGATCGGCCGGTTGGATTTCTGTCAATAGAATTTCGAAAGCTCGAGCCAAGAGTGCGTCGCCAACCAGAATGGCAATATCTTCCCCATACAATTTATGACACGTTGGTCGACCGCGGCGGAGATCGTCATCATCCATCGCAGGTAAATCATCGTGAACCAACGAGTAGGCATGAACCATTTCTATTGCACAAGCAGCAGGAAGCGCTTCCTGGACAGATCCGCCACATGCCTGGGCTGCCATTAGGACAAGCTGTGGGCGGAGCCGCTTGCCCGGTCCCAAAAGTGCGTATCGAATTGCCTCGGCTAAAGAATCCGGACATCCCCGACCAAACTGGGAATAACGGTCCAGCTCACGGTTGATACAACTTTGCAAACGATCGAGGTTGATCGGAGGAGTCTCAATCAATTCCATGAGGGAAACAGGCCGATGGTGAGGAAAGGCAATGAGGCAAACGAGGTCGCTGGAAAACGGTCCAACCTTTTGATTCTAAAAGAGTCGCCCACCTGCGTCCACGTCGGCGGATTTTTCTCCGGCAGCACCGAGATGCCGACCAGCGGTACGTTGTTGACTGCGGTTGCCCGTTGTTTCTGTTGATGTGGCCCCATCGTTGAACGGTTCCACAATCGGGTTTCCCTCGGCGTCGACTCCACTGAGTAACTCGATTCTACGCTCTGCCTGCTCGAGCTGTCCATGACATGCTTTGAGGTAACCAACGCCAGCCTCGTATTGCGATAAGGCGTCTGACAGGCCAAGTTTGCCACTCTCGAGCTGGCTCACGATCTTTTCCAGTTCAGCCAGTGATTCTTCAAAACTCTGGATTTGTGGAACAGATTTGGATTTTCGTTTGGAAACTTTTTTTTTGGCCACTAGTTACTCCTTCGTAGACACTTCATCCACCGTACACTTCGCTTTTCCGACAGCGAACTGGGAGATGATTAGCTGTCCCTTACGCAATTGGGAGGATTGACGTATCACGCGCCCTGTTTTGGCATCCTGCGTGATGCTGTAGCCACGCTCGAGAACGCCAAGCGGACTGAGTGACTCCAGTTTTCCTGCTTGTGCATAAAACTCTGCTTTCCGGTCGCGGATGTTGCGCTGGACTGCAGTCGTTGCCCGGGTAGCCCATTCATCCAACCAGCGACTACGATCGTGGATAATTTCCAGGGGTTGACGGAAGGAGCGTTGTGTTGCCAACGCATCGAGGCGGGTTTTGGAAGTTGTGACGTACCTGCGCATTGCATTGAGTAACCGCTGGCCATGCCCACGCATTTGAGTTTGAATTTCATCGGCGGCCGGAACAACGCGCTCAGCTGCTTCACTCGGTGTGAGTGCCCTCACGTCGGCAGCCAGATCTGAGAGGGTAACATCAATCTCATGTCCCACTGCTGAGACCGTGGGAATTTTTGACGCGGCCAGGGCACGAACAACAGTCTCGTCGTTAAAGCACCACAAATCTTCGAGGCTACCGCCTCCCCGACCAACAACGAGTACGTCTGGGGCGGGCCGAAGACGACCAGCTGCGAGAATGCCGGCGACGATTTCTGCCGCGGCACTACTTCCTTGGACACGTGCCGGAATCACCAGTACGCTCGCGCCGCTCCATCGCCGACGTAGTACCTCCAGGAAATCGCGAATTGCCGCACCGGTGGGACTGGTCACAAAGGCGACCCTGCGGGGAAATGGTGGTAGAGGTCGTTTTCGTGAGCGGTCGAAGAGGCCTTCAGCCGTCAGCTTTTCGCGCAATTTTCGGAGTGACAATTCCAAGGCGCCCACACCCTTGGGCTCAAGTCGATCGAGAACCAGCTGATAAGTACCGCGGGCCCCGTAAACATCGATATGCCCGTGGCCAATGATTTCCAGGCCGTCTGCCAGATCGACTTTGACGCGCGCAGCCGTGGATCGCCATAAGACGGCCCGAATTTGCGCACCGTCGTCCTTGAGTGTAAAATAGCAATGGCCTGATTGCGGGCGAGCAAAATTTGAGATTTCGCCAGTAACCCAGACCGAAGGGAATCCGGTTTCCAGGTGCCCCTTGAGCTGTGCGGTTAAATCACTGACCGACAGGGCCTGTTGTTCAGTTTGGGTGGCTAAACTCGACATCTCCTCTATTGTAAAGCATAAGCGGGTTGATCTTGAAGAGGCCTTTTGCGGCATCTGAAACGCGACGTGCGCTTGCCGCACTAGGACTTCCACTAGCAAAACGGACCCGCGAACCAAAGGTAGGGTGAACCTCTGGTTAAATGTCAGTTGAATGTTATGCTACCCGGTCCTTGGCATCTTTGCTGGTCGTAGGTAGCCAGAATTCCGGTCCAGCATCTGGTGCGGTTCGCTTGCTTCTGGAAGAGATAGGAGCTGCTTGAGGATGGACATGGACTTCGCCTGCGAGGCGATGTCCTGATTCTGCCCAAGTTTCTGCCTCCACGGTCAGGCAGTTAAGGAGTTTCTCAACGCGCAGGCGGCACGTCTCGATCCCACTGCGATCCAGGTTAGGTGGGATTCGTATTGGCGGGCTGACGAGTCCACGAGCGCGTGAGTATGGCTTGGGGATTGCAAAGCGATCCCAGCTACGGGTTCGCCAAGGGCGATTGTAGCCAAAGCCCAGTGCGATTAGAGGAAGCTTTAGGCGAGAGGCCAGATAGATGGGGCCCTGAGCCAGTTGTCGACGGGGACCGCGCGGGCCGTCGGGGGTGATCGTCAAATGCATTTCATCACTTTTTTTAAGCAATTCTCGAACTGCGTCGACACCACCCCGGTAGGTTGAGCCGCGCACGCAGTCGAAGCCAACATGATGCGCAATGTGAGCCAGGATGTCGGCGTCCCGGTGTTGGCTCAAGAGCATGGCGAGCCGACAGTTGCCGCGCAAATAGAGTGGGAAGAGAATGTTCTCGTGCCAGAAAATATAGATGCGAGTGCCCCCAAGTCCGAGTGCCGGATCGACGGAGCGATCATAGAAACCGATGCGATAATCGAGCGTACTCATCCAGCCTTGCACCAATTTGGAAGCCAACAGGCCAGCGGTACCAACCAGGAAATTGGTTTTGGAGGGGATGTTTTGGGTGTTTCTCATCAGGCCAGTCTCCTGCACCATCACGGGATTGCTCAAGGCCAGTTGCCGCTGAAGACTTCCGTGGCTGGGCCGGTCATGTAGACGTGGTTGTCAACTTCACTCCACTCAAGTTCCAAATCACCACCCGGTAGATGGACGAGGATGCTTCGGCCTGTTTTTCCGGTCAGCACACCCGCCACACATACGGCACTGGCCCCGGTTCCACAGGCCATCGTTTCACCACTACCGCGTTCCCAGGTGCGTTGCCGTACTTTCGACGGAGAAAGAATTTCCACGAACTCGGCATTCACGCGGTTGGGAAAATGAGGATCGGTTTCGATCTGGGGTCCAACACGTAGGACCCAGTCATCGGATAATTCGTCGACGAACGTAACACAATGTGGATTCCCCATGGAAACGCACGTCACGTCAACCTGCCGGTCACCAAGGACCAACGGCACGTTGCAAGCGGGGTCGTCAGCCGACCGACCGTGGAGTGTTGTCGGAATGTCTTCTGGTTTGAGAATAGGTTCTCCCATGTCAACGCGAACGCGGTCAACCTGTCCGTGGCTGAGATAGAGATCCAGTGTCAATAATTGTTGGCCAGATTTAATGCGCAGTGTTTCTTGGTTGCAGATGTTGTGGTCGTAGATATATTTAGCAACACAACGAATCCCATTGCCACACATTTCGGATGCTGATCCATCGGCATTGAACATGCGCATTTCGGCATCGGCATGTTCGCTAGGACAAATCAGGATCAACCCATCCCCACCAACGCCGAAGTGTCGATCGGAGATTCGGCGTGTGAGTTCGGGTATGTTTTGTGGAATCGGTTGGGCGAAGCAGTCGACATAGACATAGTCGTTACCAGCGCCGTGCATCTTCGTGAATTGCATAGGTAAAGTGAGCAGCTGGTTACAGAGGATGCGGATTTAAGAGTGCGCTGTTGTGGTCAGTTCTCTTCATGCTTCAAGGTGTTAGCCAGTTACATCAAGTTGATTGCCGGAGGTTCCTTCACGATCTTTACTTTGGAGCGGATCATGGGTGCCGGATGCCTCGTGGTCCTCAGGATTTCGCGAAGTTGTTTCCCAAGGTCGACGCCCATCGGCATCGCGTTCAGAAATATCGTGGTCTTCTTTGGTTTGCCCAACACCTTGAGCCCGTTCTGATTGATCGACCAAATCTACTTTTCGTGCCTGGGCAGCCGATTCGCGTTGATCGCGTTCGACTTCACTTCCTTGGGTCTGTGCCATGGGAGTGCCAGTTGCGCTGCCAATCAGACCTCCCAAAGGGACTACGCTCATCATTGGTTGTCCTCGTTGAACTACAAGCGGGGTTGCACTGCTTTGGTTATTATCACCGGAATGGCCAGAATGGGAAACGTGAATTGGCGTCGTGCTCGATTGGCGTGGTCGCAGGTTGCAATTCTGCCTGGATTTGTTCGATGGTGTTTTTCACAGCGGGCAAGGCTTCTCGGTGGATGATTGGGTTTTGCAAGGTGCCGTCCACACGGAGCTGTAAAGTTTGTTTGCTTGCCTCGCTGAACAGAGGTGAAATTAGGGGTAAACGGCGTTGGCCTACCATGGCGTGAAACACCAAATTCAGGTCGTCACCCTGGAAGTTCGTTTCGCCCCTCCCATCCAGATTAACCACATCACCCAATAAGTTGAGTTCATCGAAGTGAACATGTTGTCCCTGGATGGCAAAAGTTGCATCACATTGATTGAATGCGGTTGTATCGGGTGTGCGATTCTGAAGCACTTTAAGCAGTCCTACCAGAAGCGGTAGTTTATAAATATTGGCGTCGACGACGTGTACCTCGCCGCGCCCTGACATCGCGTCTGGAGAGCGGCCGGTTTGCGCTAAATTGATCCAGCCGTTGAGGGTTCCGGTCATCGGATCGCGTTGCCCAAACCTTTCGTTGGCCAGGCGGGTCACATCGGCTCCTGCCACGGTTGCCGACAATTGGAATTGCGGTAGTCCCATGTTGCGGACCTGTATGTTTCCAGCCAGAGTGCCGCCATAAACTTCGGCTGAAATATCACGGGGAGTCTGGGACTGTTTTGTGGATGCTCCGCGCCCCAGCAAGCACAGCGATCCCGCTTCGGTTTGATTGATCCAAATAGGACCTTGTACTGAGGTCAATTGAACTTGATTCCAGACAACCGAATCGATGTCCAATTCACCACTAAGGCTTGTCTGCTGACCGTCGCTTGAGCCCGCGAGTTGGATTGTGCCACTCAAATCTTCAAGTGGGACACCAACATAGAGATCGGTTTGGTGGCAGTCGAGATTTAAATCCCACTTCGATGCGATGCGGGGTAATCTTCCCGTTGGACCGCGGAATTCAAAAGCACTGTCATAGAGTCGGAAAGTGCCATTCGGAGAGAGATCGTTAATTGCCTTTTGTAAACGCAACGGGAGAGCCATGAGCAAATCCCGATTGTGGGTGGAGAGATGATCGGCGTTAAACTTTGTGAAGTTCAGCTGCCAACCTCCGTCGGCAAGTTCCTGCCATTGGCCTTGCGTTGCGAAATCGATTCGACCGTGTCGGGCTCGTACGTTGGTCATTGTGAGTTGGTGGTCTGCATAAGCAAAGTTTCCCTCGATTTGATCCAAGCGATACGGGTAAGGGAGGAATGAGGGTTCAATAGAAACACTGCGCCGCTGAGGCTGGGCGGTAATTCGCACGGTTGGCGCAGTGGTCCGTTGAGGAACTTTCAAATGGTCGACTTCAGCAACAAAGTTAATTCGGCCGTGGGGTTGGAGTTGGCGCCAAACCGTTTGGACTTTTGGTGGTACCGACTGAAAAAGTTCATCATCCAGCGGAATGTCACTTCCAGTCACGGTAAGTTGCAGGCGGTGACCCTCTGGTTGACGCCGTAATTCTCCGACCAACTGAATTACTGCTGCCCGGTTTGGGTTACGACTCCGAAGGTTTTCAAAGTGCCAGACTTCGTTTTCACATGTGACCTGGCCAGTGACGTGGCGCAAATGATAAGGGAATTTGTCGTATCGAATTTCACAGCCGGACAGGTTAAGTTCAAGCGAACGGTGCGGTTTGTTTTGAGCACGTTCAGCCTTCTCAAGCCGCCAGCGGAAATCGATATTGCCGGCGGGTTGAAGGCTACGCACGATTCGTTGTGTGTCAGGTTTCAAGGCGTCGACCAACTGGGGATGGATTGGAACTTGGATTCCAGAAACTTCAATCCAGCCGGGAGGCCCTTTTTTCTTCTCGGAATTCTGGTGGGTTGAATCTGGAAAAAGATCCGTGAATTCACCGGCGATGCGGATGGGTCTCCCGTGGCCGGAGGCAATCAAATCAAGTTTTAACCGGCCACTGGGATCACTGGCGGACCGTTGGAAGAAAATGGTCCCGGTCCCCTGCTTAAGTGGGTAAGGGAAATGCTTGTTTTCGGTAAATGAAACACCCTGACAGACGACCATGAGTTGAGGAAACCAATTTTTACCATTGAAGGTAAGTTTGAGGTCGGCATCAATATGCCCAGACGGGGCATAACGTGTCCACAGAGGCAGAAACTTCTCGGGGAGGATTTCAAGAAGGGTTGTGTCCAGTGGTAGTCCAGTCATTTGCGCGTGCAATCCCAGCGGTGCATGGTCTCCCCATCCCACCCGGTTGCAGGCAAGTCGCAACTCGGCGGTTCCGCACTTTCCAGTCAGATTCTCAACCATGAGGCGGTTGCCATCATATCGTCCGTGGAGACTCAGATCGGTCAGCGGTCGGGGCAACGTGGGATGATCAAACGTTCCTTGGTCCAGTGCAAATTGACTTTCGTACTGAAGTGGCTGCTGGATTCCAGGTGGCCGCGAAATCCGTGCAGACCCGGTTACGTGGCCGCTGAGTTGGACCCCTTCTAAACTTTCGATCCCTATTGCCACAAGCGTTTTCAAGAGGGATGGCGAAATTTTAAGATCGCTGATGTCAGTTGTGAGGTCGATGCCTCCTCCGGCCGTGGAAAACTTTCCTTTCAGATTGAACCGTTTGTCGGGTGCGTTGACGGTCGCTGCGAGTAAATAATTTCCACGTTCTGACAGGGCTTGGGCGTTTGTGACGGGGTTTCCTGGACCGGCCATGGCACCATCAGGTTCCAGGAGAAGATTGATTTCCCGTACTGCCAGCTGAACCAGTTCCTGGTCAGAGAGAGCATCGACCAGGAGGACTGCGTTTTGCACTTCGACGACTGGAGGCTGGTTGCCGAAGCGGGGAGTTGGCCATAGCGATTCAGTATTCCAGGAGCCATTTGGTTTGTGGGTTGCGTGCAATACAGGGCGTTTGACCACCATTTTTCGCACATGGAGTTTACCTGTGAGGATTTCTTCCAGGCGGGTCGGGCATTGGAGAAAGACTTCCTCGACGGTGAGCAGCGGTGACCGACCGCCGGTCGGTGTCGGTTCGTAAATGGAAAAATCATACAGTTTGATTCCTTGCCCCTTCAGAAAGTGGGCACTCCCGATTTCAACGTCAAGGTGGCGGTAGTGGTTTGCCAAGAGTTGCTGTGCATGATGGCAAATTTGATCGTTAAGGTAAAAAACGGTATAGGATCCAAATAAAAGCGCAGCGACAACCGCCAGGGTCAATGACCACTTGAAAAGTACCCAGCAAAAGTTGATCAGTTGGCTAAA
>JAKVCB010000220.1 GCA_022448345.1 Pirellulales bacterium
CATTCCTTCACTGAAAAAATGCCAGCCGACCACAACCCGCAAACACACCAGTGCGAGAATGGTAAACCCACCCATCCTTGCTTTTCCAATTGCCACGTGCACTGCTCCCAAAACTATTGCAACCACACTGGATAGGCCAATCGCCTGCAAACCTTATTGTAGGCCCTGGCCAGTTTTTCTGCCACTTCTCTTGGCCGGCTTTAAGCCCCCCCCACATCCAATCTCCGTGGTGCTGGCACCGCGACCTATTTTTAACGGGCGCCCCTGCTTCAACAGGCCACACCACCGGCTTTTTGTGAATTGCAGCAGGACCGGCCGCCTGGCAAATCCGCCATTTTTGGCCACATCGCCAGAACTTCTCTGCCGCCCCGCGTGTCCATCGACTGCCGACAACCATTTTCAGCCAACCCGCTTACTTTCCGGAGTGCGAGGCCATGTTCGTCTGGACGGCCCACAACCGGCCGCCGTAGGATACACGCTACCCGCATCAGCAACGAGCGTCGAACCCGCCAATGATGGCAAAAAACTCGCCTTTGATGACTCCCACGTAATTGAAACAACCATGTCGACAACTCTCCTTCAGGATACCCGCACGCTCACCTACCAAGGCACCCCGGCCCAACCGTCGGAGCATGAACTCCTCAATCGGTACCAGGACCTTCTTCAACAAAGGAAACTCGGCTGGACCGAGCACCTTATCCTGAACCGAATGCTAGGCACGGGCGGACAGGGAGTTGTTTATTTGAGCCAACGGCGAGGCAGCGACAATTTCACACTGCCAGTCGCACTCAAATTTTTCTCACCCGAACGGTATGAGGACGAACGTTCCTACCACGAAGCGATGGTTCGGATAGCCCAAGTGAGCTGCCGCGTTGCACAAATCCAACACGACAATTTGCTCGACGTCCAAAATTTTATTGAACGCCGCCGTATTCGCATCCTCGAAATGGAGTGGATTGACGGTTACGACCTCGACAAATTGCTCACACCTACCATGCTCGATCGCGCCAGGCACCGAGTCAGCGCTCGTCGCTGGGGATACATCAACGACGTCATCGCCACGCGAGGTCCGGAGCACACCCGCTTACAACCCGGAGTTGCGGTTGCCATCGTCCGCCAATGCCTGGGCGCACTTGCAGCCCTGCATCGCGAAGAAATCGTGCATGGTGATATCAAACCCTCGAACATCATGGTCAAGCGAACAGGCAGTGCAAAGATTATCGATCTCGGCTCAGCCGTTGAACTCAACAACATGCCTCAGCAAAGGACGTGTACACCTCAATACGCTGCACCCGAGGTGCTGGAACGGGAAGAATTTACCCCCCGATCTGATTTTGTCAGCCTGGGATACGTCCTCATTGAACTCCTCTCAGGCCGTCCGCTCTTTTCAGACTGTCGCAGCATCGCGGAACTACTAGAGGCCAAACGGACTTTACCCCACCAACTCTCGCAGATCCTTCCGGACGATGTGGCCGACAGCAATTTATTGATGACGATTTGCCGGCGGCTAACCTCAGCCGACCCTATGCTGCGCTACCCCTGTGCCGAAGAGGCCGACACGGGAAAAGAAGGCCTTTTTGAATTCCAGCGATCTCTCGTCAAGAGCGACCTCGCCAGCGAATATGAAAATGAACTCCGCGTTTGGCTGGAAGAACTCGATTAGCCGACAGACCGACCGCGACCTCTTCCTGCATCCCACCCAGACGGGAGCCTATTCCGAGGGCGAACTGGGATTGACGCCCTCCCGGATCAGTGCCACGCTACCCGGCTCGGTTGCCTTCTATTCCCCATTTGTGACGAACTGAGGCTCGTAATGACTGCTGCCACATTGGTTTTGACGTATGCTTTATTCGCCCAGATAGATCGTTACAATTCCCTTCCGGCGAACAACTCATCCCTTCCGACGAACACCGTTCAGCAAACGCCTCCCATTGCAGCCCCTCAGGCGTCGACTGGACCTATCCCAAATACTCCTCCGCTCCCAAATACTCCTCCGCAAAGTTCACTTCGCACACCGCAAGTTTTTGCCGACCCTTTGTCGAACCGTGCAGCTCCTACAAACTCTGCAGCCCCCACCCAAACCCCACCGGGCCTCGGTGGTGGCAACCTCAACCAACTACCCGCAGACAATGCACCTGCTCTAGGTGTTGCACCGCCGACCGGTGGTAACGCACCCCCTGTCGACATCACAACGGCAATCGAGGTGACCCCCTCGGTGCTCATGCGTTCCATACTTCAATCCCCTGCAGCCGCACAACTCCCGGGCCAAAAAGTCACGCTTTCCGAAGTGGTGGCCACAACGACCTCTCGCCAGGAACAGACCGATCGCGTGATTCTCTACTGGGAACTCGCCTCCACGGTTGCCGATCATTCGCTTGCTCTGCGTGAACAGCAGGTCCTGCAGACCTGTAGCAATCGCACCACAGCAGGCCTGGAGGTTTGGCAAGCAGCCCAGGATCGTTTGAATGTGCGGCTGGAATCAACCCGTCGAGCTGCAATGGCAACCCAGTCACGGCTCGCCTCAAAACTGGGCCGCCGACCTGCTGCGGCACTCCCTTTACCGGGCGATCTGCCTCATTGCGGTAACTACCAACCACGCTACGAAGAAATCTTTGCCGGCCGACAGTCGACCGAAGCGGAACAACTCAAGGAATTACTTCCCCTTCGTTATGCGGAAATGAAACTGGCTGCGGCGAGAGTTGCTGAAATGCAGGACTTGCTTGCGGCAACCATGGTCGACCTTGGCCCCGGTTCAGGAACCCGCCAGGCTCAAGTCGTGGTTGATGCGATGGCTTTGCTTTCCCTCGAACGCCAGGCATTTTTACAAATCGCCAAGGACTACAACCAGCGAATCGTCTGTTATGCGATGCTGGCGAAGCCGCAACCGCTGCAAACCTCTCGGCTGGTGGCGATGTTAATCAAGCAATCCGCCAGAGAGCCAGCGACACGTTCGCCCATCCCCGACCATCTCCGAAGCAGCGTTCCAGAAGAGGGAGCCGGTCCCAAGACTTTCGCCGGTGGCCAGCAGTGGCAAGCCCAGGGAAGGTCTGGTGCTCGTGTCGACACGGCGGTGGTGCCCGCCAGCGGCGAAAGCCTGCAGACGTTTCGGCCTGAAAAATCGGTCCTCGTCCGCCCTGATGGCCTCTAAACCGGGTGAACTTCTCGGCACACGACGGACCTGAATTGGCGCCACCCCAGGTGACCGGGCATAATCATCCTATGAGCTCGGCTCCTTCTTCCATCGATGCGCCACCACTACCCTCGGGCAACGACTTGCCACACGTTGCGCCCCTGCGGATTGGCCCACTGCTGGTCGATCCCCCCCTTCTTCAAGCGCCGATGGCCGGCTTTACCAATTATGCTTTTCGGCAAATCGTCCGCGAGTTTGGTGGCGCTGGCCTGCTTGCTACCGAAATGGTCAATGCGCGTGGATTTGTCTGGCTCGATGAACATGAAGCCGAGCATCCCGACCGGCTCTGGGGAGTCGCAGAGGAACCACGGCCCCTGGCTGTACAAATCTGGGACAATCAACCAGAAACCATGGCCAAGGTCGCCAACCGGCTCGTTAACCAATACCAGGTAAGCGTGGTCGACATTAATTTCGGCTGCCCGGTACGACAAGTCACCGAGAAAGCACACAGTGGCTCTTACCTGCTAAAACACCCCGAACGGATGGGATCGATTATCGAAAGTGTCGTCGCGGCAGCCGGCACGACACCAGTAACTGCCAAAATTCGCCTCGGCTGTACGCGCGACCAAATCAATGCGATTGATGTGGCCCAGGTTGTCGAGGGGGCGGGAGCCGCGGCCCTGACCGTCCATGGACGTACGGCAGCCGACATGTTCAGAGGAAGTGCAGACTGGGATCGCATCGCGACGATCAAACCTCACTTACAACGAATCCCGCTGATTGGCAACGGAGATCTCGATACGCCCCAAAAAGTGGTCGATGCTTTTCGCAACTATGACGTCGATGGGATCATGATTGCCCGCGCGTCACTGGGAAAACCGTGGCTCTTCCAGCAGGCCGCTTGCGCGCTGCGTGGAGAGCCGATTCCGCCTGACCCCACGCTCGATGAGGAACGCGATTTGTTGCTGCACCACTATCGCCTGGTATGTGCCCGGTTCGGAACCGAACAGGGTACCATGCTGATGCGCAAGTTTGCCTGCTGTTATGCCCAGGGGCGACGCGGCGCGCGCGAATTTCGCAAGAGGGTCGTTCGCGTTTCTACCGTTGCCGAATTCCAGCAGGTTGTCGACCAGTTCTTTCCGCGGGCCTAACCTGGCGGCACCAGGCCAGGCCGTCCCGGCCGATAGGCCGGGGGCGCCTCGAATCCGATATAGACGGGCGGGTGTTTTTGTCGCTGGAAATAGGGCAAGTGAAATGCCATGAAAAGGCTCCTCGTATCAATTTCCAGCCATTCGCGCTTTATTCGCTATGGAAATTGCCAGGTTGGAGAAATTCCCAGAATTGTTTCTGCTTCCTGGAAAGGAAGACGGTCGGCAATGGTCCGGCCCAAAAAAACTGCCCCAGTCTGTTAACAGGGGCAGGTAATTCAGGTCAGTCTAATCAAGGTTATCGCTGGTGATTCCTGATCGCCGCGATGTATCTTCCCAGTTCCTGACGAACTTTGGGGAATAACAGCAGTAACCCCAGCATGTTGGGGAATACCATCGCCAGGATCATCGCATCGGAAAAATCGAGCACCGATCCGAGCGAGGCGGCAGAGCCGATCACGATGAAAGCCAAAAACAGGAACTTGTAGTAGAGGTCTGCGATTTGGCTTCGACCAAACAGTAATTTCCACGACTGCAAGCCGTAATAAGACCAGGAGATCATGGTCGAAAAAGCGAACAGGATAATGGCCACTGTCAACACGTAGCGGAA
>JAKVCB010000221.1 GCA_022448345.1 Pirellulales bacterium
GAGCTTCCCGACTCGGCACGAGAAATCTTTCTTTTGGTCTGGTCAAAGATACCACCGATCGACACGGACTCCGGACCGCTCAAGGCACCGATTGCTCCGATTAACCAGAGTGAGCGATTCACGGCCGAAATCGTCTATCGCGACGGCACCTCCGATCACCTCGTCCCGCTGAACTTGACCAGCCGGGCCTATGGGCTGGAGGACGGGCTTTCACTTTACGTGGTCCATCCGACGTCCGGAAAAGTCCCCCAACAGCTTGTTTTTCACGACAAGGTATATAAGTGTAGCTTTGCCCTGGTGGCGCTTACCTGTAACCAGGGCCAGCCGATCTCGCCTGAGCCTGGGCCGGGTGAAATCTCGCCCTGGTATCCGGTTGTCGACAAAAAGTTTCCCGCCATTACCAGTAAGCCCGAGTTGAGTATTGAGCAGGACCGTGCGAGCGTCTCCGATGGGCGGATCACTGCGGAATTCAGTCTTCAATCTGGCCTGGAATGGAAACAGCTTGGCTCACCCCTCTTTGGTGAAGTCACCCTGGACCGGTCTCCGGTATTTGCGATCAAGCACACCGACCAATGGATCGGATCGGACCGGTGGAAAGTGGTCGGCAGGAAAGCTTCGGACCATGGTGTTCTGATCGATCTCAAGTATCAGGACGAGAAAACAGACCTTCGTGCGGCAGTCAAGATTGGTCTCACCGAAGATGGGAAAATCAAAATGGGCCTGACCCTGGTGAACGAGGCGGGCGAACCGTTTTTGGGAAGAGTCCAGTTTCCGATCCTCGAAGGGCTCAAGCTCGGTTCGCTAGAGGACACATGGTATTACTTTTCCGAGAGTTTGGGCGCGGCCATGATTCACCACGAGGAGGGGAATGTTTACGCCTCCCACGGGGCCGGGCATCCGCACCAGGTCGACTCGTTTTTTAATCCACGCCAGTGGTATGCGCTGACACTGTTGAGCAATGATCTGGAAGGTCAGTTTCACTGGTATGACCTGGGCAAGGCAGAAGAAGGTGGCTGGTACCGGCTGGAATATCTTGAAGAGTGGATTCAACCCGGTGCAAGCTGGAGTTTTCCCGAGTGCATGATTGCTATTTCGCCAGGTGACTGGCGGGCCAGTTTTCGTTTGTACCGCAACTGGGTGAATACCTGGTACAACCCCAAACCCCCGGCCCAGGACTGGTACAAAAGGTCATTCCTGACAGGAACCTGGTACGTTTATTTGGGATTGGATGGTCTGATTGCCGGGGCCCAGAGGGTTCGTGATCTGTTTGGTTATTGTGATGCGGTGAATCTCGCTGGGTGGCATGCCCGGGAGCATCCCGACAACCCAACGCATCACCCTGATTACACTTCCAGTGATCCTGGTATTTTGCACAGGCAGGAGTATTCGGGCGAATATGACCGGGACGCCCTGTTCCCGGTAGGAGGCGAAGAGAATTTTAAATCCTTCATCAAGAAGGCCAATGAGGCTGGCGTTCCTATCAGCCCTTACACGAATCCGATTCTCATCAACGAGAACGCACACCGGTTTGGGGCAAAGCGACACGAATGGGGATTTGGGTATCGACCTGTCGACTACGGGGGCATGATGGGATATGTACCCTGCCTCTCGTTTCAAGAGTGGGTTGATTACGTGGTGGAGTCGGAGACATTTCTGGCCAGGGACCTGGGCGTCAAGATCCTCTACCTCGATCAGCTTGGATCCGGCGCCAGTATATGCAACCACACGGACCATCCCCACAAGTCGCCGGAACCGCACTTCTACGGTGAACGCGAACTGACCAAAAGGATCAGGGAGGCTATTCCGGAAGACGTGGTGATCTGCTCGGAGGCACACCCCGAAGATACCCGGCTTCAGTTCCAGAACAGCTTTTACCAGGGAGGCCTTCTTCGCTACCTCACGCGTCAGATCCAGGTTCCCATGAACATGACACGATTCGCCTTTCCGGATGTCAAGTGTTTTAACAATATCTACGGCTACGGCCTCAAGGACAACAACTGGGAGCGTCTCAAGTTCGTACTCTTCAACGGCGATGCTTTATTTATGTCGCGCGGCTATGGCCCGGAGGGATTCATTGGCAAAGAAGCCACCCAGGATTATCGGAAATTGTTTAAGATCGAGCACGAGCATGCGGACGCATTTACCTCATCGGACGTCGAACCGCTGGTTCCCACCCTTCTTCCAGGGACCTTTGTCAACCGGTTCGGGACAGACGAAAAGGTGATCTGGACGGTGTTTAATGCCAACTACAGAACGGCCCGGGGAAAGCTGCTGGAGATTCCCGCCAGCGGGGGCGGCCAATACGTCGATTTGTGGAATGGCGCTCCGATCACCACCAGCACCACAGGCGACACCACCTGGCTGGTGGTGGAAATTGGCCCGAGGGATGTTGCTTGCATATCGCAGGCTGTGCCCTAGGGGGGCTGGCTCCAGGAAAACTTGCCCCCGCCACAAAGACGTTTCGGGGCGAGGCGCATCAAGTGCGAAAGAGGGTTTCGTAAGCGGGCCTGTCTTTGGAGGGGAACCGATGGCCATATCTACAGACGATTAATTTCAGGAAGGCGCCGGTGCTGATTTGACAGGCGCCACAGCCAGGTTCTAAATCAGGTTGTAAAAAAGCCAGCGAGAAGGAACTGGCGATTCAGCGGATGTCAGGATTTGTTACAATCAGGAAGATTCGATCACATGGGCCCTATCGCCGGACGACTGTTGTTGTCGTAGTTACACTTTTCGCTGGCCAGCGGCAACCAGTTTGTGCTGAGGTTGCCAAAGGTTGGAGGTGGCATTTGGGCAGTACGGCTACGAGTGCCACAAGTAACAGGTAGCCGCACGCGCATTGGCCTTGCAGTGAGATTGACTTGACTTCGGAAATCACAAAATCAAGACAAGTCTTTGAGAGTCGTAGGGGTAGTCGCCTGTAGGCCAAAACCAGAGACTTAAGACCCAGGACTTTTAAAACCGATGTTCTCTCCCCTGCTTTCGGCCCGCGTTCATGCCTATTCGCACCCGCCGACGGTGGTCGTGCGTCCGCTGGGTAGGCACGCACCTTGCGCGAGTTCTGCGGGCTTAAGGTTTCAGGTTTGGAGATTCAGCCTGCTGGTGCCATGGTTGTGCCTGCTGGGAAGCAGTATTTCCCTGGCCGACTCCCCTGAACTTGCGGACGACCTGCCGACCATAAACCTGCGGGCTTACGGCGTGCCGTCAGGATTTGGGTCGGGGCCGATCGAAGAAGGCAAGCGGGCGGTGATGGACATGTTCCGCAAACGTTTTCCTCACGTCAATCCGATCAGTACGACCGGTCTGCAATTGCCTGGTGGCAGGCACCACGACATGTTGCCGTTTATGCAGATTGCCGGTGACATAGCCCCGGATGTGATGTCTGTCAATTTCCGGCAATCGCAAACCTACATCAGTATGGGTTTGCTCTATCCGCTGGATGATTACGTCGAAGAGTTAGCAGGCGTAACGATCGAAAATGGTCATCTGCTCAACAACGACGACTACATTGCCGAGCTCAAGAAAGGGGCCAATTGGGCGCGCATCGAAGAGCGGGTGCCCAGGCAGTGCTGGGAAGTTATGCGCCGCATGGGCCGTGAGGGGGATGGGTACCACACGTACGCGTTTCCGATTGGCCCGGTTGCGCTCGGCTTGAAGTATGATCGGGCCCTATTCTCGGAACACGCCGACGAAGGGGTTGAGTTGCGCCCGCCGCGAGACTGGGAGGAAATGCTTGCTTGGGCAAAAATTCTTACCGCTCCAGAGCAGGGCCATTACGGCATAGAAATAGAGGCGATGCAACCGGCATTTGTATTTGTAAATTTCCTCTACGGGGCAGGAGGAGATGTGGTCAAGCAGGTAGCCCCTGACGAACTCGAGTACTTTCGAAATGAGAAAAATCTTGCCAACGTACAGGCGGGCGACTGGGTCTGCGTGTTCGATACGCCGGAAGCAATCGAGGCGGCCTATTTCTGGGCGCGACTCAGTCACGAGAAAGTGATCCGGGATGGAAAGCAGGTCTGTCGAGGTGTGTATCAAACCTCCAGCGAGGGAGGCGGAGATACCGTCCATTTCGGCATGGCTTTCCGATATCTGGAAGATCGTTTCCTGGGTAAAGCCGTGGACCAAACCTTTGGTTTCGGTCCCTTGCCGGCAGGGCCAACAGGATTGCAGCGGAGCCAGTTCAATGCGCGCATGGTGGGGATCTTTGCAGGGCTGAAAAACGACGATCGCCGTCGCGATGCGGCATGGCAATACATCCAATTTTTTGATGGCCCCGAGGCCCGCAAGATTCGCGTGGAAAAACTGGTGGAAGCAGGGCTGGGTACTCTCATACCGAGCAAGCTCCTGATGAGCCACAATCAGGATGGTCGCTATGACAGCATTATCCGTCGCATTTCACCCGACCTGGAGCGGACCCACCAAATTGCAGCTTCTGGCGGCGTTCCGGAGCCGTACGGCAAGAACTGCCAGTACGTCTACGACGAGATGCGTTTTCCCTTGATGGCGATTGCCAGTAACCAGGAAATTCGCACCGCCATTGACGCAGGAGATGAGGCGGGTGCCAAGGCAATTATCAAGGGGATTATGGAACGTGGCACCAGGCGGATTAATGAGAAGATGTTGGGCAACCTGACACCTCAACAGGCCAGGCATCGTAACATCATCGCGTGGATTGTGATTGCGATCGTGCTTGTCAGTTTTGCGGTCGTAATGCGGATGGTGTTTAAGGCCTTCACACCAGAGCACCATCGAGAACTGGCTGGCTGGCAATTCGGTAAATATTGGAAGGCCTACCTGCTGGCCGCACCAGCCTTGCTGTTGATAGGGATCTGGATGTACTGGCCGATGCTCAAGG
>JAKVCB010000222.1 GCA_022448345.1 Pirellulales bacterium
TCATCGGTACCCCACATGATCGGCAGGTCGGCAAAAGCGGTTGCTCCCATCAGCAAGAGCAGGGAGCCTAAAACCAGACTGCACCCTGTGCGCCATGGCAACTGCCTGGAAAAACCAGGCACGATTTTCGAAAACATTAGCGGTCCTCTTGGCGATTTCTAAGTGGGGCGCCTCAGGTGGCGTAAGTCCATTTTAAGACACCAAGATACCAAACTCCAGGTAATTTATGCGTTTTTTGCGGTATTGCGCAGCGGCAGAGTTCCAGTGCCTCGACGTGCCAAAAAAACCTTTGTACCAGCCGTTTTACAACAGGTGGCAAGCCGCCACATCGGTCTAGGTGCGAGAAGGGGTTACCGGTTAGTTTACCAGCAATGGTGTGGGGGCCCTGGGTCATGATCGGGGGGCCCCGCAGCATCGGGAGGCCAAGCAGCGGCCGATTCTGGCCGGTTGGGACGCAAAGGTAATTCGAGTTTGCTGGTGTGGTGCAGGCCTGAAAAAAAGACCCTGTTGCTGCCGGCGAGTCCAGTTGAGTGAGGATGGTTATGCGATTTTTGAAGCGGCTTATTGAGGATTCGGACACGACTGCCGGAAGAGCCTTTGATGCATTTATCCAGGCGCTGATTATTGTCTCACTGTTGACCTATGCCTTTGACACGCTGCCCAATCTTTCAGCCCGTTGGGAGTTTATTTTGCGGGTTATTGAGCTGTTTTGTGTATTGGTATTTACGGCCGAATACATTGCAAGAATTATCGTAGCCGACAGGAAAACGGTCTTTATCTTTTCTTTCTTTGGCATCATCGACTTTTTGGCGATTGCGCCTTTTTACCTGTATTTCGACATTCACCTCGTTTCGTTACGGGCACTGCGGCTTTTGCGGCTGCTGCGCGTGTTTAAGCTGGTGAGGTACAGCAACTCGATCAAAAGGTTTCACCGGGCGTTTTTGATTGCTAAGGAGGAGTTGCTCCTGTTTTTGTTTGTCACGTTGGTGATTATCTACCTGGCATCGGTCGGGATTTACCAGTTTGAGAATCCCGCGCAGCCCAAGGCGTTTAGTTCGGTATTTGCCAGCTTGTGGTGGGCGGTGGCCACGTTAACGACCGTGGGGTATGGGGACATTGTCCCAATCACTGTCGGCGGCAAGGTTTTTACCTTTGTGATTCTGTTGATGGGGCTGGGGGTGGTATCGATCCCCGCAGGGATGGTGGCCACGGCCCTGTCGAAGGCGCGGGAATTCGAAGATTAAGCCCGGCGATCGGCGTGCGGGATGGGCCGCTCGACTGGCGTCCCAGTCAGGCCGTACAATCGGGTGCTGTGATGCGCCTTAAATCTCGCGCGGTGCGCCACAACGTGTTTTGCCTCCGCTTTGTTTTCTTTGGCCGCACTCGAGTAACTCACTTCCATGACAATCCAGCAACAGTTTCGCGACCAGCGGTTTGCCAACGGCTACGAGTTGGTCGACGGGGTGGCCATGCATGCCGAAAACGGCGATCAGTTTCAGATTCCTCACGATGTGCTAAAGCGGCATGTACGGGCCGGATATTTTGTGGAACTGCGGATCGACTCGCCCCGGTTTTCGGTGCACGAAGAGAGTGCCGAAAAATGTTACTGCGCTACTTGCAGTGGCGAGGCATCGAAGCCCATTTTAAGCCACAGTGAGCCTGCTTCTTTGGTGCCGATTCCAAGGCAAAATGTCCCTTCGCGCGGATGGGGCGAGGATTTTTGGGCGCAGGTCACCGGGCGGGAGGGCCCTTTTTTTAAAGCGGCCGTCGACAACCTGCTTTACGAGTCACGGTTACACGAGCTGCAGCAGGGCGGGGCGGTTTATTTTCATGAGGATCACATTCTGGCCGTGCACAACAGTCACCGCCAAAATATGGTGCAGGGGATGGACACCGCTGAGATCAAAATGCTGGCCCAGTGGCTCGGCTCGCAGCGACGCTGAAGGGCTGGCAGCCGCCGCTAGCCTGTCGCTGGCTCGGACAGGACCTTCAGGAAAAATGTTTCGGTGTAGTCGGGCCAATCGGTGATGGCGATGCGTACTTCAAGCAACCAGTCGATTCGGTTGCGCATCGCACGGCAGCTATCGAGGCCATTTTCAGGAATCTGTAGCTCGAGCGTGACATCAATCGGGTGGTAGGGGTCTACCTGGAGATTGTGGGCAATCGCTTGTTCGGCTTCGTAGACGTCTTCGCTGTCGGTATGGGTACGGTCCTCACCGCCGGTGTGGTACGTATCGGACTTGCGGCAGACCAGCCTTACCGTAATGCGGTCGACATGAACCGGTTGCCTGGCCTGCTGGCGATAGTGCACCCCAAACGACTCGTTGGGGCGAAGGGGATAGGTAGAAGCGGTCAGCACCGGTTCTTCCAATTTTATCCTGGCCATGCTCATCATGATGATCTTCACGATCATGTACAGGCCAACGGCCAGCAGAAGGGCCAGGATTAGCCATGACCACCACGGCAAGTCGCTGTTTTTATCCGAAAACCAAACTGCCAGTACGACAGTCCAAATAATGGCGTTCCAACCGATGCAGAACATGACCGTTTCCCGGAAAGAGCTTACGTAGGGGCCCCTTTCGTACGGTTTTAGCCGCACATCGTGACGACGCGGCTCCTGCGGCTCATTTGCCTGGGGGTCTGGCAGTGAACTGATTGAGCTTTGGCTCCCGCCTTTGATGCGGTCTACCCAAAGGCCGATGACGAATGCCAATACAATCACACCGAGGGAAAGAAAAATCACCGGAAAGAGACTGAACGACTTATCGAGCACCGCCACTTCTGGTTGGTCCGGGTCGTACCACGCCTTGACCGTGGACCCGACCAGGTAGCGACGTACGATTTCCTGCTTGCCGCTGCGACCGGAGGAGCTGAGCACCTGGATGCGGTATTTGCCCGTATCGTGTGTTTGGCCGTCGACCGTGTAGCGGAAGCGGATGTCCGGATAGAACGTACTTCCATCGGCATCTCTATTAACGCCAACTTCCGAATGGGTTACCTCAGCTTGGACCGGCAGAAAAGCGCGGACACGAAGCTGCTGGAAGATTCCCCACACGCCAAACCCGCCGAAGGCAACGACAAACATCAACAAAAAGAGGGTGATACAGCCAATGACGAGTTGGCTTCGTTTCTGCGCGCTGGGGGGCGAGCCGCTGGTGCTGCTTGTGGTAGCCACGGTATCCTCCTTGGGCGTCGAGTTCATTCGGCCGAAGTTCAAGCAGGCAGCTTTGTAGGCATCGTTGTAGACATCGTTTTAGGCATTGGTGCCCGCGTTGCGTCGAGCTGTTTTACTGTTGAATATTTTGCCCGGGGGTTTGCCAGCGTATGCAAGTGTTTCAAGAGACCGGCTGTCTGCTTGGGTTTCAGCCCGCAACCTGTCGAAAGCATGGTAGCGGGGCGCAGCGCCAATAGGTCCCATGCAGCCATATATAATGTATCATCTTCAGTGGCGGCAGTCCGTATGGCAGGCCGGTTTAAAGCAGGGCCAGTCCAAAGCAGGGCCAGTCCAAAGCAGAGGCCCAGTCCAAAGCAGAGGCCCAGTCCAAAGTAGAGGGAGCAAGCACCATGTTACGTTTCACACCCGCCGGTACTGGGCTGGCCAGTGCGCTGTGCTGCCTGGCGACGATTTCCACCGTACTGGCAGGGCCTGTGGTCGATCATGGCCAGGGCGAAATGGCAGGTGAGGTAACCGCCAGTAGTGTGATTTTGCAGTCTCGCCTTACCGCCGGCAGCCAGCTTTCAGATGGCGACTTGCCCGGCGCCGCAGGGGTGGCCTGCTTTGAAATTGCCACCGACAAAAATTTCCAGCACGCCAGGCAAACCGACTGGCTCGAAGCGACCGCTGCTGGCGACTACATTGTCAAAACGAAGGTTACCGGCCTGAAGCCGGCCACCGGTTATTACTACCGTTTGCGCTATGGCCCTACGCGGCAGGCGGCACAGGCGGGGCCGGTTTGCTCGTTTAAAACGCTCAGTGGCAGCCAGCAGAGTGCAGCCACCGGTTTTGTGGTGGTGACCGGAATGAACTACGGGTTTTTTCATGACGGCACCAATGGTCGCGGCCGCCGCATGTATACCGGGCCAGACAAGCACTTGGGTTTTCCGGCGCTTGAGTCCATGCTTCGGATGGAGCCCGACTTTTTTGTGGGCACCGGCGACAACGTTTATTACGACCACCCCCGGCCGACCCGTGTCCGCACCCAGCGTGAGATGCGGCGCAAGTGGCACGAGCAGTTTGTGCAGGGACGGTTTATTGAGTTCTTTTCCCGCGTGCCTACTTACTGGGAAAAGGACGATCACGACCACCGCTTTAACGACTGCGACCCGCACTCACCGATACGCGGTGCGCACGAGACGGACGCCGACCGGGCCGATCCCCAGTTGGCCCAGCAGCCTTCCAGCCAGTTAGGGATTCGCACTTTTTGGGAGCAGGTGCCGGTGGTTGATCCCCAAAATCGCAATCCGGTGACTTACCGCACCCACCGCGTGAGCCGCGAGCTACAGATTTGGCTGGTCGAGGGCCGCGACTACCGCAGCGCAAACCACTTGCCGGACGGTCCGGGAAAAACCGTGTGGGGTGAGGCGCAAATGGCGTGGCTCCAACGAACGCTGCTTGAGTCGGACGCCACTTTCAAGATCTTGATTTCACCAACTCCCACAGTTGGCCCCGACAGTGGCACCAAGCGCGACAGTCATGTGAACATGGGCGGATTTCAGCACGAAGCGGGCGAATTTTTCAGCTGGTTAACCGAACACGATTTTCTCGAGCAGAATTTTTACCTGGTGTGTGGCGACCGGCACTGGCAGTACCACGCGGTTCATCCG
>JAKVCB010000223.1 GCA_022448345.1 Pirellulales bacterium
CCCTACACGCACCGGAAAAATCAATCCAGAAATACCTAAAACGGTATGAAGGCGGCTGGGAACAACTGCGCCGCGAGCGTTACGCACGAATGCTCAAGATGGGAATCATCGACAAGCAACGATTTCCACTACCTGAATTGGAGCGCAGTGTAAAACCCTGGAAAAACATTGACCACCAAGCTTGGCGAATCCGCAACATGGCGATCTATGCCGCCATGGTCGACCACATGGATCAAGCCGTCGGTAGAATCATCCAGTCGCTACAACAGACCGGACAGCTTGAAAACACGTTGATCATCTACTTCCACGACAACGGCGCTTGCCCGGAGCACCTCAGTGGCAATGGATGGAACACGGCCAACAACATCCTGGAAGCGGCAAAAAAAGCCGGCAAGACAATTGCTGTGGGTGACCAGTTCGACATACCGATGGGCGGTCCCATGACCTACGGAAGTGTTGGACACAACTGGGCGTGTGCTCAAAACACACCAATGCGACGTTACAAGATGAATGTCCACAACGGAGGAGCCTGCACGCCGGCTATCATGCACTGGCCTGCCGGCCTGAAAACCAAACCCGGCGCAATCTCGTCGCAACGCGGACATGTCATCGATATGATGGCCACTTGCCTGGACCTGGCCGGAGCTGAGTACCCAAAACAGTTCGCCGGCAAAACGATCGCTCCACATGAAAGCCTATCGCTCGTCCCCATTCTCGAGGGAAACACTGTGGACCAAGAACACACCTACATCTTCAATCACGCCGGCACCCATGCCATCGTCAAAGGCGACTATAAAATCGTGCGAGAGGGCAAGGGCCCCTGGGCGCTCTACAACTTGGCGAAAAACCGCACCGAAACAATTAACCTGGCGACAGAACAGCCTCAGCGAGTCAAGCAACTTTCCAAACTCTGGGAAGCTCGCTGGGGGAAAAAATAACCCTGGCTAAAAGTATTCCGTGATATCCAGAACTACGTAACCCAGGTAAAGGCCCAGATAGAAGAGGAAGGCCAGTAAGAGAAAAGTTGCTTTGCCGAGTCCCTTGGCAAAGACCATCATCATCGGTTTGATCACCGGCAAATCTGGGCGCTCAGAAACCTCGGCAAACCGTTCCGCGTAATCGACCAGCGTTTCACGCAACGTTTCCAGCTCTTTTCGCAGCCCATGCAACCGCCGGCGATTCGTCAGCGTGCGAAACTGGTGCCCCATGTGCACCATCGACCGACAAAAGAAGGGCCAGTAACGCAAAGCGATCGTACCAGTCAACGGCAACAACAAGTTCATCATCATTGCCAATGGCAAAATACGGGTCGTGGCGAGGACCGTCGCGTAAACCAATACATACCAGCCGAGATAAATCGGAATCCCAAAGGCGAGTCTCCAAGTAGCAATGCTTCGTGCTCCATCCTGAAACTTGCCGGCTATCTTGCGAGTTACCATGAAGGGGATCACGTTCATCACCAATCCAAACAAGGCCGGCAGCAGCCATGCAATCAGCACCAGCGTCTGCCAGCAAAAAGTCAAGATCGCCTGTGGACGACCTCGATTTACGATCGGATCGTCGATCACCAGTCCAGCTGCCCGAATCTTTTCATGGTACGATTCGATCTGGCTCATCATCTTCTCGGCTGTCTCGGGATCTTGCTGATAGAAGTAATTAATCGCATCCGCAATCCGTTTGCGCCGCATCAAAGCTGGAATTCTTAGCGATGGCTTGTGACCGGCACGCTGCACAATCGACTCCAAGTCACTTAAGAGCGGATCCCAGTCGGCATTATCAACATGGACAACTACTTCCTTAAGGCGTTCACTCAACAGGCCAGTCAATTCCCGTCGCAGCACCTTATCCTCACCAACATCGACCGGTTCTTCTTGTTGCTGCTGGTATTGGTCGACGAACTCTTTAATCTCGATCGGCGGCCCGACGTTCATCCAAACCTTGCTACCGAGCCGTTCCTTCGACTCGTAGTTGATTCCCAACGGAATAATCACCAAGTCTTCCACACCCTGGGCATAGGCTGGCAACACGATGCGTGCTGCACCACTCCGCACCAGGGCCACTTGTCGGACATCCGTTGACATTCCCTCAGGGAAAATCCCCATTGCCCGTCCAGCCTTGAGTCCGTCGACCACACGATTCAAACTTTTCGTATTCTTCTTGACTTGGCGAGCATCATCTTGGCCACGGTAGGCAGGAACCATCCCGAGAGCCTTCATCACCGAACCAAGCAATGGTGTTTTAAAGAGAGGTGCCTTGGCCATGAAGCTGACGGGGCGTCGAGCGGTGATGCCAATCAGGACCGGATCAATCAAAGAATTCGGATGGTTAGCACAGAACAACACCGGTCCGGTCTTGGGAATATTCTCTGCACCAGTAATCTGGATCTTCGGGTAGTAACGTTTAATCAATGCGTGGGCTAACCGTCGCAGTACGGTGCCCAGCAGACTAATCGGATTTAAAGCCACAACCTTGTCCTCGCATGAAGCTTCTTCAACGGAGCAAACTTACAGACTGCATCGTCATTAATATCGCCGCTATGGCTCTTTCCTGGCAAGATCGATACTGCTAAGTTCACTTCGTTATCCAGACGATTATCTCTAGTTTGCCTTATTTCAACGTGGCTTTGGTTTTTTTCGGCTTGGGTTTCCGCGGCGGCGGTAACGGAGGCGTGGTTGGACGCTGATCGAGAGGGTCGAAAAACCGCATATTTTTACCAACATGGTCATGATCTCCAAGGTCGGTTCGCATTGCTTCAGCCAATGTCAACAGACGCTTGACTACTTCCGGGTGATCGCCGGCCACGTTCCGCGTCTCACCAAGGTCTTCCTCCAGGTCGATCAGGAAGGGCGTTGCGAAACCAACCCGATCTGCCGGAGCAATGTGACGGTTCTGCGTAAAGGGAGCCACCGACGCTGGCTCCGCCTCTCGCGGCAAGTGCAATTTCCATTTCCCCTGTCGCACGGCTTGCAGTTGAACCCGCAGGTAATAATAGAAGGCTTTTTCTGGATTCGCTTTCGTGAATTGGCCATGAAACAAGTGACTGATATCTTCGCCATCGATCACGCGATCTCGTGGAACATCGGCTCCCGACAGAGCGGCCAATGTCGGAAGCATATCAAGCGTACTGGCAATGCGATCGCAGGTCTTTCCAACTGGCACGCCTGCCGGGCCCCACAAAACCGCTGGAACACGCACACCACCTTCCCAGGTCGACACTTTACCGCTACGCAACGGACCGGCTGAGCCACCATGGTCGGCTGCCAGATGCCCATCCGCATAGTTTTCATTCTGGATCAACCAGGGGCCATTGTCACTGGTAAACAACACGTAGGTCTTCTTCTCCAACCCCAGTTTTCGGACAGCATCAATAATGCGTCCGGTGTTAAAATCAATTTCCTCAACCACATCTCCGTATAACCCGCGTTTGCTCTTTCCTGCAAACCTCGCTGATGCAGCCAACTTAGTGTGTGGCATCGTGTGTGGAAGATAAACAAAAAAAGGAGTCTCTCGGTTCTTCCGCATAAATTCAATCGCTTCATCGGTATAGCGACGCGTGAGAGAAGCCATGTCGGCCATCGCTTCAACCAATGTCTCACCTCGGTAAAGCTTGGGGGCCACACCATTACTGGTTGGCGTACCGAAGAAGTAGTCGAATCCTTGTCGTGTCGGAAACAGGTCGATAAAAAACCCTTCCTGAGCGTGCTTGGCCAAATCCCACTTACCAAAACAGGCCGTTGCATAACCACGGGTCTTGAGGACCTCCGCAATCGTTATTTCCTTTTCATGAAGGATCGGGTGGACGTTCTTAACATTGCCTCTTTCGGCAACTCGCAGCGGGTAGCAACCGGTCATAATTGCGGCTCGAGACGGTCCACAGATCGGCTGCGCATAAAAGCTAGTAAACTTCAGCCCTTCCCGAGCCATGGCGTCAATGCGCGGTGTACGGATATCGGGCGAGCCAAAACAGCCAACGTCCTGGTAGCCGAGATCGTCAGCAAAAATAATCACGAAATTAGGCTTCACCGAATCATCCGCCAAGATGGAAACTGACAGACAACAGGCCGTCAGCAATGTGATTGCTCGGATCATAAAACTCAACCTTCTTATCTCAAAGTGAACTAGCTTAGAGGCATTAGAGAGCCCGGTTCGTGACGGACGCCTCCCCCAACAAACCATCCTGTCATTTTAAGCAAAAAAAACGGGGCCGTCGCGTAGTGAGACGGTTAAACCAGTGTGTCGTACGCAACAACGAATATTTCACCAGGAAAAACACAATGAAACGCCGATCCTTCTTAGCCCGTCTTCGAACTCAATGCACGTACAAACCGCAAACAAACCGAACCGTCCGGCGACTGCAAAACAACTTTGAGCCCCTGGAAAGCCGCCAACTGCTCGCAACTATGGCAGGGCTAGAAATGGCACCGGGAGAGGTGACCGACCAACAGCAGATCGCCGTCAACACCTCCAGCGAATCCCTCGCAGCGAGTCACGTGCACCAGGCGTCCGACCAACAGGCCAGTGCCGCCATCCCGGACACCTTGGCAGATAGTTTGGCCCCAGCGGCCGACATCAACAAGACAGACGTGAATACCAAACATCTGGATCACCTGTTGACCTCGCCCGAGATTGAACGGAGCCTCGACCAGTTGGCGCAGGGACTTGAAATGCAACCCGACTTTTCATCGCTATACGGCCTGGCGGAAGAAGTTCAAGCGGATCTCGAGCAATTCATGGACTTCGTCGAATCCCAGGTGCTCTGGCAAGATATTACGGTTCGTACTTGGAGCGATGGTTCTCAGAGTTTTTGGACC
>JAKVCB010000224.1 GCA_022448345.1 Pirellulales bacterium
CTGAACGTCTCTAAATCGGCCTACCGCCAATAGTTTTCCATCGGGGGAGTAGCCAAGGGCGGTTACCGGACGGCACTCGGCAGCGACGGGCTTGATTTTTGGTATCAGCAGGTTTGCCCGGTCAGGTTCTTGGCCATCGGGACCTTTTGCCCCTGAAAAAATCCAGGCCCGCAAGAGCTCAATTTCTTCAGGGGTAGGTTGCAATTGGTCTTCAGGTGGCATGCGGGGCTCGACATCACCCAGAAGCACACGGAGCAAGCGACTCGCTTCTGGTTGCTGGTTCACAATGACCCGTCCGTGCTCCCCGCCTTGTTGCAGGTCATTATAGGATTCCAGTGATAAACCGCCCTCTGGACTGTCGGCATTGTGACAGCCCACGCAGTAGGTGTTCAGTAGCGGGGCGATATCGGTGATGTAAGAAGGAGCAGTCATCGCCTCTTCGCTGGCAGCCTCTTCACTGGCAGCAGGAGCTGCCGGGATAGCCAGGCCCACTCCCACCAGGATCAGGAAAATCGCTGTTGAGTCAGGTCGGTTGGCGATGGGTGGCGGGCACAAAAGCATTACGTTTCAACTTTGCACAGGCTTAATGGTTAAACAAAAATTCCCGGCTACTGAGCACTCCCCAGAAAATGTCTTCAATCAATTCCCGGTGATCCGTATTTTCTGCATGGGCAAGTTCCGACAACAGTTTGTCGGACTCGCCTGGCGTGGGGCGACGCGCAAGGGCCACAAGGTAAATTTCATCGAGGAGTTCTGCATCGGGTATCTCTTGATTCAGAAGTTGCTCCACGCGATTCTTTTTTGCTCGAAGGGCCTCGTTAATCGTGTTGCCATTTGCCAGGTGTAGCACTTGCACCATCGTGGGTGAGCTAAACCTTTCACAGTCGCAGGTAATTTCACGATCGTTACGTCCAAAGGCGTCGAGAAAATAGGAATCGACGGCCGAATCTTTCAATTCGGTTGCCCTCGTCCCAGACGGATAGTCGGCGACTTCAGAGCGTGTTCCATTAAAATCCATGATATGTGTGAACTTGCTTGGGGTTCCCGTGGTTTGGGCAATCGCATCCAGGAGCACTTCTGCCATCATTCTCCGCGGGTAGTACCGGGAGAAGAATCGCTGGTCGGACTTGTTACCTTCCAGTGGGAGGCTGCTCCGCTGGTAGGTTTCAGACTGAAGTATGGCCCGCATCAGTGCCTTGGTATCAAACTCGTGATCGATCAGGTACCTGGCGAGGGCATCCAGTAATGCGGGGTTGCTGGGTGGGTTGGAAAGGCGCATGTCGTCAACCGGATTGACGATTCCTACCTGAAAAAAATTTGCCCAAATTCGATTGGCAGCAGCGCGGGCGAAGTACGGATTGTCAGGCGATGTCATCCAGTCTGCCAGGTATTCCCGCCGATTCTTGTCGGAATTAAAGGCCAGCGGCGCGGCATCCAGCGGGGCAGGTGGTTGTGGTTTTCCAGAATTGGGCTGAAGCAATTCTCCGGTATCTGCAACGACGAGAAATCGTTGGCCGTCACCAGCTTCGGTAGGGTGTGACCACCCTTTTGCTCGTGTGCGGGCAAACAGGTTTGCCATGGCATAGTACTGATCGTTCGTCCATTTTTCGAGTGGGTGATTGTGGCACTTCGCACAGCCAATCGAGAGTCCCATAAACGCCTGGCAGGCGTTCTCGCTTTGAAGTTCACAGCTTCGGTGGATCGAAAAAAAGTTCACCTCCCCCTGATCAAGAGAGTTTCCTTTGGCCGTCAGAATCTCCCGCACCATTTTGTCCCAGGCCGTATTCTCCGCCACGTGGGAGTGAATCCAGTCGTAGTAGGTTTGGACGGCGGCAGAGGTCAGTTTGCGCCGCGTTACCAGCAATAGATCGGCTAATTTGTAGGTCCAGTAGTCCACAAACGCATCGCGACCAAGCAAATCGTCAATCAAGCGATCCCGCTTTTCGATCGCCCGGTTGTCCACGAAATCTTGAACCTCCTCAGTCGTGGGCAAAAGGCCCACCGTGTCGATAAACACCCGCCGGATGAATTCTGCGTCGCTGGTGCGAGGCGATGGAGGAAGGCGCAGTTCGGCCAGTTTTGCCAGCACCAGGTTGTCAATGAAATTGCGTCGTGGAGTTTCTTCGTGCCACTGGTCCGGACCTTCATTCGGGTAAGGAACGGTAATCGTCGAAACTGCAATTTGTTGGGAAAACCAGATTGTTAGCGAACCCTGGCCATATCCAACGACTTGAACCCCTCCAGAGTCGTCGACTTTGACAACCGTTTCATTGGTGGTACTGTACTTGGCCCAATCGGTCACGTCTTCAATTCGTCCGTCGCTGTAATGCGCCCGCACCAACAACGGACATGTATCTTTCGGATTGAGCAACGCCCGGGCGGGCAACACTTCAAGCCGCCGAAGTTGTGGGTCGTGTTCTTCGGGGGCGGGGGCCCCCGAAGAGATCCACTCTGAGAGCACCTGGTACGCTTTGGAATCGACGTCGAAGCGAAGGCCCCCCTTGTGTGGGATTGCCACCGTGGGCTTGGCCAACAACAGGCTCCTGCCAGGATCGGCTAACTCAATTCGCCGCCCCCGCGCCTGACGCGTGATCCAGTAGTAATCTCGCAGAGCATCGTATCCCCGCAGCGAAAGTTTAAAACCACCTTTGCCGGCCAATGCACCGTGACAAGCTCCCATGCTGCACCCGTACCTGGCCAGGATTGGCTGAACGTGATTGCGAAAATTCCACGTGTGGGGCGACGTGAATGCTTGCACGGTGACGTCGCAGCGAGCCGACTGTTGATTCCAGGTTGCGGTCATGACTGCCTTGCCATTGCCTTGAGGGACCAACACGGTGCCGTCAATGGTGACCACACTTTCATCACTGCTGGTCCAGGTGATATCGCTCGAGGCGATACCGACAATCTGCTGTTGAGCCTGTAGGAGAGGCAGTAGCCGGTGACGTGCGACGGGGCCAATCAACGTGACGTTTGCCGGGGCCAACTGGAGTGTTGGTTGATTGTGCTCCGCAAGGGCAACCGGAGAAATACCGACGATTGCAACCAGCGTGATGCATTGCCTAAACCGTGAGAGGAAGGACTGCTCAGATAATCGCATGTGACTTGTCCTAGAACAGTTCTTTCACGGGTTCACTACCAAAGTCAACCAGCGGGAAGGGGCGTCCCGACGGACCGGGCAGTTCCGTTTCCAGGTCAAAACCGAGGCTGTGGAAAATGGTGGCGGCGATGTCGGCTGGTGGAGTAGGTCTGTCGGCAGGAACTGCCCCAATCGGGTCACTGGCACCCACAGCGCGGCCTCCCTGGACCCCGCCACCGGCGAAATAGGTGGTAAAGCATTGTGGCCAGTGATCCCTGCCGCCAGCCATGTTTACCTTTGGTGTCCGGCCGAACTCTGCGACACAGGCGACCAACGTGTCATCGAGCATTCCTCGTTGACTCAAATCGTCGATCAGTGCGCTGTATCCCTGGTCATACATTGGTGCGACGTTATTTTGCATTCCCTCGATCGAAGTGAAAGGTTTGGTTCCATGAATGTCCCACGTCTGCTCGTCAAAGACCGTGAGAAAGGCATTGATGGTGACAAACCGGACACCCGACTCAATGAGTCGCCGCGCCAAGAGGCAACACTGGCCGAACCGTGTCATGCCGTATCGCTCGCGAACCGACTCCGGTTCTTTTTGAAGATCAAAAGCTTCTCGTGCCTGGACGCTGGTCATCAACCGGTAGGCCGCCTCGAAATTGCTGTCAAGCAACCGTGCATCGTCGCTGGCTTCAAAATGACGTAGCGTGCCGTCGACAATGTCGCGAAGTCGACGTCGACGCTCCAGGCGAGCCGCCCCTATTTCATCAGGAGGCAGCATGTCGCGAATTTGAAAATCTGCCTTTGAAGGGTCGGCATTCAAAACAAACGGGTCGTAAGCCTTGCCTAGAAAACCTCCCGCCTGGCCATTGGGAAGGTTGCCGCCCCCCCGCCCCATGAGTTCCGGTAAGACGACATGCGCCGGCAGTTCGGTGCGGCGACCACGGAGGAACTCGACCGCTGCGCCATAATGGGGGGAAATGACGCCTGCATTTCCGAACCGACCGGTCTGCATCATTTGCCAACCGGCATCGTGAACGGCCGCACCTGTGTGAAAACAGGAACGTACCAGCGAGAACTTGTCGGCCACTTCGGCATGGCGAGGCAGAATTTCTGACAGCTGGAAATCACCTCTGGTGCTGATGGCCTGATACGGTCCCCGGACCTCGCGGGGCGCTTCGGGCTTGACGTCAAACGTATCGAGTTGACTGGGAGCACCAAGGTTAAAAATCATGATCGCGGATCGCCGGTCATGTTCCGGCTTGACGATGCCGTGCTCCCTGGCAGCAAGATAACCAGGTAAGGTCAATCCTAACGCTCCCAGCGCCCCTGCCTGGAGGAAGTCGCGACGCTTCACGCGACTGCAGGTATTGACGGAGTCGCGACCGAGTAAAGTCAGCATCGTGGCAGCCCTGGGGATCCCAAAGGGTGGGAGAAACCTACCCACCAGCGCACCTGAAAAAACAGGCACATTCGTACATCATACCCGAACCCCCGCAGGACAGCAAAGGAAGATGTCCAGAAGATTGGGCAAGGTTCACTTGGGTTTCGGCTTTGGAGCCACCGGTGGCGATAGCCAGCGTTTGACTCGATTTATGCATTGCCTATTGCAATAACCGATCAACCTCTTCTCGATCGAGAAAATTCATCACCAATGGCTGTGAATGGTCCTGCTGGGATTGTTGCCACGTGGCGATCAGTCCCTCCCTGGTGGCGAG
>JAKVCB010000225.1 GCA_022448345.1 Pirellulales bacterium
TACCGTCGGCGCGAACCCGGGTTTCTTGTCGAAAATGCCGAAGCAATGGGGTTCGTGCTTACGTTGCTGTTGTTGCTCTGGAGTATGGTTGTCTGGGGGCAGAAGTTCTACGCCCAAAATCGCAAAAACCGTATCGATAAATATTACAAAGAGGTTACCCTTGTCACTGAAAAGCTCAATGAAATCCAGGACATAAAGGCGTGTGCTGTTCTTGAATTAAAGCTTGACGAGATTCGACACCGCGCCTCGGTGGAACTGGTGGAAGAAAAACTGGCGGCCGATAACGCATACTTGATCTATCAGAACATGTTAAATGGATGTCAGGATGCGTTGGCACGTGCGCATAGCCGTTTGGAGTCAAAATCAGTCTGAGGCCAAAGGGCCGTGCAACGCTTCGCCGTTGACGGCGTTGAAAAGTAAAGGTGGGCTTTGAACCACCACCAAATTCGTGCAACAATGACTTCTCTTTGCAGCGAGACCCCACTCCTGAGTTAACCCAGGACTTTTCCGCCGTGCCTCGTAAAGATTAGGGTAGCCTCGATCGAAAATGGGTTTTTATGGCTGTTCGAGTAAGAACAGTTGATTGATCAGGCGAGTGCGCGACGCCTTGCTACCACCGCAGAACTTGAAAAGAACCGTCAGAGCCGGGGTTCTCTGGTCGCATGTGCGTGCCCAGAACTTATGACAGATTTCCTTGTCTCTTTGCCTTCCGTCCAAAAAACCGGCGCAGCTGGAGTTAAAAAAAGTTAGCCGGTACGACCAGCGAACACAAAAGATCGGGGTAACAGGATATCCACTGTAGACCACCTCACTCAGCTGCGCTACAGTCTGGATGAAAGTATTGAAGCTGGAGTGTGCCGATGGACGTAAAAACCGTCCGCATTGGCGTGCCTGGAGTTTGACCTGCCTGCCCCGACCTCTTATTTCACAGAAATTTCCACCCACTTGATCGTAATGTCTTGCGGTGCAAATGCTTCGACCAGATTGTAACCTTCACTCATTGCTTCCGGGGGTACCGCAAACGCCTGGCGAGAACCGAGGCCGGCCCCTTCCCAGCCAGAGGCCTTGATGTGCTCGGTATTCGCAATGGTCGACCCGGGGCAACGAATGCCATTAAGGCGAACTTCCAGCTGTTGATTGTCGGGCACCGCCAGTTCTACCTGAGCCTGTTGGCCGTCCGACGGTTTTGGACCGGTGTAGAGACGGAAAATGCCATGTGTGCCCGTGTAAGGCAACTGCGAATCCCGGGCCAGTTCTCCCACCGACCATGGACTGGTGATCGTTAGCGCATGCCGACGCGGACCAGCGCAAAGCGCATCATAACTTCCGGCATCCCGGAGCAACCGATGGTGATCCTCTCGTGGCCATTGATGGTACGGTCCTGTAAACAAGTTAAAGAAGTAGACCCCATCAGCACCACGGTGCAAGGCACCCACCAGGATTCCCCGCATCTCTTCGTGCGTCATTGTTCGGCGTCCATTGGCGCCTGAGTCGATACTCGCTTCCAGGTGCACAGCCACCTGGACATCGGTATCCTTGAGCAGTCCCTTCCAGGTTTCGACCGGAATATCACTGTTGGTGGAAAACCAAAAAGAGCCTGCCACAACCAGGTCCACCAATCCGGCGCGTGCCCAGGCGACCGCATCGAGTCCGTGCCGGCGGGCTGTCCACGGGTTGCCCGGCACGCGAACAGCCAACTCAACCGGGTGTCCCAACCGCTGCTCCGCCTTCCGCGTGGCCGCCCGTGCCTGCTCCATGAAGTTGAGCATCAGTTTGTTGCCATTGTGCTCCCGGCCAGGCCGGAAATAAAGCCAGAAACGCTGAAAGTCCAGTTCCAGCCCATCGATGTCGTAGCGGTCACATACCTCGCGAATCAGGTTCAGGTAATGCTGGCGCACTTCCGATTGCTCATAGTCCAGACCGTAGCCGGAAGTCAATCGCCACTGGGGATTTGCTTTCCAGATCGTGCTGTGACAGGGGTGCTCGGGACGCTCAGGGCTGTGGCCGTCGTTCATGCGGAGGGAGATCCATGCCCGGAGGTCGTTACGTCGTGCGCTTTCGAGCATCCGTTTGGGGTAATCGCACCCCTGTTCGTGCAACTCCCACATGTTGATAAACCACTGGGAATCGTTTGCAATTGGCCCGGCAATTCGTCCTGGAGCAATTCCTGCAAAAAACGGCTGGTCGGTACCGGCCGAAGGATCGTACCCATCCCACCACGCTTCCCACACATCACTACGGTAATTGGTGCGCTGGGCGTTGACGTTGATCCACAACTCGGTGATGCCGGCTGTAGCGTGATCTTCCACAAACTTATCAATCGTCTCTGGTACGTTGGGTCCGAATGTACCCACGAAGTATTCGGTGCAATCGAGGTTGTAGATTACGCGTCCTCGAATGTTGCCATCCCCAGCGGGTTCTGCCATTGCCACCGAAGAGAGCCAGAAAATCAAGCTGATACCAATCATGGCACAGGGCCTGTTGCTCTTGGGCTGAGTCATATTCACTCTCCTCGAATGTCTTTAAGGTTCACGGCAAATCCACAGCGACCGTGATGCTCCCGTTCGCACTGTTACCTCTTTTATATCATAGCTCTACCAAGCGAATACCCAGCGCCTTGCCCTCACCACGGAGTCTCCACCTGCGACTCCAATCGCAACCCTCCCCAGTTGTTTTCTACAGGGAAAACAGGCAGCTTCGATTATAACCTCTAGAATCCAGCGGCACGCTACTGAGGCCTGACGGCTGAAGTTCTCATGACGTTATGGGTGTGAATTTAGTTGGACCTGCGATCGATTCAGAAACTAGAGTCCCAGAATCGGTCACCCTACTGCTGGCTCTCTTGGCCCTGGTAGCCGCTATTTCCGTTGACGCTCAAAAGACCAGAACACGTTTTGCAAGCAAGTGTGTTCATTCCGCCGAGGTAACACCTTGCCGCAATCTGGGTTATCGATACCGCTGCGACAACCACTCTACCCCAAAGGTCATGGCTCCGATGACAATGCAGAGCAGGGGCAGGCCGACCGCGGTGAAGATAGGATTAATAGCCCCCATCCCAAAACTGATAAAACAAAGGAGCGTGAGTACTGCCTTGGCTCGGATGCCCGCATCGCTATGCCACCAGAGAAAGTAGAGCAACACAATTACCATCACAAAAATAAACATTTGTGAAGATTCCTCTCTTGTCGCTTCGCTTCAGGATTGAGGCGTCAAGATTCAATCCTAGCAGATCGATCTGGCCGAAGCGAGTCGAAGAGCGTACAGGTCGACAGCAGAAAGGGCCATTTGTCCCTGAGGTAGATAGGGGATTCACGGTAACCAATTACGAGTAAGTGCATTCTTCTCTTGCCAGGGATTTACCGCCGCGAGTGAGCAAAACTCATCATTTACGGGCGGTTTTTCTAGTATCCTGTTGGCAACTGGTGTGTAGTTAAGAGCAGGCAAAGGTGATTGCAGCCGGTGATGTTCGTTCCAGTGGTGCTACCGATCCGTTTGCAGACAACGCAGGCAAGCGACAGGGACTAAAACAGGGTATAATCGACCAGTGATCAATGAGCGGTGGCAGCCAGCTCAGCGAATCGATTTTCCAATGTGCCATAGCGAAAACAGGACCAAGCGGCAGCCGGGCAATCAAGACGTCTGGCAGTCCAGCGGCCGGCGAATCATCCAAGCGAACACGGCGACAAACATGGTGCGGTACGATCGTCAAATATCAGGCAGTGCGATTTTGCTTCTGTTGCTCGGTAGCGTTGGCCTGGCACAGGAGGTGAACTTTCAGCGGGACATTCAGCCGATCTTGTCCAGCGCCTGTTTTCGTTGCCACGGTGCCGATGCATCCCAGCGGCAGGCCCAACTTCGGCTGGACCAACAAGAGGGACTGTTTGCCGATCGGGGAGGTTATCACGCTGTTGTTCCAGGCAATGCGGAGGATAGTCAATTGTTCCTCCGAATCACGAGTGACGATCCGGACCACCAGATGCCCCCGGCTGATGCCGTGCGTCAGCTGAGCGCACAGGAAATTGAGCAGATCCGGCGCTGGATTCAACAGGGCGCAGAGTGGCTGCCCCACTGGTCGTTTGTGGCACCTCGCAGACCTCGACTCCCGTCGGTTAGCGAACCAGCCTGGCCGATTCGCGAGCTGGATTATTTTGTTCTGGCCCGCCTGGAGCAGGCGGGGATGCGCCCTGCGGTTCGGATAGGCAAGGAGCGGTTGTTGCGGCGGGTCACTCTGGACCTGACCGGACTTCCTCCCACGCTTGAGGAACTGGATATGTTTCTGGCCGACGATTCTCCAGACGCATACCCGCGCGCGGTCGATCGATTGCTCAATTCGCCCCGGTATGGTGAACGGATGGCAACGGTATGGCTGGACCTTGCCCGCTTTGCCGACAGTGACGGCTACCAGGATGACCTACCACGCAATATGGGCCGGTGGCGAGATTGGTTGATTGATGCACTCAATGAGAACCTGCCGTTTGACCGGTTTTCGATTGAGCAGTTGGCCGGCGACCTGTTGCCGAATGCCACACCTCAGCAGCGGCTGGCGACCGGTTTTCTGCGCAACAGTCGAGCTAACGGCGAAGGTGGGTCGATCGCGGATGAATTTCGTGTTGAGTACATCGTGGATCGAGTCGAAACGGTTGCTACCGTCTGGATGGGACTCACCGCAGGC
>JAKVCB010000226.1 GCA_022448345.1 Pirellulales bacterium
TACGGCACTGTCGTTGCCAGCTTCAACGTCGAAGGGTTTGGGCTTGATCGCCTGCAGGAGATTTCCCGTGATGAAATTCAGAGCCGGATGGAAAACTACCGACAGATGTTGAGCTTTTGATGGCAACTACGCGAACCTTTGTTGCAGTAAGTCCCTCCGACGAAACCAGAGCCCAGGCGGCACAACTGGCGGCAGAATTGCAACCATTTGCACCCGACATCAAATGGGTAGTACCAACCAACCTGCACTGGACACTCCACTTTTTGGGCGATGTGCAAAACACAGAACTCCCGGCCGTCTGCGATACGGTCGCCACCGCTGTTGAGGAGTTTGAACCATTTTCTGTCACCGCCGGCGGGGCAGGCGCTTTCCCCTCGGCCGAAAAACCACGTACCTTGTGGCTTGGCACCACCGAAGGAACCCGCGAGTTTGTGGCCCTGCAGGCCGCCGTCAAGTCGAGCCTTGAACAGCTTGGCTTCCGTGGAGAAAATCGTCCGTACGTGCCTCACCTGACCTTGGGTCGAGCCGGTCGGAGACATAACGCCAAATCGATGGCCGAGCAACTGGCCCAGTTGGCGGAATATCCTGGAGGCTCGACCGATATTGACGAGGTCCGCGTCCTGGGTAGTGAATTGGCGCGCAGCGGGCCAACCTATCACCTGATTGGTCGCGCCTCCTTGGATGGCTGATCCGTCTTCGACTGGCAACCTGCTCCCCGGGGAGGGGAGCGGTTTACCTGGAGCGAAAAGGCTTTGTCACGATCTCGCGGGTTTACAGGAACAGACCGGAAACCAACTTCGCTGCTTATCGGCCAGTGGGACAATTGTGTTATCATCAAAAGAGCGATCGCTTCGTTCACACTCATACGGTTTACGCCCCAGATAGTATCTGCAGCTGTTTTCTCCTGCACCCTCCATCGAGAGGCCACTTAATTGATGAATCGCCGTGCCTTTGTCGCCCGTTCGGCAGCCGCCGTTGCCGGTATGACCATCTCCAATCGCACCAGGGCAGCAACTTCCCCCAACGACCAAATCACGATTGCTGCCATCGGTGTGCGCGGACGCGGTTTTGCCGTGCTAAAGGCATTTGCCGCGCGGCCGGATGTCGATGTCAAGTACGTGTGCGACGTCGATCGAAACGTGCTGGAGAAACGAACGGGGCAAATTTCTGAAATATTAGGGAGGACTCCCAACAAAATCGCTGATTTCCGCACGGCACTCGATGACCCCTCGGTCGACGCGATTATCCTGGGCACACCCACGCACTGGCACGCGATTCCGATGATCATGGCTTGCCAGGCCGGAAAGGATGTCTACGTTGAAAAACCCGATGCGCACAATTGCATGGAAGGGAAAATCATGGTCGCTGCGCTCAAAAAATACCAACGGGTAGTACAACTTGGAATCCAATCCCGTAGCGGCCTGTATTTCCAGGAGATGATCGATTACGTCCGTGAAGGCCACCTGGGAAAAACCTTATTTGCGAAGGCCTGGGAAAGCATCCAACAAAGGTCATTGGGGCATCCGCCCAATTGCGACCCGCCAGCGGGGGTCGACTACGACACCTGGCTCGGACCGGCGCCCCTGCGACCGTTCAATCCTCTGCGGTTTCATGGAAACTGGCGGTGGTTTTTCGACTATGGTGCGGGCGACCTGGGCAACGATGGTGTGCACCGACTCGATTTTACCCACTGGGCTTTTGAAACTGCGGTGGAGGCCTATGGCGATCCACCTCTCGGCCCACTTCAGGCCGTTTCGGCGCACGGCGGAAAATCCTATTTTGACGATATGCAGCAGTGGCCTGACAACCTGCAGGTTACCTACGATTACGGAGCCGGGCGAGTCATGACCTACGAAATGCGGCTTTGGACCCCTTATCCCTTCGGCGGCGAACACGAAGGAGGCGCTGTCTATGGTGACCAGGGATACCTACTTATCGGCAACCACAACTGGCGTGCCTATTCCCCAGAAGGCGAACTGCTCAAACAAGGGGCCGGAAGCTATTCCAAGAACACACATCCCCATGTGGCAAATTTTTTGGAATGCATGCGGAGCCGTAACAAACCCCAGGCCGACCTGGAAACTGTCGGCCATCCTGCCAGCCTGATGTGTCACCTGGGAAACGCCGCCTGGAGGGCCGGTCGCACAATTCGCCTGGACAGGCCCACTTATACCTGCATTGGGGATCGCGAGGCGACCGGCTACCTCGAGAGAGCCAATTACCGCAAGCCGTGGACGTTACCAACGCTCGCCCGCCTTTGAATGGCCCAACTGCCCCGAACCGCCATTGCCCCAGCTGAGCGTTGGCGAAATAATCTTTCCTAATTCCCCGGTTCTGACCTATTTTTGCTCTTGCTCCAGGTACTGAACACCGATACACTATTCGTGCGTACAGTAGTGCATCATGGAAAAAGCCTTCCCCAGTCGATCTATCCAGAAATTTGGCATGGCTGACCACCCGTTCCCCGCCTCGGCAAATGAAACGCTCCCCCCGGCTCAACGGCCTTGGTGCCCCAAAGCCGCCTTGTCGTCGGCTTAAATTCTGTTAGACAAAGGAAATCGAGCATGGTAACCGCAACCACAACGACAAATCACATGGCCAAAACAGAAAAACCGAAGAACAAAACTGCCAGCCCCAAAAAACGAGGCCAGCGCCAAACTTCTCCCAAAACTGGAAAAAAAGGGGAAACCGGCCCCTTGGAAAATAGTGCCGAACTCCGAACTGCTGTCGCCCAGATCGAAAAGCAATTCGGCGAGGGGGCAATCATGCCGTTGGGCGGCGACACCACTCCTCGAATCGAGGGCATCAATACAGGCAGCCTGTCTTTAGACATTGCCCTCGGAGGTCAGGGAATTCCCAGGGGCCGCATCATTGAAGTTTTTGGTCCTGAATCCAGCGGCAAAACGACTCTTGCCCTCCATATAGTTGCCGAGGCCCAAAGGGCCGGTGGGATCACCGCTTTTGTAGACGCTGAACATGCGCTCGACCCGAGTTGGGCCAAAAAATTAGGAGTCGATCTGGAGACCTTGCTTGTCAGTCAACCGGGTCACGGAGAAGAAGCCATTCAAATTGCCGAGATGTTGATCAAAAGTAACGCCGTGGACGTGATTGTCATCGATTCGGTAGCCGCCCTGGTACCAAAACGTGAGTTAGATGGTGAAATTGGTGACTCCCACGTCGGCCTGCAAGCCCGCCTCATGAGTCAGGCGCTCCGCAAGCTCACAGCAGCCATTGCTCGATCGCGCACCTGTGTAATTTTCATCAATCAGATCAGGGAAAAAATTGGAGTCATGTTCGGCAGCCCCGAAACGACCCCCGGCGGACGAGCGCTGAAGTTCTATTCTTCGTCTCGAATCGATGTTCGCCGGATTGGCCAACTTAAAGATGGCGAAACTGTGGTCGGACAACGAGTCCGGGCAAAGGTGGTTAAAAACAAAGTCGCGCCTCCTTTCCGGGTTGCCGAATTCGACATGATGCACACCGACGGCATCAGCCTTGAAGGCGACATCCTTGACCTTGGGATGGAGCAAAAACTGGTCACCCGCACCGGGGCCTGGTTCCGGTATGGAGACCTCCAGCTTGGCCAAGGGAAGGAAAAGGCGCGCCAGTTCCTCAAAGACAACTCAGAGGTTGCCACCGAAATCAAGGACAAAATCCTTTCCGCGTTGGGCTATGCCGACGCCACAACCGCCCCTGTTGCTGAGGAGTCTGAAGCAGCTACTACAACCGCCTGACGAAAGCAGGCCATTGGTTGACAAACGACTCGCGGAGATAACACACGCACCAGGAAGAAGGGGCATTGCGATTGCCGACCCCGACATGGGAGGTCATCGCTGGTCTCATCCGCTGGGATCACCTACTGGAACCACGACCTGCAATTGACGTCTACGACTCATGCACCGCACCCGCCGGCTTGACGAACTTTTGGCGCCGGACACCCAGTACCGAAGGGGAAAAGGCGGGTCCGGCCAGGGGCGAGATGCTTGTTGGACCCTGCTGACGCGATTCGCTGCAATCCGTGCGTATTTTCTTCGAAAAGGGCTTCTTTTTACCCTCAGGCCTGGCTCCCGCATGGGGCCCGCATACGACCGGCCTAAATATACCCCTTCTCTAAAGCAATTTTTTTCCATCTGTCAATTCACCTTCCTTGCCTCGGTTGCGATCGGCCACGTCGGGCCAAGCGAGTTAGTCGCCCAAACCACCGCTCCTCACCCGGCCGAATTGCCTTCGGCCGTGGTTGCTCTGGAAAACACGATCGTCAGTGCGATTTCCCGTGCTGAAAAACGCGTCGTTGCCATTACCCGTACTCCACCGGACGGATCTTTTGCGATCCTCGAAGAATCGGCCCCTGATGCCCCCTTCCGGCAGCTTCAAAAATCATCCGGCCAACTCCCGTTGGCCGACGCCCTGGGAGTGATCCTCGATCGGAAGGGACTTATTCTGACCCTATCGGATTTCGTCATCAGACCGGAACCATTGACGGTGACCACCACCGCAGGAATACGACTTGCCGCAACCGTCAAAGCAAGTGATCCCCGCAGTGGCCTGGCTATCCTTGAGGTACCTTCTAACGACTTATCTCCCATCGCGCTGGGTAACGCCGATCAACTTCGGAAGGGGGCG
>JAKVCB010000227.1 GCA_022448345.1 Pirellulales bacterium
AGCCCGTCAATGACATGACCGTATTCAGATACGTCTTTCGGGAACCAGTGATTAATCAGAGGCTGACTGTGCCCATCGTACGCCACCACAAACAGCGCCGTACCTAGCACCGGCACAAGCAAGAACAATAAACTCCAATATCGGGCCACTTGGCTCTCCAGATTCGTTGCACGCTTTTCCGACTCAGACCAAAGTCCAGCCTCGCAGCGTCAGGATGTCTTTCGGGTTGTTTCGCTTTGCGTCTCGCTGACTCTCAAAAACTGTTCGACTCAATAACTCAACTCTTATTCTAACTTTGCAAGCTGTCGCACTGTGGCGCACTGTGGCGCACTGTGGCGAACTGTGGGATTTTTGCCTGTGACGTCAGGTCTATCGCTATACGATGCCACGTCGTCACGTCAGTGTCCTGTCATTCCTCCTCTGCGACTCCCAAGCTCAATTCTTTATCTAGGTGTGTAATTCGATCCCTGCTGTGGCGGAGGTCCCTGGCTGAGCTGCTCGTACGGCAGCGACATCACATAGCTGACAACATCCCAAATCTGCTCTCGGCGGATACTGCCTCCGGCCTCATCATCGGGAACGTCGTTTCCGCCGATGCCAGCGGCTGTGCCCTGCGCGGGCATCGGCCCACCGTTGATCCCTGAATAGATCCGACGATAAATATCAATCGGCCGCCGGCCTCCCCGGTAAACCCCCAGGCGTAAATTCCGCGGATGAATAGTCCGAGGCTGCAAGGCTCCGACCTCCATGAACTGGTGGACAACCCGATCGATTTCAGCCGGATCATCGTTGTTGGTTCCCAGATCTTCCCGCCACTTGAACCACACGGTGTACTTGTCTCGCTGTCCGTCGCCCTGCGCAGAGTCACCGTGACAACTGTTACACTGCAGGTTCTTGGAATAAAAAAGCTTTTCACCACGGGCGATTGAATCCCGCATCGAATCAGAATCAGGTTTTGAATAGTCAATCGGACTGGACACGGGCTGAATCACCTGCTCCGGCGCAGAATCCCACTGATACGTTACCGATGCCACGACGTTTTCTTCTTCTGGCTCTTCTTCTGGAATACCCTCTTCATCGACCGCCAGCGGGAACCCTCCGGCGATTTCAGAGATCGAGCCCGGCATCTCACCCTCCGCGGCCAGATATTCAATCAGACGAATTTCCGTTTCACCTCGCACGCTTAAATATCGCACATACTCAATCAGAGCCTCAATCTCGTTGTCCGGCAATGTTCGGAAGGAGGGCATTGAAGTACCTGCAACACCGTTAATTAGCACACGTTTCAAGTCATCATGCGTTGGCTTGGCAGCACCGAAGGTGGATTTGTACTTAAACACTCCCTGGCGATAGTCACGCGGATATGGATTCAAAAATGGAGCGGTCGGTCCATCGCCACCACCGGTCACACCATGGCAATGTGCGCAGTGCAGTCTGTAGAGACCGTGCTGATTACCCTCTGCATCGCGATAAGCGGGCCCCGCCGCAATCTTCAACTTCTCAACGTCAAACCCAAAAGTTGTTAACGGACTGATCGCGTCGGCTAACTCTCCATCTTTCGGAAACGGATTCGCTGGGTGATCCGGGGTGCCGAACATCGCAAGCATTGTTTCATTAATCAAACGCTGCTGATCTTCTGTGACCGGTTCTCCAGCATCCTGCTCGATCTCGATCTCCACGAGGTTCGGTCGGAAGTAGGGCTCTTCCGACTGGCACCCGCTGAGTGTCACCGCGATCAATAGGGCCGCCCACAGGAAACGAATTCCCAGTGGGGTATCGCAAACCGTCTGGCAATGTCTCTTGGACCGAATCATGTGCAAACTCTCGAACAAACCCTCTATCGATTTCTGTAAAATCACTCCAGTACGGAGGCCGGAATTTCAATATCCAGCATCACTGTCTCGTCTGGCTCCAATTTCAACGCGATGCGACCTCGCTTCCAGGTTGCCGGTTCGCCGTTCACCTTGATGCCATCAAAATTTTTGCCCAACTTCTCCTGCCAAGCTTGAACCGACAAATCGATACCAGCGGGAAGATTTGCTATTTCAAATGTGCCATCCTGCTGCGTAGTGGCAAAATAGCCATTGTCCCGAGGCAGCAAATAGGCCTTCATCCAAGGATGTACCGCGCAACTGACACTGATGGGCTCTTTTTCTTCTTTTCCGGGTGCATATTGAATCGAACTGCCGGGAGGAATATTTTCGTTGATCGAACGCCCTCGTTTAGCCTGAATCTGCGTGTTATGCGAAACAACGTCACTGTTTTTGACCTCCAGCGACTGCGTTGTCTGCATCGGTAACACGTGCGACAGATAACGACAAACTTTTTGGTCGTAAAGAATCGAATCGGTATTTCCTTGGGCTCCTTCATGGACATTCTCTCCATCAAGGTCGAGCGCGTAGAGCAACACGTTCGCCAGGCCTCCGGTCGCCGAGTCGACTTCCACACTTTGCCCCCGCACCGGTGCACCACCGGGTTGGCAGACCGCCTGATCTTTATTGATATTTAAGACGCGATTTGGAGGGACCGAACCCACCACCCGAATCCGACCTTGGAGTGTCCCCCAACCGGTTCGTTGCTGCGTGTCGGCACCGCCACTGTCGGCGGCTTGCACGGTTTCCGATTTTGCCAGAGTTAAACGCATCTCTCTCGCGGTCGCATCGTCTGGAATTGCCCCGCGCAAGTTGTCGCGGTTGCAGCCAGAAACAGCCAGAACCCCAATCGCAAAAACGGAGCATATTGCCCGAACGGCGATCGCCGAACAACAGGGCCGGAGATTTCGAATTATTAGCTTACGAACCATTCGCTTCCTCGGCATCTTACTTGGGCTGGATCACGAGATCGCCCATATCATTGTCACCCGCTTCAACCTTCAGCTTAAAACGTCCCCGCTTCGTCGCCTTGCCATCGACCTCATACTTCACCGTCTTCCATTTCGGGTGAGCGACTTGAAACTCAACCTCTTTTCCAACCGGCAGACCTTGAATCTCAAACGTCCCATCCTCCTTGGTGATCGCAATATAGGGCGTATCCTGGACCACCAGGTATCCTCGCATCCAGGGATGAATACTGCACGACACACTCACCGGCTTCCGCTCTGCTTTGGAGACCTTCAATTCTTTGGTTGCCGAGGGTGGCAGCCCCTCATTGACCGCACTGTTTGAGCTGAATTTGATATCAGTGTTGTGCGCGACCGAATCGGAGTTTTTCACCAACAGCGTCTGCCCTGGACGAAGGGCGACCACGTGTGGGGCAAAGCGGCAATCCTTGTTGTCAAGCACCACTGGCTCCGCATCCGCATCTGCCTTCGGGCCCTTCATTTTTCGAGCATAAATGATGACATCCCGCATCGCACCGTCCTCGGCAACCACAAGTTGTTCACTCCGCAGGTCAAACGCGCCACAGACATCCTGATCCTTGTTCACGTTGAGTTTATCCCGTTTCGGCGGCGTGGCCCCGTAGACAAACCGACCACGCAACGTGCCCGTTTCAGCGGCAAACCCCTGAAGGGGCAAAGGACCGCACGCAACGAGCAGGGCAGAGCACACCAAACCTTGCAACGAAACCAACTTTTTCATCATCAAATTCACCTGAGGCCTCTCTATAAACAAACTACTTCAAATCTTTCGGGCTCACGACGATGTCACCCAAATCGTTGTCGCCCTCTTTCACCATGACTTCAAACTGGCCCCGTTTCCATTTCGCTGTTTTACCCTCAACTTTTGGCTCGGTGATATATCCACTTGGAGCATGCCAAGTCTTGAATTCCAGCTTCTCTCCCGCTGGTAAATTACGTATCTCGAACGTACCGTCTTCGCCTGAAACGGCAATGTAGGGAGTCTTCTTGACCAGCAAGTAGGACTTCATCCAACCATGCGATCCGCATGACAATGGTACGCCGAGCCGCTCCTCACCCTGAAAGACCTTGTCAATGGAGGCCTCTGGCGGCAGGTTGTCGTTGAAGGGAGTGTTTTTGCGAAAACTTCCACCGTTCACGTTATGAGTAACCGCATCCGAATTGTGCAACCGAAGCGTTTGACCAACACGAACCACGCCCAGATAGGGCTCAAAGCGGCAATTTTTATTATCAAGCATTACGACCGCATCCGGGGTCGCCCCCAGCTCTGGATGCTCTTCCACATCCTTGCTCACCAACCAGATTCCAACATTGGCGACCCCGCCAGAGGGGTCAACCAGAAGGTCTTCTGCCACCAGAGGAGTCTTGCCACAGACGTCTGTATCTTTATTGACGTTGGCTGGTTGCGGCGAAGGGGGATCACCATCATAGACGAAGCGGCCTCGGAGCGTCCCCCAAGCCTGGCCATATCCGGGCGACACAAAGAAGAGCAGGGCAATTACTGCCCCGAACCCCCATGCTGCGAAGATCGCGCTACGACTTGATCGAGTTTTTAAAAACATGCTTGCTACCTTTAGTGAATCTCATTCCGTCCTACGCTTCGACATCTCTGTCTATTACTAATGTATGCCACTGCAACTCTACCGACCACTCATCCTCCTGAAACCGGGCTCAAACCTTGCCATGGCCCAGCCGCCGGTGCCTTCGCTACTCACGATATACACTCAGACACTTTACTGTTCGTCAATTTTTTTAAAG
>JAKVCB010000228.1 GCA_022448345.1 Pirellulales bacterium
CACCCCTCACCCGTTTGAAATCCGCCTCCCATTCAGCCCACAAAGTTATGATGGGATCATCCTGAAAGTTTGCTGGTGTGTCCGCTTGCGGCTATTTTTGCCACGCGGGCAGGAAATTGTGTCGGAGGAAACTTTTCGACTCGGCGAAATACAACCCACCACGATGAACTAAAACTACCTGCAGACTCCGCGCATACGACAAAAACGGCCAACCACCTGTCCGAAGTGAAAAGGCATGATCCCAAGTCGCCACGACAACCCGTTTGCCTCATGTTGGACCCAACCAAAAAACCAAGCCTACCTGTTCCATGCTGGAGAATCGGTGGATTTGCTCATTAGCCGCCTCGAAAACCAAGGCTGGTGGGGACAAGTTTTTGGGCCACACGGTATTGGAAAATCGACACTCTTGACCACCCTGGTCGATGAATTGAGTTGCCGAGGGTACCACATACAACTACACCCCCTGCGAAGTGCCCAGTGCCCACGCTGGCTAGAGTTACCCGCTTCTCCGACAGCCAATCGTAGAACCATTGTGATCGTCGACGGCTACGAACAATTGCGGCCCTGGTCCGCCTGGTGGCTGCGAACTCAATGTCGCCGGAGAAGCGCGGGACTCTTGGTAACAACCCACCGACCATGTAGCTTGCCTGTGCTAGCGTGCCTGGCCCCCAATTTGGAAGTCGTCCAGCGTTTGGTTGCAAAACTCAGCCAGCATACTCCAACGAGTGTCACACCGTCGGTTGTCAAAGCGAGTTACACTGCCCACCGTGGTAACGTCCGGGAAATCCTTTTCGACCTCTACGACCGTCACGAGCGGTACCGCCGCGGGCTCTAAAGGACGACTGCCGGCCCGGCAGCATCGTCATCTACAATCACGCATTTACTTGCCTCAAACGGGCTGTTTGTTACTCTTCCTGAAGCGGTTGCAATTGGCTGGGAAACTACGCTGTTGCCACAATCCCGCAGGCATCGACGCTAACGGTGGAAAAAAGTTTCTGCCAAACCTGGACCACAAGTTCCCGCGCCGATCAAAAACGAGCCAAACGGCTTGTCCGCAAAGGGGGGAATTTGACTGGCTTATTTTTTATTTTCACTTTCCGCGACGATCGGTACCACAGACACTTGAACATAGCAAAGCGTGTCACAATTGCGGCAAACCACTCTGCCTACACAAACCGCGCTACCTACAAAGGAGAAAACCATGACACAAGTGGTGCAACCGGAGAGAAATATTACCGGCTTGGTGGCAAGGAACCCGTAGTTGCCAGAACCGGTCCAAGTGGTATTCACCACCAAATGCCAGTTTTAGCAGATTTATTTGTTGTCATGAGACGGGTTGTGAATTACACCTAAATTAGGGCCCTAAAAGACCGTCTACCTCCTGGGAGAAATAACATGCTTCGGAAAGTTGCTTGCGCGACGATTGTTCTATTTGCTATTCTCATTGCGCACAGCGTGCTGGCACCCGAGACTACCGCTCAGTGCACCTCTTGTGGAGTTTCTACGGTTGCATACCAGCCTGTCGCTTACCAGTCGTACGCCGGTTGGTACCCTGGTTATCACTGGAACCGAATCCGACGGTGGTATAACCGCCGCGTCTATCCAGTTACGTACACACCGGTCGTCCAAACCGTAGCCCGGCCTGTGATGATGACTTCCTATTACGGCCAGCCAGCGTGTTCAAGTTGCACCGGCCAGCAGGTCGTTTACCGGCCGCTGACCTATTGCAATCCCTGCTCGACGTGCTCACCCTGCTCGACGTGCTCACCCTGCTCGACGTGTGTGACTTCCGCTTGCTCAACATGCGGAGTCAGTCCGTGCTCTTGCCCCACCCGCGGGACCTCGTCGACCGATTGTCCAAACTGCGCCACCACGACCACCACCTCAACACCTTCAACTTACACGGCGCCTGAGACCCAGGTTCAACCAACATTGGCTCCTGATGAAAACCCGCCGGTCCAACGGACGTTGCGACCGGAAACTACAGATGAGACCGCCGACTCCTCAGCCAAGGCTGCCGACAAAGTCGATAACAGCAACACGAGTTCGTCCTCCACCAACTTCTTTGAAGCGCCTGAACTTTTCAATCCTCGTGACCGGGTAACCCAACACTCCAACCCGCCTGTTCGAATGGCTGTCTACCAGAAGCCGGCAACGGCCCCAGGGACTTCCAACGCGACGACCCATCGGGCTCAGGCCGAACATGACGCGATGGGATGGCAGTCGATCGACTAGCCGTTCGAAACCAGGTGTTTTGTTTCAAACCAGCCTGTCTCACTCGCCTAGTGGGACAGGCTTTTTTTGTGATCCCCACTCCACTCGCACCAGGCACATCCTGGCAAAGACCAACTACATAGGCCTGAAAACCGGCTGACACGGCCGGAGGCCCGGCTGGACTACCTTCTCCAAAGCATGGCGCGACTCGAAGCAGTGCAAACGGCGACTATTTGACCCAACTAGCATTTCTGTTAGCCTGCCGGTTGATCAGTCTGTGTGTCCATCCAAGCCCATCGTTTTCCTCCCTCTCTGCAAAACAACTTCCAATGCCAACCAAGCTTACCGACTTTTGCCCACCGATGTTGTTGACCACATTGCTTTCGGTCCTACTGTGCGCCTCATCGATGCTCGCCAACGACTGGCCTCAATGGAACGGTCCGAACCGCGACGGGCTCTCTGCTGAGACCGGCCTGCTAAAATCATGGCCTCAGGATGGTCCCCCTCTGATTTGGCGGATCCAGGGCTGCGGAAAAGGTTATGCCGGGCCGGCAATTGTTGACGATTGCCTCTATACGCTTGGTTCGGTCGATGGCAAAACATTGGCCCTCGCAATCGACGCCGCCACGGGCAACGAAATTTGGCGTACTGAACTTGCTCCCGAACTGACAAACGGTTGGGGAGACGGTCCGCGGAGCACACCAACTGTCAACGGCAATCGTGTCTATGTCATGACTGGCCAGGGAACGCTTGCAGCCCTTCGTACCAGCGATGGCCAGGTGGTGTGGAAGAAGACCATGGCTGAACTGGGAGGAAGCGAGCCCGGTTGGGGATATTGCGAATCGGTGCTAGTCGACGGCGAAGCTGTTTTGTGTACCCCCGGTGGTGAGGCGGGAGCCGTGGCTGCCCTTAACAAGGAAACCGGCGAACTTCTCTGGCAATCGAGCGAAGTCACCGACAGGGCCCAATACGTATCGATCGTCAAAATGACAGCGCCAGCTGGCCCACAATACGTACAACTCCTGGAGAAACGGTTGATAGGACTCTCAACCAGCGACGGTTCCTTGCTCTGGGAAACGCCTTGGCCTGGTAACACAGCCGTCGTCCCCACCCCGCTCTGTTACGAAGACCTGGTCTATGTGACTAGCGGCTATGGGGCTGGCTGCATGCTGCAGCAATGCAACCCGAGCGGCACCGTAACCGAAGTCTATCGCAACAAAGTCATGAAAAACCAGCACGGCGGTGCGATCCGGGTAGGTGATTTTGTGTACGGCTATTCAGACAGCACCGGTTGGCTCTGCCAACATTTGCAGACCGGAAAGCGGGCATGGCGGGAACGGGACGCGCTTGGCAAAGGGGCCATTGGATATGCCGATGGAATGCTCTACTGCCTCGACGAACGAACTGGAACCGTGGTGCTGATTGAAGCTTCTCCAAAGGCCTGGATCGAGCGCGGACGATTTACCCCGGCCCCGCTAACCGAAATCCGCAGCCCCTCCGGCGGTATTTGGGTGCATCCGGTCATTGCCAACGGCAAACTCTATCTGCGGGACCAGGAACTTTTGTTCTGCTACGATGTCAAATCTAACGGAAGCCCTCCCAAAGGCTCCCGCTTCCCTTCAGGCAACCAATCGCCCTGAAACGCCCAGGCACCTGAAATGCGCCTCTCAAGAGCATCAACGAGATTCCTTCCGCGGAGGCTGGTCCCTTTCCGGCGAGCCTGCTGGCGTTTGCGGTTTTGAAAGTGCGTTCTTATCCAACCGTGGCTTGAGTACCAGGCGGACGGGCGTTCCGAGGGGGGGGATTTGTTCAGTAAAGGCCTCGAACGACAACCCCTGATTGGCCTGGGTGCTTTCGATTGGTAAATCAAGCATGGCCGTTGCAAAGTTCGAAACGCATATAAAGTCGCCACTCTCAGCCTGATAGAACTGACGCCCCGTAGCTGGATCTGTCCAAAACATACTACCAGCGAAAACCCACGATTTCTTGAGTACCGCTCCGGTATTTGCATTGCGCACCCACTCCTGGGCGTTGGCAGACTGCCAGTGCCCTTCGGCATCCCGCCAACGGACCTCAATATCAATTTCAGTTCCGGCAGGCGGAGCGAATTTGGGCTGGAACTGTACGGGATGGCCAGGCTCGGCTCCCAAAGCCAGAAGTGCTGCATGAATCGGGAAGGCCTGCGTTTTAACCGCGACGACCGACTCGTGCTCCTTGGTTCTGTGGATGCAGGCAAACATTTCCAGAGGCCCAGCGCGGAGCGTGACCTGACCATCAATCAAAACCACGCCCCGATCAGGATCAACCCAGGCGGCAAAATCTCCACCTTCGAAAAGGGGTTTGGCACCTTCTGGAGCTGGCAGGCCAGATGGTTCGCCGGTGGCATTACCACCAACAGGC
>JAKVCB010000229.1 GCA_022448345.1 Pirellulales bacterium
CCCAGTTACTTCCTTACCCGGTTACTTCGAAGAAAGGTCGAAATCCAATGGAGTCGACTGGCCCTTTGCTACGTCGGCGGTCAGCTTACTCTCCTTATTGTATCGGCTGGGAATGATTTGTTCGGTTTCATCCACCTCTCGACCGAACATGTCTGTCTTCTTGGCGCCCGTCTTGCGCCACCCGCTAATCTCTACGCGGTAAGACCCTGGTAACAAGCCCTTGGCTCGATCGATGGAGTACGCCCCCTGCGTAACCTGACTTCCAGCGGTTGGGCCGGCTGTTCCCGCCTGCGGCAGAAAGCTGATCAAGCCGTCCGCCAGCGGTGTGCCGTCGAATTGTACCGTGCCCTCGATCCCCTGGCGCGAAGACGAGTTGCAGCCGGCAGTGGCCAAAGCCAGCAACATCAACCCTGCCAGCAGTAAGTTTGTGGAAGTATTCCGGCGGCTCAACATGTTTTAGGGGACTCCCAGAATTCGAGGACTAAAATTCTCCAGCAACCTCTCCTTGGGCAACGGTAGCGACAGCCTGCCAGATTGTATGGTCAACGTTGTCGGTCACAAACGCGACATGCCCATCCCCAAACAATACATTGACTCCACCTGGATGCATACTACGGGCACTGAAGTAGCTGCCAGAAATACTGCTCGTGCAGACAACGCAAGGCATATCGATTGGGGGCGGATTGGGGGCGCATGGCGTAGGGTTGGTTGCGCAATCGGGATTGCTGGAGTTGGGTGTATGTTGGTGCTCGTAGATTGCCCCGCCTCCAAACCCCTGAAACCAAATTCCGCGAGTATCGTATTTATCTCCATTTCCCGGGTTGCCACGATCATCCCGACCGGACAGCACTTCACTGCCCAGCACGGTATGCGATAAACCGTCGGTAAACTCGCTCAGCTTTCGGCCGACTTCCAGTACGAACGCGCCATTGGATTTAAATTCGCTTACAGGGGGAATTGAAAACCTCGGGTCAGTGCGTTGCCAATGGGGCTGCTGGAGTTGGGATAAGGGTAGCGGAGTCATTGTCGATGACCCTGCGCAAACAACAAAGTTCGATCGTGACCACTCGAACTGGGTGCCGGCAAGATGGTGAGGTGGTCCGCCCGTCGTTGCATAGATTCGTCCCAGCGAGTCATCGCTGGGGCACGTATAGACGGCGACAGGTGCCTTGCCGGCTTTCTGGTTGATTTCGTGCAACCACCTGTTGGTGAAATCAATACCCTCGTAGATGATCATTTCCTCAAGATAAGGCAGTAGTTGAGTTTGGGCCGTGAATCCCGTCCAATCCGGGCCGCCGTTGGGAAGGTGTCCCATCATGCTGGAAGGGAGTCTCCTTTTGTCGTTTGCGTGGTTGTGCAGTGCCACACCGACCTGCTTCATGTGGTTGGTGCACTGTATCCGACGGGCTGCTTCACGGGCGGACTGTACCGCCGGCAACAAGAGTGCGATCAAGATGCCGATAATGGCAATGACCACCAGCAGTTCTACGAGCGTAAACGCCGAACGAATCCCCCCCGGAAGTGCCCCGTCTTGCGGCCTCATTATTCATGATGCTCCAAGGGTAACAGTGGTCTGGCGGCAAGTTGGCGACGCAAGAAACTAACCCCGATTCTACCACCGAATGGAGCGCAGTCAAAGAGTCGTTTGACAGAGAGGGGGGGCCGGGGAGGCTGTCTTTGCCCGTGACATTGGGAGACGATGCGAGGAGTCGGTTGACCGGTAGTTCCAACGCGTTTACGCTACCGGCGGAGAGCCATTATGGGAAATTGCGCTGGAGGAAGTTTATGCTGCGGTACGTAGTGAGAAATCGGATTTGGGTATTGCCTACTATTGGTTGAGGTTACAAGAGAACTTTGGGGTAACACGGAATCCGTGTTGGACAAAGGCATGCGTCTAACCATGCGAGTCGCAAAGAGGGGTTTCCTGTCATATTGCTTTTCCTTGAGTATGCCCTTTGAATGGAGGTGAACAGCCATGTCCAAAAAAAATCCCATTCGTGTAGCGGTTGTGCGTTGCGACTCACATGCCTACTGGTTTGCCCCTTACCTGGACGACGTCGATCCGGTGGTGCTGGCAACTCAAAGCGAAGACGCGCCGACTCGACAGGAAGTTCACCACCTGGGTTGCGTAAGGGGTAACTACAAGGAGATGGCGATTCAGCGCGTGCCGGGATTTGCGATCACCAAAGTCTTTGATCGCGTGGGCGACCGCAGTTTTTACAACACCGATCCTGAATTGTTGCAATATGGCAGTTATCCCGGACGAGGCAACGCCTTTTGTGAGACTTTGGGAGGGCGTCCCCAGTTGTGCGACTCTCTCGAGCAGGCAACCGAAGATGTGGACGCCGCGTTCATCTGCGACTCGTCAAGCCCCAAAGACGGAGGGGATCACCTGGAACTGACCCGGCCGTTTCTGGAAAAGGGCATCCCCTGTTTCGTCGACAAGCCGTTTGCGGCAACCTTGGCCGACGCCCAGGAACTGATCCGTCTTGCCAACGCCAATAATACGGTGTTGATGAATGCGTCGATCCTGGCAAACACGGATGTCGGCGCAGGATTTCGGCGGCGGTTTGCTGAGATCGGCGAACCGGGTTTACTGGTGGTCAAGGGGATCGGCTATAGCAATGCAGGCGTTGGCCATGGTCTCGCTTTGGCGCTCAGCCTGTTCGGCTATGGCGTGGAGTCGGTCGAATGCATGGGTTCCCTTCCTGGGCCTGATCCTAAGAATTGGACTCCCGCCTCTTCGAAGTATCATCTTGAACACCTGTTGCTTCATTACCCGGATGGGAGGCAGGCAGTAGTGCTCAGTCCGGTGCTACGGACCGGTAACCACGATTTTTATGCTTCCGCCTACAGCAACCAGGGAGTTGTTCACAGCCCGGGCATTGGCATTTTGCGTTTCCCTTCAGGCAGCAGGAAGATTATCGAGATGTTTCTCAAGTTGGTGCAAACTGGCCAGCCGCAGGTTCCGTACGAACATACGCTTGAACTGATTGCCATTCTCGAGGCTGGACGTATTGCTCAGACGGAAAAACGTCGTACTTCCTTAGAGGAAGTCTACGACGGTCACACGGCTGGTGGTGCCGCTGATAGCTAAGTGGAAAGTCCGATGGCATGGAGGGCCGATGACGACCGATAATATCTTCCGTTTCGTTGGAGCTGTGCCTCTAACAATGCAAACTTCGAATACAGTGCTGCTGCCATAGAACTTGAATTTCCCTCGTGTGTGCCTTTTGAGAGGTGAAGAGCTATGTCCAAAAAAGATCCTGTTCGTGTGGCCATTGTGCGCTGCGACTCGCATGCCTACTGGTTTGCCCCTTATCTGGACGAAGTCGATCCGGCGGTGCTGGCAACCCATAGCGAAGACGCACCAACTCGACAGGAAGTTCACCACCTGGGTTGCGTAAGGGGTAACTACAAGCAGATGGCGATTCAGCGTGTGCCGGGATTCGCGATCACGAAAGTCTTTGATCGCGTAGGCGACCGCAGCTTTTACAATACCGATCCTGAATTGTTGAAATATGGCAGTTACCCTGGACGGGGAATTGCTTTTTGCGAGACCTTAGGGGGCCGCCCCCAGTTGTGCGACACCCTTGAGCAGGCCACTGAAGATGTGGATGCCGCATTCATCTGCGACTCGTCAAGCCCCAAGGACGGAGGGGATCATCTGGAGCAGGCCAGGCCGTTTTTGGAAAAAGGCATCCCTTGTTTTGTCGATAAACCGTTTGCGGCAACTTTGGCCGATGCCCAGGAGATGATCCGTCTCGCCAAGGCCAACAACACCGTATTGATGAATGCGTCGATCCTGGCAAACACGGATGTCGGCGAAGCCTTTCGACGGCGGTTTGCTGAGATCGGCCAACCGGGTCTGTTGGTGGTCAAGGGAATAGGTCATAGCAATGCAGGCGTTGGGCATGGTCTGGCTTTGGCGCTCAGCCTGTTCGGCTATGGCGTCGAATCGGTCGAATGCATGGGTTCACTTCCTCGCCCCGATCCCAAGGATTGGACTCCTGCCTCTTCGATGTATCATCTTGAGCACCTGTTGCTTCATTACCCCGATGGCAGGCAAATCGTGTTGATGAACCCCGTGCTGAGGACGGAAGATCACGATTTTTATGCTTCCGCCCACAGTAACCAGGGAGTCGTTCACAGTCCGGGCATTGGAGTTTTGCGGTTCCCTTCCGGTAGCAGGAAGATTGTCGAGATGTTTCTCAAGTTGGTGCAAACCGGCCAGCCGCAGGTTCCGTACGAACATACGCTTGAACTGATTGCGATTCTCGAAGCGGGACGTATTGCCCAGGCGGAAAAGCGTCGTGCTTCGTTAAAGGAAGTTTACGACGGCCACACGGCTGGCAGCTAATTTGCCTTGGACCATTCTTCCGCGTTGGGGAGAGTCGCATGGAAGTCTCCCGGTGGTTCAATCAGTTCTGCAGTCGGTAAAAGGTGCGTGCGTTGTCGACATAGAGCTGGCGAAGTTCTGTGTCTGTGCAGCCGGCCACCGACCAGTCGAGTGCCTCGACCCACCGCCCGTACGTGGATGCCAGGGTGGAAACAAACCAGTCGCTACCGAACATCACGCGGTCGAAACTGAAGCAGTCAATGATGTGAG
>JAKVCB010000023.1 GCA_022448345.1 Pirellulales bacterium
GTCTCTTTGCCTCCTTTTGAACTTTGGATCGCTACGTAGGCTGGTCAAAACAGAGAGGTTCTCCGTCGAGTAGAATCTTCGGGAAGTGCAAGCTACTCACCTTAGCCTAAGTTCGCAATTTACCCACCCTGTTCAAATTAACATCTAGTGCAGTTTGAAGTGGTTCTAATTTATGTAACTCACTGTTATTGTGATACTTACAGAGAATGTGCTGGCTGAGTTAGCTTGCTATTGTCCGGTGGCTGCAGCAGCTGTACCTGTCAACCCGAAAGAAACAGTCGATCTAATGCCAGAAGTCGTAGCGACTTGCCCGGTTTTTCACCCGGATACTAGAGGATGGACCGAACGGATTGGTTTGCGGTTGGAAAGATTTGGTGCAGACGATTTAGCCACGAATTGCCCTTTTGGTGGCCTTGCCCTTTTGGTGGCCTTGATCGGGGAGACACAATTCATGGGCTACACCACTTACCTAATATTCAGATCCAGCCTAACATTCAGATCCAGCGGTGAGTGGGGCGTACAGGAGAATTAAGGCCCACTCACATCGAATCGTTGTTCCAGCAGCGTTGGGCTGTGTTTCCCAAAACAATCGGTATGCCGCCCCCAAAGCAGAAAATCGAGACACCGGATCCGCTTGACGTTCCCAAAGCGGTCGTCAACCGGCTGAGTCTCTATTTACGTGAGTTGCGGCACCTGTTGCGGGCCCAGAAGATGACCGTTAGTTCCAGTGAACTAGGAAGTTTGCTCGGATTTACCGATGCACAAGTTCGTAAGGACCTTGCTTATTTTGGCCATTTTGGTCACCCCGGTATTGGTTATCGATGTGAAGAATTGATCAACGCCATTCGGAGTATTCTTGGCACTGACCAGGAATGGACAGTAGCAATGGTTGGGATTGGAAATCTCGGCCGAGCCCTTTTGGGATACCGAGGCTTTGCTGATCAGGGTTTTCACGTTGTGGCAGCATTCGATAGCGACCCCGAGAAGCTGCATAGGCAAATCGAAGGAGTTCCGATTTATCACATGGATCGGCTTACTGAGATTGTCCGTCAACACAATATCCGCCTGGGGTTGATTTGTGTGCCGGCCACGACGGCGCAGAAGGTAGCCGATCGGCTCGTCGAGGCCGGCGTGGCAGGCATCGTGAATTTTGCTCCAGTGACATTGTCGCTTCCCGAGGAAATCAGCTCGGTCGGCGTCGATCTTTCCACAGAACTTGAACAACTATCATTTTCCGTTGCCAACCGGGACCATTCGCGCTAGACTGCGTCAGGCTGCTTTGTTGTTAGTATGCCGGTGACGTGGTGAGTCAGTTGCGATTGAACCTGCAGACCTGCTATATCCTGGCTTGTGGCGAGCGTCCATTTGATCGGAGCCACCGCCAGAACCTAAAATAACCTTTAGATTAAGGTAAACCACTCCACGATTGTTGCCCGGTAGTGTAATGGTAGCACTAGGGATTTTGATTCCCTCAGTCCAGGTTCGAGCCCTGGCCGGGTAGCTTTTCATCATGATTGACTCACCGCAAGTTGACTTCACAGTGGCCGCTGTGCGCGAGGCGGCACTCCTGGTACAAGAAATTCAGCGAGAGTTGGTTTCGCCGGCGCTAACTAAAGAAGATCGATCTCCGGTCACGGTTGCCGATTTTGCAGCTCAGGCGGTCATTGCCAAACGCCTGGCCGATCGATTCCCCGAAGAAGTTTTAATTGGGGAAGAAAGTTCCTCCGCACTGCAGACCGAGTCTGGTCGAGTACTTTTGCCCGCAGTCACCAAGTTTGTTCAACGGTGTTTTCCCGAAGCTACGGACACACTCGTACTGGAGTGGATCGATCGGGGAACGGGTGACCCTCCCCAATCTTTTTGGACACTTGATCCTGTGGATGGCACGAAGGGATTTCTGCGAGGTGACCAGTATGCGGTGGCGCTGGCGCGTATTGATGCGGGAGCAGTGGAAGTCGGGGCAGTAGGCTGTCCTGAACTGGATATTATTCATGCGAATGACCATCGCAGACGTGGGACCGTGGCAGTTGCCCAAGTGGGCCAAGGAGCCTTTTATACGACGCTTGATCAGGAGCCAGGATGGCAGCCGTTGTCGGTATCCGATCGAACTTCACCTGACGACGCCCGACTTTTACGGTCGGTCGAATCAGCCCATACCAACAGTGGAGCAATCGGAGAACTAATTGCCGTGCTGCAGATTGGAGCACCGCCGGTCCCAATGGATAGTCAAGCCAAATACGCCGTTTTGGCTGCCGGGAAGGGAGATGTTCTATTACGTTTGCTTTCTTCTTCTCGTCCCGATTACCGTGAAATGATTTGGGATCAAGCCGCAGGTTCGATCCTTGTTGAAGAGGCAGGCGGTCGGGTAACCGATCTCGATGGGAATCCCCTTGATTTCGCGCATGGTCGCACCCTGGCAACGAACCGGGGTGTGCTGGCCACGAATAGAAAACTTCATGATGCCATTCTGCATGGATTGGCCCAGATTGGCGCGTAGCAACAGAAGCGGACTTGGTGGGGCCAATCGCACCCCTGTGGCACTCTTAGAATCAACGGTTTTGGTACCTGGCGACGGGGCTCTTTTGCAAATAGGTGCGTACCGACTACCTTGAAACCCCTGCCATTTTTACGCCGTGCTGGCTCCAGCAAGCCCCCAGACATAGGGTATGGTTTGTTGCCCGCTGTGATCGAGCTGGGATTTACAGCAGCCGTTTTATTTTTTGGACAGGTGTGATTGGCTCTTCGTAGGGCGGCCTCGACGTTGGGGCGGAAGAACAATGCCGTACTTCCGGATTTTGCGAGCCAGTAACTTGCGGTCAACACCGAGTACTCGAGCCGCAGCGCTCTGATTGAAAAACATTTCCTCGAGTGTGCGGCGAAGATAGTCCGCTTCCATTTCGGCGAGCGTAAGCCACTTTGCTTCCGGTGCAGGTTCAACTTCCGGGTTTCCAGAAAGGCGCGAGGAAGCGTGCCTAAATGGTGCAGATGGTTCGCGATCAGACCACAACGCGTCGCGCTTTGCCTTCTCCTGTTTATTCTCCAGTGCAACTAATTCGTCCAAGGCGTCGATTCCAACGACGTCGTCATCGGAAAACAATAAAGCTCGTTCAAGCACATTTTCAAGCTCACGCACATTGCCTGCCCAGTCGTGGTTCTGGAACAAAGATAGTACTTCCGGAGACAGGCGTTTCAACGGCAAACCGTATTCAATCGAGGTTTTCGCGAGGATGTGATTGGCTAGCACCTCGATATCTTCTGGACGGTCCAGTAGAGGTTGGGTATGGATCACAATCACGTTAATTCGATAGAATAGATCGAGTCGAAAACGTTTCTCGTCAACCTCTTTCTGAAGATTGCGATTGGTTGCTGCAATGACCCGCACGTCGACAGGTTTAGATTGATGACTCCCAACCGGCGTGACTTCGCCGTTTTGTAAAACGCGGAGAAGTTTGGCCTGCATGTCCAGATCAAGCTCGCCGATTTCATCCAGGAAAATCGTTCCACCTTCGGCGGCGCGAAAACAACCTAACGCCGCGTGCTCGGCGCCCGTAAATGCACCCTTGGCATGGCCAAACAATTGGCTGGAAAAAAGGGTACTTGGGATTGCCGAACAATTAACAGGAATGAATGGACTATCGGCGCGCTGACTATGTGTATGAAGCGCGCGGGCAACAAGTTCTTTTCCTGTACCGCTGGGGCCTTGGATCAATACGTTGGACCGGTATCCGGCAACCTGTTTGATCCGTTTCCTGGTCTCTTTAACCCATACGGATTTTCCGATGAGATGGTCGGAGGAAATAGTCTCCATGGCTTAATGGCGCTTTCGTTAGCGTCTCCCTTATATTGTTGGTGCAATAGGCTTTTGCTGCGGATTTGTGCAGAGCCGATTCGCACCGATGGTTTGGCCAAATAAATTCTAAACGCAGTACCACCCATGACTTTAACGGTTGTAGCGGTACCGAAAGCTATTCCACCTCTATTTTGGACAAGAATCACGTAGAATGCAACGATTTTCGAAAAAAAACTCGATATGCGGCATAATAGGCGGCCAAAATCCGCCCGCGAACGATATTTTTATGAACCTCCCCTCTCTCTTACACTTCTACTTCTTTCGGGTAACTGGCAGATTTGAGCGATTAATCTCTCAAACTGGTTGGGGCGATTGGGGGTTGGTGGCACCCATTCGGGTCTATTCGCCATGTGGTTGGATTGACTGGGACGGTTCTATTACTGGTCGCGTTATTCGCGTGATTTCTATAGAACGACGTTTTTGGGGGGCGGTAGGTGGCTTGTCGGGCGGTTGGCCAATTGACCGTCTGGGGAGAACTCGTTAAGTTGCAGGGCTCAATTCTCTCGCGCGGCCCGAGTAGAAAGCCCCTTTTTAGTCCATCCCGGCCGAGTAGTTTTTCAACGCTAGCTGGCCTGCAACCACGACGTTCTGTCGCCGTACGATGGATCCGTTGGTTTTGGGTTTCCGAGTTGGTGTGCCTTGGAAGAAGGAGACATTTGTGTCAACACTGATCAAAGAATTAGTAGAAGCTGGGGTTCATTACGGTCATCGGTCGAGTCGCTGGAATCCGAAAATGCGGCCGTATATTTATGCCCGTCGCAATTTGATCCACATTATTGATGTTCGCGAAACGGTTCGCGGGTTATTGCGTGCGAAGAAGTATTTACAGCAGGTCGTTACCAGCGGTGGCCTGATACTCTTTGTAGGAACGAAGCGGCAAGCGGCTGAAGCAGTGCAGCGAGAAGCCGATCGGTGCGGAATGCCCTATGTCAACGATCGCTGGTTGGGTGGGACGCTGACAAACTTCCGTACGATTCGTAGCCGGCTGACCCGCCTTGAGGAGTTAGAGGCCATTCGTGAGAGCGACACAATCAATTCTTATTCAAAGAAGATGCAATCGGCATTGGGGCGTGAATACCGCAAAATGTTTCGCAACCTCAATGGTATCCGTGCGATGGCGCGGTTGCCGGAATGTCTGGTGATCGTTGACCCCAAGAAGGAAAAGAATGCGGTCAAAGAAGCGCAGAAACTTGGTATTGTTACCGTTTCGCTGATTGATACCGATTGTGATCCTGACGTGGTCGACTTGCCGATTCCGGGCAATGACGACAGCATGCAGTCCATCGAGTTGATCATGAAAATATTGGCTGACGCGGTGGCGGTTGGAAAAGCCACGGCTTCTATGCAAGAGTTGGAGGCTTCTGAAGGAGCCACTCCAACACCGGAGCCGGTTGCAGCGACCTCCGAGCCGGCGGAGCCAACCGTTGAATCGGGTGAAGTTTCTCCCAAGACGGAGAAGTGACGGGACGGATCTAAATTTGTGCGAGTCAATTTCTGGAAGTGATTGCCAGAGACCGCTTTAGGATTATAAGTAGAAGTCGCCAGCTCTCGTCATTTAGAAGAAGACTGTGCGGCTCATTGCAATGAGGATTGAATCGATGCCTGAGATCACAGCCGCTATGGTCAAGCAGTTGCGCGACCAAACGCAAGTGCCCATGATGGAATGCAAGAAAGCCTTGCAGCAGTCAGATGGTGATATTGAAGTTGCCAAGCAGAAGTTGCGAGAGGCGGGCAAGAAGTTTATGGGAAGTCGTCAAGATCGTTCCACCGAGGAGGGGCGAATTGCGATTTTTGCAGACGTCGGAAAAACAGCCGGTGCGATTATCGAGTTGCAAGTCGAGTCGGCTCCGGTTGCTTCTAATGATGAAGTGATCGAACTCACTGAGAATCTGGCTGAGCAACTTGCCACTGGACCGGGCGCTTCGACGCCAGAGGAACTTTGGTCACAGCCCTCGCCTTCCAAAAGTGGTATGACCTTGGAAGAGCAACGAGATGAGATTCAAAACAAAATTCGTGAGGTGTTTCGGCTGGCACGGATTGAACGCATGGAAACTCCGTGCGGCGGCTATGTGCACCACGATGGAAAGAGTGGTGTTTTGCTTGCGGTCGAGGGGGGTGACAATGGAACCGCCAGAGATATTTCGATGCACATTACGGCCATGAAGCCACAGGCTCTGAGTGTGAACGAACTGGATCCTGAGTTGGTTGCTAAAGAACGCGCAACATTGACCGAGATGGCACGGCAGGAAGGCAAGCCAGAGCCCATTATTGAAAAGATGGTTGAGGGGCGGATGCGAAACTTCTATGCCGAGCATGTTTTGGAAGAACAGCCATTTGTCAAGGATGATAAACAGACCGTGGGCAAGGTTGCTGCCGAAGGAAAGATGAAGCTCCTGAAGTTTATTCGCTGGCAACTCGGCGAAACTGCCAAGCCGTCTGAAGTGACAACGTAATTTTTGGTCAGTCACGGCAATCCCAAAGAGAAAAGATTTGGGTGTTTTCTGACCAGGGCGAGTTTAATGGCATCACCTTCCCGCTCCTACCGACGTGTGCTTTTGAAGCTTTCCGGGGAAAGTTTTGCGCCCTCGGGTGAACGAAGCATTCGCATGCAGGAGGTTGTGGATATTGCCGGTCAGGTCTATCGTGCAGCCAGCAATGGCGTGGAAGTTGGCATTGTCATCGGCGGTGGAAATATCTTGCGAGGAGGGCAATTCACAGCCAAAAATGCTCATATCCAGGAAGCCACAGCACATTACATGGGCATGTTGGCGACGGTGATTAATGGTCTCGCTTTGCAAGATGCGCTTGAGTCGTTAGGTTGTCAGACGCGTTTGATGTCAGCCATCAAAATGGATGGCGTGGCGGAACCCTTTATTCGGCGGCGCGCAAAGCGACATCTGGAAAAAGGACGGATTGTGATTCTCGCCGGAGGAACAGGGGCACCTTTTGTAACGACCGACACGGCTGCAGCCCAAAAGGCGTTGGAGCTAGAAGCCGATATTCTCATGAAGGCAACCCGTGTAGACGGGGTCTACAGTGCCGATCCAGAAAAAGATTCCGAAGCCCAGCTTTACCCGTCCCTCACGTTCAAACAAGTCCGCGATAAAAACCTTCGGATTATGGATCCAACGGCTATCGCACATTGCATGGAGCATGACTTGCCAATCCTGGTTTTCAATTATCGTAAGGATGGGAATATCGAGCGTGCTGTACGTGGAGAGGATATTGGTACACAGGTTACCAACTAAGCGCGCTTGCCTTACCAAACCGATGGACAAGTTGTTCATTTTCATGAGCTTGACTCCCTTTACTTTCTTTGGTTGCAACTGCTTGCCCCATCGAATCCAATCCTGACAACGATAATTGGTAAATACACATGAGCGCTGAAGAAATTTTCCTCGATGCCGAGGAGCGGATGGAAAAGGCGGTTGTCAAGCTGAAGCAGGACCTGTTTGGCATTCGTACCGGACGAGCCAATCCTGGACTTGTCAGTGCGTTACGTGTTGATGTCTATGGTTCCCCAACTCCAATTAAGCAGGTCGCCAGCGTCACTGCCCCCGAACCACAACAGCTGGTAATCCGGCCATTCGATCCGTCCATCATCAAGGATATTGAAAAGGGGATCATCGCCAGCGATATTGGGCTTACTCCACAAAGCGACGGCAAGGTGATTCGCCTGAACGTACCACCCCTATCGGGTGAAGTTCGCCGTAAAATGGTCAGTCGCACTAAGGAGCTTGCCGAGGAGGCAAAAGTTGCCATTCGCAACATTCGGCGCGATGGCAACAAGACGGCCGATGCCGAACAGAAACAGAAGACGCTTTCTGAAGACGATCGCGACGACCTCAAGAAAGATATTCAGGAACTCACCAAAAAATTCGAAGATCAAGCCAACAATCTCACAAAAGCCAAAGAGAGCGAAGTGCTGGAAGAATAACCGTAAATTCAGCATTCATGGCTCTGTTTCTAGAGTTCTCAGTTGCAGATAACATTTCAATGGTTTTCGCCGACCAAGCTTTGGCAGGCGATTCGTAGAGTGCAGCCTTCACGGATATGCTGGCTGGCTTGGCGAACTTGAATTCCAATCCAACCAGATAGTTCTGGAACGGGTTGTGCTAGCATTTTGGCTTCTCTTGTGGGCATTGTGTTGCTTTGCTATGCTCCCGACCCCATCCAGCGGCGCTTTCCTTGCGCCGGCCTTGGCGATTCGGAAAATCGCAGCCAACCCTGGCCATCACCTCGGTTTACGGAGAAACCGTCATGCCCCGCACGGAATCAAAACTCATTCCCAGCCGCCGCCCCCATCGTTGGAAACGGCACGCTGTTCTGCTGGTAACTGGCCTGGTGGTTGTTGTCGGCTGTTTTTTTGCCCGTCGTTATTTGGGAGACCCTCAGGTTGGGGCCGATACGCGCAATTTTTTTGGCTTTGCCAATTCACCTGGTGCCAAAAATGAAGTGACTTCTGAAGAGATCGATTCTTCTCCCACGGTCAAGGGGGCCAATCGGCCCGAACATCCTCAGCACGATGTGATGGCCATCGTGAATGGCGAGGACATCAAACGAGCCCAGTTGGCGCATGCGTGCGTAGAGCGTCATGGCGAAGAAGTACTCGAAAGCCTCGTTAACAAACGCCTGATCTTGCATCACTGCCGCAATCGCAATATTGAAGTAACGCAGGACGAAATTAGTGCAGAAATTGATCACATGGCCAAGCGATTTAAACTGGGTCGCGAACAGTGGCTTGATTTGTTGGAACGGGAACGTGGAATTGGGCGGGAGGAATATGTACGTGACATTCTCTGGCCAACACTCGCCCTGCGGAAGTTGGCTACTGACCAACTCACGGTTAGCGAGGAGGAACTGGACAAGGCCTATGAGACGCAATTTGGTCCTGCGGTTCATGCGCGTTTGCTGGTTGTTTCGAGTCGTGCGCAGGCCGAAGAAGTGCACGCTCAATTGGTACAACGGCCAGAAGAATTTGCCCGCCTGGCAATGAAGCACTCCGAAGATATCAACAGTGCCAGCATTGGGGGTTTGATTCAACCAATCCGCCGTCATGTGGGAGATGCTTCAATCGAACAAGCGGTGTTTTCGCTGGAGTCAGGCCAGATTTCACAGATTCTACCTGTGGCAGAGAAATTCGCCATTCTTAAGTGCGAGTCGCACATACCGCCACAGGAGGTCTCACTTAATGAAGTTCGGACTGAAATAACCGAGCAGATTAAGGAAACCAAGCTGCGCGAAGTGGCAAGTCAGTTGTTCGAAAATCTACAAAATTCGGCTGTCATCCAGAATGTCTTGAATGATCCCGATCTGAGCCAGCAAATGCCAGGCATTGTGTCCACGGTCAATGGGGACCAGATCACCATGAGTCAACTCGGTGACGAGTGCCTGCTTCGCTACGGAAAAGATGTCCTGGAATTAGAGATTTCTCAGGTTCTTTTGCAACAGTCACTTGCTGATAGTCAGCAGACGGTCACTCAGGAAGATGTCGATCGTGAGGTCAGGCATGCAGCAATTCTTGCTGGTGTCGTCGACAAGCAAGGGCAACCTGATTTTGAAGCGTGGTTCCAACTGGTAACAGAAGAGCAGGGAGTTAGCCAGGAAATCTATTTGCGGGACTCTGTTTGGCCATCGGTAGCCCTGAAGAAACTGACCGGCGATTCCATTCAAATACGCGAGCAGGATCTGCAAAAGGGATTTGATGCAAATTATGGCCAGCGTGTACGCTGTCGGGCCATCGTGCTGCATAACATGCGTAAAGCGATGGAAGTGTGGGGCAAAGCGCGGCAGAATCCCTCGATGGAGTATTTTGGCGAGTTGGCTACCGAGTACTCGATCGAGCCGACCAGCAAATCACTTCACGGTGAGGTGCCGCCAATTCGCCGTCATGGTGGTCAGCCGCAGCTTGAGGAGGTGGCTTTTGCCTTGCAGGAAAATGAGCTCTCCGAGGTGATTCAGGTTGGAAATCGCTTCATTATCCTCAAATGCGAGGGACGTACCAAGCCAATCGACGTTCGTCGGGAGGACGTAGAAGAGATCCTTCGTCTGGATATCACGGAGAAAAAGCTCCGCTTGGCGATGGCAGAGAAATTTGAGCAAATTCGTTCTGTTGCGCAAATTGACAACTATCTGGCGGGAACATCGCAGGCAGGAACCCGAGGTTCGGAGGCTTCCACTGCAGCCAGGAGGTACGATTCAGCCGTGCGACCTGCGTCCGGATCCGCTGTGCAGTGAATTATTCCACCGTGACAATCATTTCCGAGTGAGGCCGCCCAGGGGTAATCTCAAGTCGGGAACTTCGATAGCACGCACCGTGTTGGCTGCGTACAATGACGGTGTTCTTAGTCACGGCCATTTATTCGGTTTTCTTGTATGTCCCAATCCGAAGACAAATCGAGTTCGCCTTTTGAGGTCCAGGTTGCCCAACGTGTGGTGAGGCTGCCACCCTACCTTTTTGGACGAATCAACAAACTGCTCTACAACAAGCGTCGGGCTGGTGGTGACGTGATCGATTTAGGCATGGGAAATCCTTCCGATGCGCCTGAAGACATGGTCGTGGAGAAGTTGGCAGAAGCTGCTCGTGATCCGCGCAATCATGCATACAGCAAGTCGAACGGCATCGCAAATCTTCGCCGGGAAGTCGCGGCCAAGTATTTCAAAAACTTTGGTGTCCGGCTCGACCCGGAAGATGAGGTCATTACCTGTCTTGGTTCCAAAGAAGGCTTTAGCCACATGTGCCTGGCCTTGATGGGGCCCGGTGACACGGCCATTGTGCCATCGCCTTATTTTCCGATCCACGTTTATTCGGTAGCATTGGCCTCCGGAAATGTGATCTCTTTGGAGGTTGCCAACCACGACAAGTTTCTCTCCAACATCGCCCAAACCTGCGAAACGCTGTATCCGAACCCAAAGTTATTAATTCTCAACTACCCTCACAATCCATCGACCGTTTGCGTTGAGCAACCGTTCTATGACGAGATTGTCAAGTTAGCTCGCCGGTACAACTTCATGGTAATCAGCGATTTTGCCTATGCAGATGTCGCATTTGATGGGTACCAACCCCCCAGTTTTCTGGCATCTCGTGGTGCAAAAGAAGTTGGTGTCGAGTTCACCACCATGAGCAAAGGATATAACATGGCGGGTTGGCGTGTCGGGTTTTGCAGTGGTAACCGGAAAATGATTGAGGCACTTGCCACGATCAAAGGATACTACGATTACGGCATGTTTCAGGCAATTCAAATTGCGGCTATCGTTGCGATGCGCGATACCGAAGCAGCTGTTGAGAAACAATCCCTGGTCTACAAGCGAAGACGTGATGCGCTGTGTCAGGGGCTTGCACGGATCGGTTGGGATGTCACCCCTCCACAGGCAACCATGTTTTGTTGGGTTCCGATTCCTGAACCTTGGCGATCGAGCATGAGTACCATGGATTTTGGGATGTTGCTGCTTGAGAAGGGGAATGTTGCAGTCAGCCCAGGCAGTGGGTTTGGACCGGCCGGCGAAGGGTTTCTCCGCATGTCGCTTGTCGAAAACGAACAACGGCTCCAACAGGCGGTGCGACAGATCGACCGTTGCCTCCGCGATGCCAAGGCAACTGGTCATGGAGACCCTGTTGCGAAGGCGACTGTGAGCTAAGGTGAGGGAGTCTGTAGCACAGGTTTGGTCGCTCGCCTTGGGGGCAAGATGGAATTCTCCCGTCGAGTCAATGGCGTAATCACGTTAGTTAGAGATATTCCCCATCTTGCGATCCCCCTCGGGACCTGTCACCACGGCATCTGTCACCACAACACCCGCCAAACAAATAAAAGGTTGGACTTCCAGGTCGAGACCCAACAGGGATTGCACGATGGCAGTGGGAGAAGATGTTTTTGTCCCGGAATGCAAACTCCCCTGCAAAACTGGGTGCGATCGGCCTAGCATGGGGGCTTGCCAGGGTACCGGCAAGCGGCCCAGGGTATGGCGAAGTTGACCGACACCGACCCTCATGCGGGAGTTGCCTACAGTACCGGTGAATTTATAAGTTTTGGGCCCCTGTACAGAGAAGAAAAACGTCCCATGCAGTACACGTACCTTGGAAAAAGTGACTTAAAGGTTTCTCAGATTGCCTTAGGTTTGGGGCTCCGCGGACAGTCCTCAGCAGAGGAAGCCCAGCGGCTCATAGAACATGCAATCGATTCAGGGATTAACTTTATCGATTGTGCGAATAAATATCGTTTGAAGACCGATCAGGCCGATGCCCATGGAAGTTCCGAAGAAATCTTGGGGCGCGTGCTGGCAACACGGAGAGACGAGGTGGTGATTACCAGTAAAGTTGGCTCTGACGTAGGTCCCGGACCCGAAGAGCGTGGTTGTTCACGCCGCCACATCCTTGAGCAAGCTGAACGGTCATTACAGAAACTCCGCACCGACTACATTGACCTTTACCTGTTGCACGTCTTTGATCCCCACACGCCGCTCGAAGAGACCCTGCAGGCAATGGACGAGTTGGTGCAGAGCGGCAAAGTCCGCTACGTCGGCTGCAGTAACTATCAAGCGTGGCAGGTTTGCAAAGGATTATGGCTTGCCGATCGTATGGATTGGGCTCCGTTTGCATGTGTCCAAAACAATTACAGCCTGCTGAACCGGAACTTGGAACGGGAAATGTTTCCCTTGATCCGCGATCAACAGCTGGGTGCTATGGTCTTCAGCCCTTTGGCCGTTGGATTGCTCAGTGGAACCTATTTGCCGGGTGAGCCACCTCCGCAGGGCACTTTGTGGGATTTGCGCCGAAAGGAATACGATTCGGTCATGCAAGGGGCCGTGGCTACCGCTCTGAAAACGGCTATCGAGATTGCACAAAAGGGAGGGCATGCGTTAACCCAACTGGCCTACAACTGGGTGCTGGCACACGAGGAAGTTTCTGTAGCGATCGCCGGAGCCGACACGATCGAACAACTCGACGATGTCTTGGGGGCTCTGGACTGGAAACTGACGGAAGAAGAATTTACTGAACTTTCCCGGGATTTTGTGGAACTGATGGTGTGGTGAACTTATCAGTACTGAACGCCCGGCGGACGAAAACCTGGTGTTGGACCTCTTTTGGTCTTGGGCTGGCTTTAAACATCATCGTGGTACTGGCGGAATTGGCCTTCGAGGGTCTTTAGATTTTGAAGAAGACGCAAGCAGGTAAAGTGGTTGGTTGGGCCATGTTCGCGGTGGTTGCGGTCGGTGGGGCTGCGATTCTCCGCCAGCACGACCCGGTTGAGGCTTCCTGGTACCCGGTCTGTATTTTTCACGAGTTAACGAACCTGCATTGTCCTGGCTGCGGCGCGACGCGCGCCATGCACGCGCTCTTGAATGGACGCTTTCTGGAGGCGATTTGCTGGAATCCCTGCCTGGTCCTGGCCGGCCCACCCATTGCCGGGATCCTCTGGTGGCGCGCCCGCCAAGAACGCCAGGGGGTGCCAACGGCTACCTACCTGCCATGGGTTCTTTTGGTCGTCGTTCTTACGTATGCGATCTTGCGTAACGTTCCCACGCCAGAACGATCGTGGCTCGCGCCGCAGTCGCTCGATTCGGTGGGTGAGTTCAATCGCTGAAAAGCTAAAAATGACAGCCGTGGCCTGGACATTCAGCGAGCGAAAATTTCTCAAAAACAGGCTGTAACAAGTCGGGGCGAAAGGATTCGAACCTTCGACCTCCTGCTCCCAAAGCAGGCGCGCTAGCCAGGCTGCGCCACGCCCCGAATCAAACCTTCTTGGCCCCTGATCGTACCAACTCGGGGCCTGATCGACAATCGCCGCAATGGGTTGGGTTATTGGATTGCCCGCACCGCATCGTGGGTTGGGCTTTTGGGAGAAATATGGGCGGAGATAGTCGGAGTTTTGAGACGCTTGTGGTTTTTTAGATTTGCGGTTTGGGTTCCGAGGGCAAATTACTGGGAATGTCCGAGCACTTCGTACATGACCATCATTTTTTGCCAGATCTTTCGAGACAATCCTGTCGTGAGTGACTCAACTTCGTTAACAGCGGCTAAGGCGACCGTATCATTGAAATTTTGGACGTAGAGAGCGGCCAATTTGCCAGTTAAAGCTAGCATTTCACTGCAGTAGTCTAAATAACGCACGAGTTCCGCTGGGGTCATGTCAATTTGGGGAGAGACATCTGTCATAGCAAGGGTCGATACCACCCGCTCTGGATCCTTGGATAATTGGTGCATGTCGATGATATGAGCGATCGATCGGAGTTCACGAATCATTGCAAGTGCTCGAGAACGTTTTACGCGGGTTTCCAAAGTCACAAGAAACAACAAGGTTGCGCCCAAAACGATCACGATATCGGTGCACGAGTCGACCAAGGGCAGCAAATTAATTAATTGTTTGGCCTCGTTAATTTCAGCGTCGTTTATTTCCATCGGGTGTTGAATAAAGACTTCGCCGATTCCGACAAGAAATAAAATCAAAAATGCGCAGATAAGCCCTCTCATCCAATAGAGAGGCCGTCCAATTCGTTCACTTCGATCCTGGGACCGCTGGGCGATAGAAAGCAACTGCACACATACGGTGTGCAAACTTGCATCGGGGAAACGTGCTGCAATTCGTTGAGACAGTTTTTCGACCGTGGCAACAATATGGATTGGATCTAGGCTCTGATATTGTTGCGTCACGATTTTTACCGTTTGCTGTCATTTCTCTGACAAGAAACGTTTCGAAAAACTCCAGTGATTGAATTTGCAGGGTTGTGGTGACTCTTTGGTTATCACCAAAGGGGTACTCTCCAAATGTGGAGTGAACGATGATCCGTCGAATTTTTCAACTTGCGGACAACGATTGCTTCGTATTTCGTACGTATCGTGCTGGCCATTTGTAGGCTGACCAACCGTGGTAGCAATAACCGTCGCACCGCAATAAATCGACTAAGCTACTTTTGCTAGCTGAGGTATTTCAGCTTGGAGCACACTCAGCAGTCGTTCGAATTCATCGTGATTCTTGAAGTGAATGGTGACCTTGCCACGACCACGGGCACCCTGCTTGAGGTCAACTTTTGTCCCCAGGGTATTCCGCAACTGCTGTTCTAAGGCGACGAGATGTTCGCTGCGGGTTCGTCGGGGTACAGGTTTTGATTGGCCTTCGCTTGTTACCAGGCTCAAGAGATCGTCGTCCAGCGAATGAATATAATCCTGGACAGCGTCTTCGGTTGCCCGAACAGAGAGTTTTTGCTGCTTGATTCGCTGGGCGAACTCGATTTGTAGTTCTTTTTCACCCAGGGGTAGCAGGGCCCGTGCGTGGCCTTGACTAATGCTTTCCGTACAGACCATATCCTTCACGAAGTCTGGTAATTCCAATAGCCGGATCAGGTTAGCCACAGTTGATCGGTCAATATGGACCCGGGAGGCAAGATCTTCTTGTGTACATTGATACTCGTCGATATACCGCTGAAAGGAAGCAGCTTTTTCAATGGGGTTTAAGTCTTTTCGCTGGACGTTTTCGACAATGGCCAACTCTGCCATTTGCCGGTCAGAGACGTCTCGAATTTGAACGGGTACTCGGTCCCAGTTCGCCAGTTGAGAGGCTCGTAAACGCCTTTCGCCGGCAATCAGTTCGAATCGATCATCGATGTGGCGAACAACGAGTGGTTGAAGAACACCATGTTCGCGAATACTATCGGCCAGATCAGAAATCTCGACTTCATCAAACGTTTGGCGAGGCTGATAAGGATTGGTCTCAATGGCATTGACGCTTAGCCATAGCTGGCCCGATTCATCACGGGTTACCTGGTCAACTTCTGGGGCGGCGACCACTGTGGTGTCATTGAGTGGATCCATCGGTGCGTCCAAAGATCGCCCCAAAAGTGCTTCCAGTCCCCGTCCGAGTCGTCGCTGATTCGACACACCAATGTCCTCCATGACTTGTGGCCCTTAAACGCCGCCTTTCCCTGGCCGGCGTCTCATCGGTTGATTTAGGTTGTGTACGTTTCATCGGCAATTTACTGCTCGGAGCCATTACTGAACCGTTGAATAAACCAAGGACATTTTGATTTATCCCAAACTACGTAGCTGAGCCTCCGGCTGAAAATAGCCGTTTCTACCCGGAAAACAGCAGCGATTGAGCAATAGCTAGATGCCTAAAGGTTCCACGTGAAACAATCGGTAGTATTTATGCAAAATCTCAAAACCCTCTATAATTCATATGCTCAACAAAGCATGTATCCTTCTTAATATTCTCCAAGCGTGCAGACTTGTTAAGCATCCCTGGTGTTGTATTTGTCCTGTTTCATGTGAAACATGCAGGCCATGTTGATGACTGTTTTGGTCTGCTTTGCGCAGATGTTCCAGGTGAAAGAACAGAGCCGGCGACTCACAGCCTTCTGGTTTCACGTGAAACCCTGTAATTAAAGGCCTTTTTCGGATACCCCGGTTTTACCAGTCGACTATGGAGCAGCCACGCCAACCGGTGGAGTTGGGTCACTCGAGCGAATTAATGACAAGGCCGCTCAGTAGCTTGGGGTAGAAGTAGGTGCTCTTGGCAGGCATCCGTTCGTGGTTGGCTGAAGTCGTGCGGATATCCTCGAGCGTGGCGGGCATGACCAGGGCGGCGAGCTCAAATGGCGATCCGCCACCCGTTTGTCCCGTGGCATCGCGACCAACAATGTCACCTGATTTCAGCCCATCGACCACCTCGTTGATGGTGTGTACATATTTGGGGGTTGGCAGGTTATTCAGGTCCAGGAGTGTATCGATGACCAGCCGGTGAAGAATACTGACGCCCAGGCTTTGCCATTGTGGGCTATGGTCCCTGGCGACTTGCGCCAATTTGTCAATGCCTGGTTCAGCGATGTTGGCAACCACCCACTTGCCATCTTTTGCAGTATAAAAGGCAAGACGATCTTGCACCTGGTTGCGGTCAAGAAGAGCCCACACGCGTGCGGTATCTGCAAGGCCAGTCCCTTCGACCCGGGCGTCAAAGCAGTTGCCAAGCTTGTTGATAAGTTCTGCTGAACTGATCGGTGGTAGCCCTCGAAAAAGGCGGTGCGTTGGCAGAACGATCATTCCCGGATCGCTCGTCGAGACGCACATCATAAGCACCCCGTTTGCCGGATGTTGTGCCGGCAGGTCGCCATTGTGTTCGGCTGCCAGAAGATCGCGGTATGTGCAGGCCGTTTCATACCGATGGTGTCCGTCAGCGATAAAAATCGGTTTGGTGCCCATCGTCGCAATGACCTGAGTGATTGTTTCCACATCGGTAACGGGCCAAATCCGGTGAATAACGTTGAGATGGTCGGTTGCCTCAAGAGGGATGGTTCCGACGATCACCTGCTCCAGGAGTTCTTGCGATCTGTTTTCCGGGTCAGGATAGAGCCCAAAGATTTGGCTGAGGTTAGCTCGGCATGCCTGCCAGAGTTTAAGCCGATCGACTTTTGCCTTTGGATGGGTTTCTTCGTGTGGATAGATATTCCCTTCACCAAACCGCTCCAGGCCCACCCGACACATGAATCCGCGTCGTACGTGTTCAACTTGATCTATTTGAAAGACCTGGTGGTAGACGTAGATCGCCGGATCAGCTTCAGTGAACAGAATGCCTTCGCGCTGCCAGGTTCGAAGTAATCGCCGGGCGCGTTCATACCGATTATTTTGTTCATCATCTCCGGTTTCCTCGCGATTGAGAATCAGTCGTACGACGTTGGCTTCATGAAGTTCGTAGAGCTGGTTTTGAAGATGGTTGTCGATCACATCATAGGGAGGAGCGACGACTCGGCTCAGGTTACCGACGTGTCCGAGGTCGTAACGAATTCCGCGGAAAGCTTGAATATCGGGCATTATTGGATCGAAGAGTGTGAAATCGAGTGAATCGGACCACGATTCAACTGGATTGGTGGGTGTGAACTACGATTGCAGGTCGTAGAAAAAGCAGACTAGAAGGATTGTTTCCGGTGTTTGACCGAGTTGTCAAACCCCCCCCAAGCTATCAAACCCGAAGCCCAGCCCACCAAGCCGTCTTCCGGGGAAGGGAAGCACTGGGGTTTCCGACGATGTTGTCCCCTGTTCTCAGCTGAAGATCCCGTGCAGCAGCGGAAGGGAGACCGTCCTTCACTCCTTCACTTAGAGTTGCAACGCTGGAGTACAGACGGACCCTTGCCGGTAAAACCGGGTAAGGACCGATGTGGCCGACTTCCAATGCGGCCAAAGTTGGCCAACCCGATTGCTAGTAACGATAATAGGTCGGTTTGTACGGTCCCTCGACGGGAACGCCGATGTAGTCTGCTTGTGCCGGGGTCATCTTGGTCAGTTTGACACCAAGTTTTTCGAGGTGCAGACGGGCAACTTCCTCATCAAGCGATTTGGGAAGTACATGGACCCCGACTGCGAATTGATCGGTATTTTGCCACAACGCAAGTTGCGCTAACACCTGATTTGTAAAGGAGTTACTCATTACAAAGGATGGGTGGCCAGTTGCACAACCAAGATTCACGAGTCGACCTTCGGCCAGGATCACAATCGACTGACCGGTTGATTTGAAGGTGTATTTGTCGACAGTTCCAACTTCAGCCGGCTTGATTCGGTCTTTCGTGGCACGATTTGCGGCCACTTCGTCTTCCAGCCAGGCGATATCGATTTCCAGATCGAAATGGCCAATATTGCAGACAATCGCGTCATTTTTCATGCACACCATGTGTGCCCCGGTGATGATATCGCGATTGCCCGTGGTGGTAACAAAGATATCTCCTTCTGCAACGGCTTCTTCCATCGTTGTGATTTCGTATCCTTCCATGGCTGCCTGGAGTGCCAGGATCGGATCGATTTCGGTAAGAATCACTCGAGCACCAAGACCACGCATGGACTGAGCGCATCCTTTGCCAACATCTCCATACCCGGCAATGACCACGACCTTGCCGGCGACCATGACATCAGTGGCCCGCTTAATGCCGTCGGCAAGTGATTCGCGGCACCCGTACAGGTTGTCGAACTTGCTCTTGGTTACCGAGTCGTTCACGTTAATCGCCGGTACCTTGAGACTCCCCTTTTGATGCATCTGGTAAAGCCGATGGACACCTGTGGTGGTTTCTTCCGAAAGCCCCCGAATATCGCCTAAAAGTTCGGGAAAACTCTCGTGGACCATGGCTGTCAGGTCACCCCCATCGTCAAGAATAAGGTTCAGGGGCTTGCCGTCGGGAAAGTGGAGCGTTTGTTCAATGCACCAGCTAAATTCTTCCTCATTCATTCCTTTCCAGGCATAAACGGGGACACCTGCTTTGGCAATGGCACATGCCGCGTGGTCTTGTGTCGAAAAAATATTGCAGCTACTCCAGGTGACTTCAGCCCCTAGGTCAATAAGTGTTTCGATAAGAACAGCCGTTTGAATGGTCATGTGAAGACAACCGGCGATTCGTGCTCCCTGCAGGGGTTTTTCTGCCCCATACTTCTGGCGCAAGGCCATCAGGCCGGGCATCTCATTCTCAGCCAGATCAATTTCCTTGCGTCCCCATTGTGCCAGGTGGTCAAATTCTTCTGGTGTACAATCGAGAACTTTGTAGGCGGGCTTACTTTCAGTTTTCAACACTTAACTTTTCTCCTAGTGGGAAAATTTGCTCCTCAGTTGGCAAAAAGACGTTGGGTCGACTTGTTCGGAACTCAAGCGATAGAGACCCAGGCAAGACCGCCTGATAACAGGTAGCGACGGTCGAGAACGGGATTGGCCCGTAACAAACGGCATCCAAGCTCTGAAAGATTGTAGTCTCTCAAAGGAAAGAGTGACAAGTGGTTCCCGGTGCCGTTGTGAGGGAGTAATCGTTGCGGAAACTAAAGGGTAGCAAAAGCAGCAGTTGCTCGTTTGGCAAACGCTTGCATTATAGCCGCGTCTTTTACGCCAGGGGATTTTTCGACTCCACTGGCGACGTCGACAGCCGTGGGTTGCACCTGCGAGATGGCAGTTGCTACGTTTTCTGGCGTAAGCCCTCCGGCCAAAATAAGCGGCAATTTTTCATGCCAAGTGCGATTTGAGGCCAGGATGTCCCAATCAGCCGTGTGGCCAGTTCCACCAAATTCTCCCGGAACCAATGAATCGATGAGCATCGCGTCCGGTGCCCTGCCAGCCTCGCCGCAAGCCTGCAGATCGTCTTTGAGTGCGTCAATTCCCCCCCGATCCAGGCGCCGCGCCCGAATGATGGTGAGGTCACTCCGGAGTTGAGTTAAAAAAGCGGCCGGTTCATTGCCGTGGAGTTGGACTGTTTGGATATTCAGTCGCTCGGTCATCTCGTTAATTTCGGCGGACACTTCATCAGCGAACAGGGCCACGACGCGGGCCTGTCCAGCGAGCGAGTCGAGGATAGCCTCGGCACGAGCGGCGGTCACATACCGTTTGCTGGGCCGATAAAAGTTCAGGCCGATTGCGTCGACACCTGCTGCAACGGCAGCTTTTGCGTCAACAACATTGGTAATTCCACAAACTTTGATTTGAAACATTACACACCTGGATGCGAGCGGGCTGTTGCATTGTAGCCAGCTTGGTGGTTGAGTCGAGAACCATCGAGGAACCTTCTGGCTGTCGAATGGCCTTCTTACCACTTTCAGGCCGGTTTTCGTAAGGATGGGCTGTTCGAAGACTTGCACCTCACGGGATGTGCTGATTTGGCCGGCTGTGGTTTGGCGGGTTGACTTTTTTCCATCGGCCCGGGCGGAGGCGACCATGGTGGCTGGGTGATTTGGCTGAAATTGAAGCCACCTGGAGGGTTTGCATTTGCAGGTTGGCTTTGTGTTCGGGCGACCGCAGCAGGTTGTGGGATGACGTACTCGGTGTGAGCCTCCATCCACCAATTCAGCGGCTCAGGGTCAAGCCGGTCCAAACCAAGTGCCGATGCAAGTCGACAGGGTCGGATAGCGCGCCTCAACTTGTTGCCTTCAGCAGTGTCCGATGGACTTTCCTGGCTCCACACTTCCAATTCATTCTCGATAACCTTCATTTTCCAATTATGAGCAGCCAAGATTTAAATAATTTTGACGAGAAAGTTTTCCCTACCTCTCCCTGTGCAAGGCGGTACTTTCCAGGGGCCTCGATTGAAGAATCTCGTGAAAGATTGGTGCGATCAATTAGCCGCGGCGGTGGGCCAGGTTTAGTCATTGGAGCTGCGGGCACCGGTAAGACAATGTTACTGCAAGTTTTGGCTGCCCAGTTTTCCGAACGGTTGGACATAGCGTTCTTGTCGTCGTCCCAGTTGTGTACACGTCGCGCACTGCTACAAGCCATCCTGTTTGAATTGGGACTTCCCCATCACTACGCCGACGAAGGCCAGTTGCGCATTGCATTGGCTCAACACCTGCTTTGCAGCGAGCAAAATCCCAACGGTACACTCCTGCTTGTTGACGAGGCCCAGGCGTTGCCAATTCATTTGCTGGAAGAGATTCGGCAGCTTACGAACGTCGTGCGCAACGGGCAGCCCCGCGTTCGACTGGTGGTTGCTGGGTTACCATACCTGGAAGAAATTTTAGCAGACCCTCAACTTGAGTCTTTTCAGCAACGGGTTGCCGCGCGTTGCTATTTGACCCCACTTGGGATTGCGGAAACGGGTCAATACATCCGAGCGCATTTAGAGATGGCCGGAATTGACAGTGCCAGTTGTATTGACAGCGAGATTCAGAATGCGGTTTACAATGCCACTGACGGTATTTGCCGGTTGGTCAGTCAACTTTGCGACCACGCACTGTTACTTGCTGGCGAGAAGCAACTCCAACAACTATCGGTGTCGCTCATCCAGGAGGCATGGGCTGACCTGCAGCAATTACCCGTACCTGTAGACGTACCTGCCGAGACAAAACCTGTGGCAATAGCGGTTGGTTCGCCGCAGAATGTCGTGGAGTTTGGTGAACTCGAAATGCCCGGTGACGACTCCGGAATGTGTGACGATTCACTCCCTGATCACGTCCAGCAGGATACCCCGCTTACCCTGGAAACGCCCACTCTAGAAACGGATGCTCTGGAAACGGATGATTCGGTTCAATATGAAACGACCGGTGGGAGCACAGACGAAAACGGTTGTTTTTGTCCAGTCGATGACGAGGCTTCCTTCGATTCTGATTGGCAGTCGGATAGCGATGATACAACCGACAGCGGTCAATCCACTGCGCCCGCTGTTTTGGAACCAGTTGCGGAAGCCGATTCTGTAGAACTCCTGCCAGAGGCGTTGCCACTGGAAACAAGCGGGCAGGTCATGACCATGCAGGAGAACCCCAATTCTGCTGTCGAAGCTGGGGGATTTTCACCCACACAAGAAACGGCAAGCGACCCTTTTGCCGAAGAATTTGTCGAAGAGGAGATTGTGTTGGAGGAATTTTCAGCTTTGGGAGACGCATTTTCCGAGCGAACTCCGCGTGTTGTCAGTCGCGGTGACGACCTTTCTGATTTGGTTCAGGAGATACTTGGTATTGGCAGTGCTCAGAACACCTGTCAGGAGATATCAAGCCGCGAGTCAGATGACCATTTGCACTTCCCAACACTGGTTTCATTACCCTGCAGTGCTGTTAATGAGGAATTGACTTTGCCGATTGCAGCTACCGGCAAGCCGGGATTCGACCTGCCGAACCACCCGCTTCCAGGTGACGCTACGGACCTTGCGGAAGTTGCAAACTTGCCCACATCGGTGACACTCAAATATCCATCGCTTTCCATGCAGCATTCAGATGAGATCTCCAATAACGCAATGGCCGAGCAGTCTGTCCATGCAGATCAGCGGCAACTGGCTGGCAATGCTGAGCGGCCAATCGGTCCAGACAGGGTTGGTAATATTTTAATTGTGGAAGACGACTCCGCTGACAGCGGGCAGATCGGTCCTTCTGTCCGACGACAGGAATATAGCCAACTCTTTACCAGATTGCGTGACGGATAATTCAGTGATCCCTTTCGGCCGAGTGACTCGTTGACAGGTTAAAATTCCAAATCGAGACAGGTGATTGTTGCTTCTCGTTGAAAGTTCAGAAGGGCTGCCACTTGCCTCCGCAGGATTTTATTCACTTAGGGTAGTCCCAAACCTGTCTCGCCAGAGTTCCCGTGCTCTTGACTTAATGGCTCTATTGTCAAGGTTCGCGAGCTTGATTATCTTTACCCCATGGCTATTCAACTGGTAACTGGGGGAGCGGGATTCATCGGTTCCCATATTGCGACGGAATTAGTTGCACGCGGAAAATCGGTCCGCGTGTTCGACAATTTGAGTACTGGTAAGTCGAGCAATATTTCTCACCTGGAAGGGAAGATCGATTTTGTAAAAGGCGATCTGCTTGATCGTCAAGCGACTGAAAATGCGTTAAAAGACGTTGAGGTGATCTATCATCAGGCAGCTTTGGCCTCTGTGCCAAGAAGTGTTGCCCAGCCTCTGGACACCCACGGCCATTGCGTGACCGCAACGGTAAGCCTGCTGGACGTTGCCCGGCAATCGGGTGTGCGACGGGTGGTGTTTGCCAGTTCGAGCAGCGTGTATGGAGACCAACCTGTTTCTTCCAAGCGAGAATCGGACCTGCCCTCTCCTATTTCGCCCTACGCAGCCGCTAAGGCTGCTTGCGAGAGTTTTTGTCAAGCCTTTACTGCAACGTATGGACTGGAGACGGTCATTCTTCGGTATTTCAACGTTTTTGGGCCGAGGCAAGATCCAGAAAGTGAGTATGCCGCCGTCATCCCAAAATTTGTGAATGCTATCATGGCTGACAAGCAGCCGACCATTTTTGGCGATGGGTTGCAATCGCGCGATTTTACTTTCGTTTTTAATGTTGTGGCGGCGAATCTTGCTGCGGCTGATGCCGAAAACGCAGCGGGAAGAGTCTTTAACGCTGCCTGTGGCAAGCAACTCACCCTGCTTGCGGTGATGGATTCGATCAACCGAATTCTTGGAAAAGAGATTCAACCGCTGTTTTCAGATCCTCGTGTTGGGGACGTCCGTGAAAGTTTGGCGGATATCACAGCTGCCCAAAAAGTTCTTGGGTATTCGCCGAGCGTTGGATTCGACGAAGGTTTAAAGCAATCTATCGAGTACTACAAAGGTTTGAGTGCGAGGGAATAGGAATGCAGATATGCCGAGTAATTCCTTGTCAAGTGCTTGTCCTGTTCTCGTCGCGTTGGCCACTTTTAACGAACGTGACAATCTCCCTTCGTTGGTAGACGCAATTTTTAAAGTGCTTCCCAACGTACATATTCTGGTCGTGGACGATGATTCCCCCGATGGCACAGGCAGGTGGTGTGATGAACGCTCTGCTTCAGAGCCTCGTCTGACGTGTCATCACCGACCAGGTAAGTTGGGGCTGGGATCGGCAACGATCGCTGCCATGCGTGAGGCAATAGCCCTCGACTATCGCATTATCATTACGATGGACGCTGATTGGAGCCATGATCCCAAGAAGATCCCTGACCTCGTCGGTCGGTTGGAAGATGTCGATGTCGCGATTGGATCGCGGTACTGCTCAGGAGGATTGATCAAGGGATGGCCCAGACATCGCCGTATCATCAGTCGGCTGGTCAACATGGCGAGTCGCAGGTTGCTTCGGTTAAAGGTGTACGATTCAAGCGGCGCTTTTCGAGCCTATCGTGTTGGGGCCCTGGAGCAAATTTCCTTCGATGACATTCGTGCTACTGGCTATGCCTATCTGGAAGAAATTCTTTGGCAACTCCAAAGATCCGGCGCCCGTTTCACAGAGGTGCCTATTACTTTTGAAGACCGGCATCGGGGGCAATCCAAGGCCGACTGGCGCGAAGCAATCTCCAAAATTGCGACCATTGGTCGCCTGGCGATGACCCGTTCGTGAGCCCTGGCATTCTCGTGGTTTACCTGGTTTGACAACAGGCGAAGCCGGAAACCGGGCTGCGGTTGGCCGCTTTAAATTACAGCTTGTCGAAGGTAGAATGCGAACTTTCGTAGGTTTCATTCTCTAGATCTTATGGGTGAAGGGGGATCGTATGGCGGCTCAGGTGTCTGGTCAAATTGCTACAGTCATGCAGGAAAAACGCCTCTTTCCGCCCACGGCGGAATTTTCGGCACATGCCCGGGTGAAGTCGTTGGATGAATACCAGGCACTCTGGGAAAATGCGGCCGCGGATCCGTCTGCATTTTGGGCTGCATTGGCCCGTGAGGAGTTGCATTGGTTTGAGCCATTTCAGGAAACGCTCGTCTGGAACGAGCCAGATGCCCAGTGGTTCGTGGGTGGCAAAACCAACGTCTCGTACAACTGCCTCGACCGTAACATTGAGGCTGGCTTGGGAGATCGCCAGGCCATTGTGTGGGAAGGGGAGCCTGGTGACCAATGTACCTTCACCTACGCTCAGCTACACGAGGAAGTGTGCAAATTTTCCAATTGCTTAAAGCAACTCGGCATTGGAAAAGGAGATGTCGTTTCGATTTACATGCCAATGGTCCCAGAGTTGGCGATTGCCATGCTTGCCTGCGCGCGAATTGGGGCAATTCACTCGGTCATTTTTGCGGGATTCTCTGCCGAGGCGATCGCCGATCGCAATAACGACGCCAATGCCAAAATTCAGTTGACATCCGATGCAGCCTGGCGACGAGGCAAGCAGCTTCCGCTCAAGGCTATAGTTGACGAAGCACTGGAAAAATCAAGCACTGTCCAAAAATGCGTGGTTCTCAAACGTGTCGGCAACGAAGTGCCCATGCAGTCCGGTCGAGACTTCTGGTGGCATGAGTTGATGGAATCTGCCAGCAGCGATTGCCCAGCAGAGCCGCTCGACAGCGAGACCCCCCTGTTTATTCTCTACACAAGTGGATCGACCGGAAAACCGAAAGGGATCAAGCATACTACCGCTGGCTATAATCTCTATGTCAAGAAGAGCTTTCAATGGGTCTTTGACCATCGCGAGGATGACGTTTTCTGGTGTACGGCTGACTGCGGTTGGATCACCGGGCACAGCTACATTGTCTATGGGCCGCTTTCTGCTGGGGCCACGGTGGTAATGTATGAAGGGGCCCCCAACCATCCCGATGAGAGTCGCTTCTGGCAGATCGTCGAAAAATACAAAGTTTCTATTTTCTATACGGCTCCGACCGCAATTCGTGCGTTTATCAAATGGGGCGATGAACATGTCACAAAACATGATCTCTCCAGTTTGCGGCTTCTTGGAACCGTTGGTGAAGGTATCAATCCCGAAGCTTGGATGTGGTATCACAAAACCATTGGCGGTGAGCGTTGTCCCATTGTTGACACGTGGTGGCAGACCGAAACAGGTGGCATCATGATGAGCCCGCTCCCTGGCGCGATTGCCACCAAGCCAGGAAGTTGTACCAAGCCACTTCCTGGTATTATTCCGGAGATCGTCGATGAGGCTGGTGATCTGGTAGATGCCAACCAAGGTGGTTGGTTAACGATTTCCCAACCGTGGCCAGGAATGCTTCGCGGGATTTGGGGTGATGAAGAACGCTACCGAGACGTTTATTGGAGTAAAGTGCCGGGTAAATACCTGGCGGGTGACAATGCGCGCTGTGACGAAGATGACTATTACTGGATTATGGGAAGGATTGACGATGTGCTGAATGTTTCTGGTCATCGGCTGAGCACGATTGAAATTGAAAGCGCGTTGGTATCCCATCCCCTGGTGGCCGAATCGGCAGCAGTGGGCCGCCCCGACGACCTCAAAGGGGATGCGGTTGCCGTCTTTGTTGTCCTGCGTGATGCGGATCCTAATGACGACTTGCGTAAAACGCTGAAGCAACATGTCCGAAAAGAAATCGGGGCACTTGCCCAGCCCGACGATATTCATTTTACGAACGCGTTGCCCAAGACCCGCAGTGGAAAGATTATGCGTCGACTACTGAAGGATATTGCCGCTGGTAAGGAAACGGTTGGCGATACGACAACACTTGAGGACTACAGTGTGCTTGCCAAGTTGCGTAGCGATGAGGAATAAACGGCATCCCTCCACGAAGACCTCTTGGTTCTTTGTCGATAGGCCTGGTGGATTGGGACGTCACCCTTGACCTGTTTAGCGCTCTTTAGCGGTACTGGGGCTCGATCTGGTTGGCTGTGAAATCTCGGCGTTGTGGTCCATCGTCAGATCGGATTTCTTCAGCTTTGTTTCGGGATGGAAGTCTTTGAAGACTCCGCTGCATCAGCAGGAATCCAGAGTGGCTTACTCTGCGTAATTTCGATTTGGCGGTTCCCGTTGTGTTACCTTCCCGGAAATAGGATGTTTGGTTTATGCGCAAGACCGCATGGTCGTGCTTGCGGTCTATCAGGCGACTCCGTGGTTGCGAGTTCGACTAGAATCAACACCCGCTTATCTGGGGACTCTGGTTATTTCTTTCCTTAAGCTGGTGGGTTTGGTATCTATCGGTGTCGGCTCTGTGGGGCTATATTTGGTCTTGGATACTAATCGAGGCAGACAATTCAAGGATGCCATGTTTTCTCCAGTCGGGCAAAAGATTCCGAGGGGTGGCGAGGTTGAAGTTGCCCTTGTTGTTTCCGTTTTTTAACTGGAGATAGCGTTCTGATAAAACGTCGATCAAACACGACAAGGGGGTTCCGTTGAGTGCAGATGAGATCCAAAGGCTTTCGAAGCGGGGTACCACGCCCAGCCTGGCAGAAGAATTTCACCGGCGGGCAAAGGCGTTAGAGGCCCAAGGCGAACGAGTTATCTATTTGCAGGTTGGACAGCCCAGTACGAGTGCCCCCGCGGCGGCATTGGAAGCCATCCAACGCGAAAGTGAAATCTCGATTCTCGGATACACCGGCGCTGCTGGGATACCCGAATTGCGTGAACGGTTGGCCCGCCACTACCAGGAACGGTATGGAGTGGAGGTCAGTTCCGAACGGATCATTGTGACCTTGGGTGCCTCTGGCGCCATGTTGCTGGCCCTGATCAGCTGTTTTGAGAAGGGAGCCCGTGTTGCTATTGGACAACCGTTTTACTATGCGTACCGTCATGCGATGCCCACGGTCGACATCGAATGTGTTCCCTTTTACCCTTCCGAGGAAACTCATTTCCAACCTACTGTGGCAGACCTGGAGGCAATTGAGGGAAAAATCGACGGATTAGTTTTTGCAAGTCCAGGAAATCCGACGGGGTCGATGATGCCGCCCGACCAGTTTGCCGAGGTCGCAGACTATTGTCGGCAGAAGGGAATCCAGCTTATCTCCGATGAAATTTATCACGACATCATTTTTGACAACGATGTTCCTCAAACTACGGCCGTAGCACACTCCGATGACGCAATTGTCATCAACAGCTTTTCGAAATACTATTCCATGCCAGGCTGGCGCCTTGGTTGGATGGTTGTTCCCGAGTATCTCTCAGAACCGGTTACTCATCTTGCTCACAACCTCTATATCTGCCCTTCGGCACCTTCCCAATTTGGGGCGATCGAGGCCCTGAACTGTCGTGAAGAACTTGACAAACACGTTGTTCGTTATGCCCGAAATCGCGATATTCTTTTGCGAGAAATGCCCCGTTTGGGTTTTGACCGGTTTGCGGCACCACACGGAGCTTTTTATCTCTATTGTCACGTGAAGCACATGCATGAAGACAGCGCTAAATTTGCAATTGACATGCTTGAAGGCTGCGGAGTCCTGGCTGCGCCGGGGACAGATTTTTCTCCCCGGGATGGCCACCATTTCATGCGTTTCTCATACGCTGGTTCCACGGAGGATATCGAAGAAGGGATACGCCGTATTGAAAAATGGCGGTCCTGATGATTTCTTTCAGTGACATGGCTGCACCGACTTCCGTAGGACAGAAGCAGCAGGCGGCTGGTAAACAGTACGAGCAGTAGAAAACCTGATAGTGTGATGTGCCTGTGGAGGAAGTTCACGCAGATTGACTTGCACTGTACATGGAGCGGGCCCTATGAATCGGCTTGACATGATATCACGACTTCGCTCTGAGTCGTTCGATGTTGCCATTATCGGAGGGGGTGCTACAGGGCTCGGTATCGCGGTCGACTCGGCAAGCCGCGGTTACCGCACCGCGCTACTGGAAGCACATGATTTTGCAAAAGCAACCTCCAGTCGTAGTACCAAGCTTGTTCATGGTGGTGTGCGTTACCTTGAGCAACTTGACCTTTCGCTTGTCACCGAGGCACTTCGTGAGCGGGGGATTATGTGTCGCAATGCCCCGCATCTGGTGAGCAATTTAGCCTTCATCATTCCCCAGTACAAATGGTGGGAGGGACCCTTCTATGGCGTGGGGATGAAATTCTACGATGCACTTGCGGGTGAATTAAACATTGAGAAAAGTACCCGACTCAATCGCACAGAGACCATTGCTGCGATTCCGAATGTCCAGCAAGAAGGTTTGCTGGGTGGCATTAAGTACCACGATGGGCAATTTGATGATGCCCGCATGGCCGTAACCCTTGCCACCACCGCTGCCGAACAAGGTGCTGCAATCGCAAACTACCTCGAAGTTACTGGTTTTTTGAAGGAAGATGACACAGTCGTTGGAGTGGTTGCCAAAGAGAACGAGTCACAGGAAGAATTTCAGGTGCACGCGAAGGTGGTTGTTAACGCGACAGGTATTTTTTCGGACCGAATGCGGAAAATGGATGACCCGGATGCGGACGAAAAAATTGAGCCTGCACAGGGAGTTCATCTTGTGCTCGACCGTTCCTTTTTACGCGGTGACAGTGCCATTATGGTGCCTCACACTGACGATGGGCGCGTGCTATTCGTGATTCCCTGGCACGATCGGGTTCTCGTGGGGACTACCGATACACCCATGCAACAGGCACAACTGGAACCGCGTCCCCTGCCAGAGGAGGTCGAATTCATTCTCAGAAATGCAGGACGCTACCTCCAGAACAACCCTTCTTCCGAAGATGTGTTGTGTGCTTTTGCCGGTCAGCGTCCGTTGGTCCATCCCGGTGGTAAATCGGGGAAGACAAAGTCAATTTCGCGACGTCACGAAGTCTTTGTGAGTAGGACTGGCCTGGTGAGTGTGACTGGTGGTAAATGGACAATTTACCGAAAAATGGCGGAAGATGCGATGAAACATGTGATCGAAGTTGGCCAACTCGCTCCCCAGGATTGTTGTACCGAGCAACTTCACTTGCACGGTTATCTCGATCCAAGTTCTCTCGATTCCTTAGATCAGGATCATTTGCGTGCTTATGGGGCAGATGCCGAACAACTCAAGCAGATTGGTGAAAAAGAGCCCCGGCTTGCCAAAACATTGCATCCAGCTCTCCCCTACACTGGTGCTGAAGTCGCTTGGGCGGTACGTCACGAAATGGCAATCTGTCTCGAAGACATTCTGGCACGACGTACCCGGTCGTTACTGCTCGATGTTAAGGCCTCCTGCGAGGCAGCAGAGTCTGTTGCAGAGATTATGGCAAACGAACTTTCCTGCGATAACAAATGGGTGAGCAGTCAGGTTGCAGCCTACCGTGAATTTGCAGAGGGCTACTTGCTCAAAACCATTTGAAGCGTTGCCAGTCTTAGCTCAAACCAACCGAGATCCAATTTGCAGGTCTCAGGGGTCACGGTGCGGGGCCAGGGAAGTCCTTCTTTCGGGCGACGTTCTTAAACCCCCAGTCAGGAGTTGCCGCCCCAGAGCTAATGGGCTCTGATGCCGATGAGCCAAGATCACAAAAAAGCCTGCCCAACTTGTGTTGAGCAGGCCTTGTCCCCAATTCGTAACACCTAGTAAGACAATCGGTCTATTTGTTGTAGAGTGACATAAACCAGTGTTGGTTCATCACTGCCTTCACGAATCACTTCCAGTTCCAGGTGACCGCCGGAAGTTTGGATCGCGTAGGGTAAAACGGATTCATCTTCGATGCCTTGTCCATTGATACTGACAATCAAGTCGCCCTGTCTCAAACCGGCAAAGGCTGCCGGGGAATTTGGCTTAACGTCTTGGACGCCATAAGCTGCCATGTCCGGGACTAAGATGCAATCAATACCAAAGTACCAGCTGCTGCTCACATATCCATTAATCGGTGGACAGGAAATTACCTGGTACCGACATGGCGTCCAGCATTGCCAGTAGTTGGGGGAGTAACAGTGGTCCCACCAGTGACAATGGTTCCGCTGCCAGTGACCACCGATGACAAAATTAATCCACCAGTGACAACCTGAACGTAGTGACAACCTTCGGATCGCAAAAGTTTTTGCCCGCCGTGCCTGGGGGACTTGGAGTTGTCTATTGCCGCTATTGCGTACATCACCGAACTTGCCACGGAACTTTTCAAGTTTCAGAGACCTGAACTTGCCTTTGCCATGGTGGTCGACCCAACGGTCGAAATTGCGGATTCCTTCCAGCTTGTTGGCATTACGCCGTTTGCGATTCTTGTCGATCCGGTTGGGGTTATATAAGTTGAGGTTGACGTTTCGAGGTGCTGTGACGGTGCCGTGTTTTGAGGCTCGTTCAATATCAGAAATCTTTGATTCTCGTTTGGAAATACGGTCTTTTAAAGCGCGCCTGGCGTCACGAACCCTGGCATCTCGCTTAGCGTCGCGATTTTTCGATTTTCGCTTGGGATTAGGATCTTTTGCAGCGTGCCTGGCGTCACGAACCTTGGCGTCTCGCTTGGCGTCGCGATTTTTTGATTTTCGCTTGGGATTAGGATCTTTTGCAGCGTGCCGGGTGTCACGAACCTTGGCATCTCGCTTGGCGTTACGGTTGTTGGATACCCGCTTGGGATTAGGGGCTTTTGAAGCGCGCCGGTTGTCGCGAACCCTGGCATCTCTCTTGGCGTTGCGATTTTTTGGTTCTGGATTAGGGTTAGGGTGTTGTGAAGCGCGCCGGGTGTCACGGATTTTCGAGCTTTGCTTTGAAGAACGAACTTTCGAAGATCCTTTTGTGGGAGGGCTCTTTAATGATCGGCGAGAGGAGTGAACCTTTGAAGATCGTTTTGAGGCGGGCTGTTGACGAGTTGATGTGGATGAACCTTTTCTCGAAGACCGGCCCTCTTTACTGGAGTTCTTCGACGACCTGGAAAATTTTTTTCCAGATGAGGGTGCGCGAGACTTGTTTCGGACCTTTGTCGTACGTGGTGGTTTGACGCCCTTCGACGACCGGCGTTGCTGAGAACTTTTCTGGCGAGAGTCCTTGGCCAGACTGACAGTTGCAGGTATTACCATCAGGACAGATAACATCGCCACGGCGATCAAATAAATAAAACGGAACACGGCAGACCTTTCTTAAGTTGGAAACGATACAGTTTTTAGAACTATGGTCTGAGTTGTCGCTAGATTTGTGCCAAAGTCTCTTCCAGTTGGGCAAGAACGGCGCCAATTTGTTCCCCAGTAAATGTCGCAACACGTTGTTGCAAAACAGGTTAACACTCATTGTGGGTGGTCGTTGAACCACTGGTTAAACTCTTTGGAGGCGACCGGTTTCGAGGTTGGGCACAAGACGTTGGATAGTCATTTTGACGACACGATGTCCTGATTTGAGATTCAACCAGCCGTCCGTTGGTGGTCACTGCGAACTAGCGGTGACCACCCCTTACGGAAGATCCACAGTTCGCTAACAGGTACTGGGCGTCGGTGTTGAAACCAGTGCCGCTGGAAAATGGTTTCCACCATATCTTGGAAGTGTTAGCGGCTTTGAAAGACGTTTGTGAGACCGCAATCATCAAACGGATGGCTGTGATTGTCACTCCTTTGTGGTGGTTGATAGCCCCAACCTCTGGATGGTGAAACATGGATAGTAAACACGGGCTTCGTGTCAGGTGAGCGTGGCGCTGCAGAGAGCTTGCTCTCTCTCAAGGCCCAAAGAAGGTGGCAGGGCAGGAGGCCGTGTGGGGCATAAAAGCAGATTTAGGAACAGTGCCGAAATGTTTGATCTTGTTGAAAATCGTGCTTTCAGACACTCCGCTTGACACGCGCTCGGAAATTGCCAAACTCAATCGCATGAAAAAAGATTGGTGGGACAAAGAGTTTCATACACTGGTTACACTCGGTGAAAGTACTACCGCTGGTGGTTGGGCCGATTGTGCAGAGCGAGCATGGCCAAGCCAGTTGGCCCGCACGATCAACGAGTTTCAGCGCGTGCCGGTACAGTTAGTCAATGTGGGAATTGGCGGCAATATCCTTTCATCAAAAAGTGCCGGCTATGATTTGGGGAAGCCGTCTGCGATGGATCGGGTCGACAAGCACGTCTTTACCTACAGGCCAGATCTGCTGATTATCTCGTATGGGCTGAACGATGCTTGCCATGGCACTCCGCTCGATCTGTTTTGTGACGAACTGGCTGTATTGATTGGAATGGTTCGCCAAACCATTGAGCCGCTGATTGTTTTGCCAGGTCCTTACTATATGTACGCCTTCGATTATCCAGGATGCGAGGCCAACCTGGAGGTGTTTCACCAGTTCAACGAAGGCATCAGTCAGATTGCCGAGCAGATGGGGTGCCTGTACGTTGATTTGATGGAGGCCTATGGGAGTGCCGACTGGTTGGTACACCAGGACGGCATGCACGCGAATAGCCTGGGACACCGCGTTGTTGCCAACAAGATTTTCGAGGTCTTGGCGGCAAATTGCTCCGGCTTGTCGTTAGAAACCAGGGAATTGGAACCGTTCATATCGCGGTGGCGTGACGAACGAGCTTTGCAGCGGGACTACGGCATTTATTTTGACGATACGCCGACCCCAACGGGAAGTACCGTCTTGGATCGTAATTTGGCCAGGCCTGTCGGCAAGACCACGTTGCCAGCCGATCATGGTAAGCCGTTGCCATCCGATCGTGGCAAGCCAACGTAAAAACGACTCCGCTTGCAAAACCAGTCGATCTTGTTCTCAACAGGACTGGGTTCCACTGGTCAGAACTTCCTGAAACACGGTCGGTCTAGTCCAACGGGGTAATTTCTGCGGAGAAAAATGGCGCGAGAAATGCGATGGACCGGTTGTCGTCTGGAAGAACACCGCGTACCGGTCGAACTCCAAGCCAAGACTTTTTTCCATCGCAACTTCGGTCGCCGCCAGTCGTAGGTTTCTTCAATACGGACTCCCGTCATAAAGATCTTTAGATTGTCTAAACCAAGCACGTAGAGGGTCAGGGTGCGCCAGTCGTGCCCGCTTGCCGGTAAGTACACCGGTCATGGTCAGCAACTGCCGAACGAATGCTCCATACGATTTTGTCCACCTGTTGGAATGACTCCAGCACGAATTCTAGGTTGTAACGAGGAGGGCTTGCAGGAGAGTGACAGGGTGGCACTAGCTAGCACCCGGCTCGCTAACCGATACGTACCGAATATTCCATAAAATGCATCCAGTTATCCTAAGTAGTACAACAGTTCGTGGACGATAACGGGGGGGAGGGTCCAGGCCTCAACGACAGACAGCTGCTTAAGGAAAGAGTTGTTGGTCCGTTGCGGATGAGATGGGTGCCGTCCAGCTTTTCAACCAGCGCACAGGTCATGGTCAAACTCAAATCTTCAGTCTTCGTGCCAGAGACCAGTTCTGTGGCACCCCCTCGATTGCTGATGACCGGGCTGCCTGCTTCCACGGCAACTGCTCCGCCACCATTTGATGTGGTTATCGTTCCTGACTTCATGGGATCCCAGGCACAGGTTCAGGAGGGGCAGGCCATCCTGTTTCTGTCCAGTTGGTTACAGCAATATGGGAACGAATCCCGGTTGCCCCTGCACCTGGCTTGTATTGGGGAACCACCCGCTACGGTGCGTCGGTTGGCGGCCCGAGCAGGAGCAAGGATCTCTTTGCACGCACCGATTGGTATCCAGGATGGACACCACGTAGGCAACAAGTTGCGAGGGTTGGAAGTTCCCGCTGAAACAAGCCAACGGTTGCTGCTAGATGTCGACACGTTGATCCTCAACGACATTTCACCCTTGGGACACTGGACGTCGTGTCTGGCAGCTGCGCCCGACGATTGCCCCAAGGTAACCAACGCTCAGTGGAAGCGAATTTATCAGGGGTTGCAACTAGATCCGCCACACAACCTCAGTCGCTGCCTCGCCGATGAGTTAGGATTGCCTAACTTTCCTGGACGCTGGTTGGGGTACAAGGTTCCGCGGTGGGAGCGAAATGACTTGCTCCCCTACTACAACGGCGGCGCCGTGCTGGCGCCAGTCGATTGTGACCTGCGGGTGTTGTGGGAGCAGAACATCCGCAGAATAGCCGCCTTGTTTCCTCAGCATGAGGGCAAATTGAAGTCGATCCATACCAGTGATCAGGCTGGACTGGCAGTTTCGTTATGGCAACTGTCGCAGCAAGGCTGGTGTCTTCGGAGGCTGCCTGACTCCTTGAATTGTCGCTGGCGGAACATTTACGCCGAAAGTCCTTCGCTGCATGAGACGGGGGTATTGCACCTGACTACGTTTTTGTGCGACTTGCCCAAGGGGCCGGTCACTGACGACCGGCTGCAGAAGGCCGTGTCATCCTATCTTGGTCGAAAACTGGCACGGCGATTCAGCCGACTTCTTGTAGGAGAGGCCCTGCGCGGAACCCTCATGGCTGGCATGTTCCGTTTCGGTCAGGCTCGCCGTCAATGTCGCGAGTTGGAACATCACTTGCACAAATTGCTTAACCAACATGTGTGGGATTGCGATGACACACCGATCAGCCAATATTCCAAGGACCGACAGGTACTTGGAAGTCCGCAGAGAAAAGACCAAAAATCATCAGGAGCCGCGGCCTAACGGCACGCTGGAGAAAATTGTCATGGGCGTCAGTATAATCATCTCAACCTACAATTCAACAAAATGGTTGGAAAAGGTCATCTGGGGCTACCTTGGACAAAGCTACACCCAGTTTGAACTGGTGGTGGCTGATGATGGATCGGATCAAGAGACGGCCGACCTGGTCAGCCGGTTGCGGAAACAGACTGGACTGACCATTCGCCACGTTTGGCACGAGGATCGCGGTTTCCGTAAATGCGAAATCTTGAACAAAGCCATTGTGGAGTCCACAGGCGACTACATTATCCTGTCTGACGGCGACTGCATCCCTCACCCGGACTTTGTGCATACACACTTGAGGTTGGCCGAGCCCAACTACTTGTTGTCGGGTGGATGTGTTCGGCTGTCGAGTGTGCTAAGTGAACGCATCAGCATCGAAAACATTCGTAAACAGCAGTGTACCGACCTGCGGTGGTTGCGAGCCAACGGTTTTCCACTGTCCAAGGACATTCTAAAACTCTTGCCCGCGAAACAGATCGCTTGGCTTATGAATTGGTTAACGCCTACGCGAGCTACACTCAATGGCCACAATGCGTCGTTGTGGAAAGCCGATGTGTTGAAGGTCAACGGGTTTGACCAGCGGATGGAGTACGGTGGTCTCGATCGTGAACTCGGTGAGCGGCTGTTCAATTCGGGTATCCGTTGCAAACAGGTACGGCACCAAGCTGTGTGTGTCCACCTGGATCACGGTCGGCCCTACGTGCGACAGGAGGTGCTGCAGCGCAACCGGGCAATCCGGGACTACACCCTTAGATCCGGGTCAACATGGACTCCCCATGGGATTGATTCAAATGACGAGCTACGCGCGTCCTCGTCCAATATTCTATCTCCGGCGGCATGAGGACGCGATCGACAGTAGTTGGTTTGCCGCTTAGAGGTGGGGAGAAATTTTGTCATGTTGATTTCTGCCGATCATCGGTTCATTTTTGACCACATTCCCAAGCCTCCCGGTTTCAGCATTACGGAGGTTCTCACGCCGGTTTCACGGTGTGGTTCGGAATTCTGGCTTGTCTGCAAAGCAGCCAAAAGGATGGGAGCATAAAAAACCCCAGCCAGTTGGGAGGGAGAGTGGCTGGGGTCATAAGCACTGGAGGGAGGGAGTCCAATACTTGTGAAAGGGTTGTAGAGAGTACCTCAAGAGGCAGCTTAACGACCCGACATGACAGAGACAATTTTTTTGGAAATTTAGCGGTCCTTTAAAAGTGGCACACAAATCGGGCGCGCACCCTGGTCGGGGGAGTGGTGAAGACGGAGTTTTTCCGGAAGCCTGTGTCTGCTTGCCGTCGGCGGCTTGTTGACGTTGCGTCGTTGGCACTAGCAAGAATGGAAAAATGTCTTCGGTGTTGTCCTGGTTTGGGAACCGCTACGAGGACTTCAAGAAACGGCTGCAGAATAGGGCGCAGCAGGCCCAAGCATGGGATAGAGCCAGGGTGGAATCGGCTCGCAAGGTATGACAAGCCCGGGTGAGCGAGGCTTTACCCTGCCAGAGGACGCGCTTTCTGCGACCTCCAGCCCTTACAGAGCCCGGTCCTTGGAGTAATACCATTTGAGCATCTGTTCGCTCGTATCCTCGTCGACATTCTCCTGGTCCCACAGACCTTTGCCCTGAGCGTCCGGTAGCATTTCCTTCAGCTTCCAAATGCCTTGCCGGTTATGGTTTCCAAACACCCAGTACTCCTCCCAGGTCGTGACATCCGCATCCTGATGCGTGATTGTATTGCCCTTGAAGAATCGTCTCTGGGCATGAGCGCGGATGCGGACGATGGCGCGCTCATAGCGATGGTTCGGGGCGGGGGTGGTCACGATCCGAATGCAGTGGACCCGCCGCGACGCGCTTTCGGTATTCAATACTCTCAAGACGGCGGACAGAGTTGGACGCCGCCAAAGTTCGCTGGCATTCAGGGCAAGATGCCTGACCTCCTCGTGCTGCCTTCCGGACGGATTCTCATGGTCGTCGGCGCCGAGGGGCTGAGCGATGGCAGCGAAATATGGCGCAAAACCGACCGCTTCTCATTCTGCACGTTGTTTTACAGTGATGACCACGGACAAACCTGGCATCGCGATCTGCCCTTGGGCCAAGTACAACCAGGCAGCAGTGTTGTGCCTTCGGACAGTCCGGGCTTGTGCCAACTGGACGATGGCCAAATCCTTGTCGTGTGCCAGGCCGCGGATCGATCCAAGGCCGGGGATTCGCTCTTTGGGTATCACCTCGGCATGTCGGTTATGGGGACTATCATTGAGCCGCACCCATGATGGACGAACGAGCATGTCGGTATTGAGCAAACACGATCACCAAAAACGGATTTTATCAAATTTGCACGCCCTGGTCGGTTCGCGCTCGCGTTGACTTGCAACTGGCGGTGAAACTCCAGCGCCGTCTTGAATGTCGCTAGTGATCCCAGTTCCAGAACACCTTGATAGCGGCGAAAATCAAGGCCTCAGGCGCCGAACTTCGGTTCGGGCAGGCCTCGGACGCCGAGCCCGTGAATTGCGAACAGACTTCCCGGCTGTGGATGCCTTGCCAGTTGCTCCGGGGTCACGAAGGCCTGTTGTGACGTGACGTAAAGCGTTTCGTAATTGTCTCCGCCAAAGGTAACGCAGGTCGGGCTGGGGACGGGCATGTCAATTTCCC